>JAGBIH010000045.1 GCA_017935095.1 Ruminococcus sp.
CTCTCCTCAATAATACCCTCAATACCGTTCAGCGAACCATATATTTTATCAATTTTTCCGGACTTTTTTCCTGCACTGAATACTCCTGCAAGAGAAGCATTGATAGCACACGTAGGACCTCCGGACTGTGCAATTGCAATATTCATAATGCTTTTTCAGGCTGAATTATGCCTTTTTCCTCTCTTTTTATTTACCGTTCTGGTATTATTTACATTATATCATATATATTCATGCAATTCAACAGTAAAATCAAAAAATATTTTTTCCTGTCAAGTCCAGAGCTTATATCAATCCGAAGTGACTGAGAGCGTTTGCAATTCCGTCCTCTTCAATGGGAGTTGTGATATATGAAACGTATGGGTAAATTTTCTCTGCTCCACCCATAGCAATACTATTCGGTACTGCCTCAAGCATTGGCAGATCATTCATG
This sequence comes from Ruminococcus sp., assembly GCA_017935095.1. Lineage (GTDB taxonomy): Bacteria > Bacillota > Clostridia > Oscillospirales > Ruminococcaceae > Ruminococcus. The sequence goes on from JAGBIH010000045.1 coordinate 431, forward strand.
CTGTCTCCTATTGCATAGGCATTTTCAATAGGAATATTGAGCTTTTCAAGAATCATATGTATCGCAGTTGCCTTTGAATAGCCAAGAGGCACATTTTCATAGAAGCCGCCTCCCCTGTTGATAATCGAAAAATACGGGCTGATTTCACTGTTGAAGCGTTCCATGTCAGAGGCTTTATTTGCCCAGATTACAAACTTATCAAAGCTGAAATTTTCATCCTCAACCCGACCTGTAACATCAACATTTTTATCAACGAACACATCCATGAAATATCTGAGTCCTTCATTCATTTCTGCTTTTTCATCAAAAAAATAGCCGTCCTTATGTTCATAGACAGGTGATACTCTGCATTCTCTCATAATTTCAGCTATACGGCGGCAGAATGACTGCTCCTGTGTATGATAAAATACAGGCTCGCCCTGATACTCTATGTATGTTCCGCATCCGCAGATAAATCCGTCAAAACCGAGTTTTTTTACTCTGTCGCCTATATTGAAGAGTGTTCTTCCTGTATTAATGAAAGTAAGGTTTCCCCTTCGCCTTGTTTCTGCAATTGCAGCCCTTGTGCTTTCAGGAATCAGCGAACGCTCGTCCTCAGTTACTATAGTTCCGTCAATATCAAAAAAAATTATTCCGGACATTTTAACACTCCTTGTAAATAGTCTGGAATAATTATAATACTTTGTTATATAAATGTCAATACTCAGACCCTTTCATACATAAGAACATATTGTGCGCTAATTTATTTTTATTGATAATAACACTGAAATATGCTATAATTATAATAATATCTTATTGGCGGTGATAATTATGCTTCACATATATTACGGAAATGGAAAGGGTAAGACTACTGCGGCTGTCGGACTTACTATAAGAGCTGTTGGTGCAGGTCTGAAGTGTGCTTTTTTTCAGTTTCTAAAAAATGGTGCATCCTCAGAAATAGCCATGCTTAACAGAATCGACGGTATAACCGTAGAGTGCTGCAATGAAAAATCTTCTTTTATCATTCAGATGAGTGATTCAGAAAAAGCTGCAGTTACTGCACGTCATAACAAACAGCTCTGCGATGCCTTAGCACTTATTAATGATAAAAAGGCTGATTTGCTGGTACTTGATGAGTTTCTCGATGCATATAACAGTAACATGCTCAGCAGAGAGCTCGCCGACAAGCTTATTCTTAACTGTCCTGAGGCTGTGGAGCTCGTACTGACAGGACGTAATCCAGAAAAAAAATTTATTGACTCTGCTGACTACCTCAGTGAAATCACAGCTGTCCGTCATCCATATCAAAAAGGAATTTCTGCAAGACATGGAATTGAATATTAACGTCAGGCTGCTCCGTCATGCAAGATTTTTAAGCTCGTTAATCAGCTCCATATCCTGTTCGTTTACTCTTATATTCGTAACAAGAGTCTGTCCCTCCGCAGATGTTATCTTCAATTCAATTACGGCTCCTTCGGTCACTGTACCTGACGCAGCCTTCATAAAAAGCGGTACCTTCGGATGATTTTCCTTGAAGCTGTTTAATAAATTTTTCAGCTTTAATACTGACATCGGATTCATTTTTATCACTCCTCTTATTTTTCAGGAAGTTTTCGACTTACTATGAGCTGAGCACATATTCCTGTGAACATTCCTGCAATACATCCGGCAATTATCAGCATTGGATAGTAAACAGCAACTGCAAATGACCTCATTATCAGTATAGCTGCCACAATCTGACCGGTATTATGCAGAATCGCTCCGATTATGCTGCTTAACCATATGTATCGCTGAGAAATTATTTTTTTTACTCCAAGCATTCCCACAAGACATAATACCGCTCCTGCAAGACTATATATAATAGCTGAGAAATTCGCACTGAAAACTGTTCCGAGGATTACTCTCGTAAACACAACAAGACATACTTCCTTTGCATTAAAACGATAAACTGCATACACTGTAATTATATTCGCAAGTCCGAGTTTTACTCCGGGAACCGTCAATATATCAGGAATCCTGAGCTCTATAATGAATATGATAAGTGCAACGGCTGTCAGCATTGAAAGCTCTGCAAGTCGTTTGGTTTTCATACTAACCTCCGTTCTGCTCACTATCCGCAAATCTTACTACAAGCCTGTGCGGCAGACATATTATCGGCAGGTTTTTATATTTGAGAACACCTGATTTTACACAGGTACGGTCAGGACAATCGGCGTCGGATATGCAAATCGTCCCACTTTCAATTTTTATCTCATTCCAACCGCCGTTATATTCAATCCGGAATGTCCGGTCACTTTCTGAATTAAGGTCAATGATGCAAAGCACCTCGTTATCCTGAATAATCTCGATATAATTATTTTCATTTCCGGATTTACTATGTGGTTGCATTATAATCAGCAATGCAGCTATTGCTGCAATAACAATCACTGTAACCAGCACAAGACATATTTTAACTTGTTTTGTCATAAAGCTTCCTCCGGAATTTATATCAACAGTACACATATCTCATGTAGTACATACTTATATTAAAACAGCTGCCACACATTTACGGCAGCTGTTTCTGTATTTCTTACTTTTTAATAAGTGATTTACCTGTCATTTCCTCAGGCTGCGGCAGACCCATTATTTCAAGCATTGTGGGTGCAAGGTCAGCAAGCACGCCTCCATCAGCAAGCTCGCCGTCGATACCAACAGCAATAAGCGGAACAGGATTTGTTGTATGAGCTGTAAACGGACTTCCGTCAGGCTCGTACATCTTATCAGCATTTCCGTGGTCAGCCGTAATAAGTGCAGCTCCTCCCTTTGCAAGGATAGCCTCTACCATTCTTCCTACACACTCATCAACAGCTTCAACAGCTGCAACTGCTGCATCAAAAATGCCTGTGTGACCTACCATGTCGCAGTTAGCATAATTAAGTATAATTACATCATATTTATCAGCATTGATAGCGTCAACAACAGCATCACAAACCTCATATGCGCTCATTTCAGGCTTCATATCAAAGGTTGCAACATCAGGTGACTTGATAAGAATTCTGTCTTCGCCCTCAAACTGCATTTCCTCGCCGCCGTTGAAGAAGAAAGTAACGTGAGCGTATTTCTGAGTTTCTGCAATTCTGAGCTGTGTCTTGCCCATTTTTGAGAGATACTCACCCATTGTCATTGTAAGCTGCTCAGGCGGATATGCAACGGTTACATTCGGCATTGTAGCGTCGTACTGAGCCATGCATACAAAATGAAGCGGGAAGAAGCCGTTCTTTCTTGTGAAGCCTGTAAAATCAGGATCAACAAATGCACGTGTGATCTGTCTTGCACGGTCAGGACGGAAATTAAAGAATACAACACTGTCCTCAGGCTTGATTGTACCTTCCTTATCAACTACTGTAGGAAGCATGAATTCATCTGTAACCTCGTTTGCATATGAATTTCTGATAGCCTGTACAGGGTCAGTTTCCTGTACTCCCTCGCCATATACAAGTGCGGAGTATGCTTTTTCAACTCTGTCCCAGGCATTATCTCTGTCCATTGCATAAAAACGTCCTGAAATTGTAGCTACCTTGCCAAGACCGATTTTATTCAGTTCAGCAACAGCCTCCTCCATATAATCAGCAGCTGATGACGGAGGAACATCACGACCATCAAGGAATGCATGGATATAAACCTTGTCAAGACCGTTTTTCTTAGCCATTTCTACAAGACCGTAGAGGTGCTCCATGTGGCTGTGAACGCCGCCGGGTGAAAGAAGTCCCATGAGATGAAGTGCGGAATTCTTTTCCTTGCAGTTATCCATTGCAGCCTGAAGTGTTTTGTTATTGAAGAAGGTGCCGTCCTTGATATCCTTTGAAATCTTGACAAGCATCTGATATACAATTCTTCCTGCACCAATATTTGTATGACCAACCTCAGAGTTACCCATCTGTCCGTCCGGGAGACCAACGTCAAGTCCGCTTGCTCCGATGAGAGTATTCGGACCCTGCATATATTTGTCAATATTGGGTGTTTTTGCGGCTGTGATCGCGTTGCCGTAATCATCGGCATTATAGCCAAAGCCGTCCATAATGATAAGTGCTACAGGTTTTTTAGACATAATTCAAACCCTTTCATTTATTATTTATAATGCAATGGGACGATATATTTATCGTCCCTGCAATTGTTTGGTGATCAGCCCTCAACAGCAGCCTGAACGATTGTATTGAAATCAGCAGCCTTGAGTGATGCACCGCCGATAAGTCCGCCGTCAACATTAGGCTTTGAAAGAAGCTCAGCAGCGTTGCCGGCATTCATGGAGCCGCCATACTGAATTGTTACAGCATCAGCTGTTGCCTGATCATAAAGCTTTGCAAGTGTAGCACGGATAAACGCACATACCTCCTCAGCCTGATCAGCAGTAGCTGTAAGACCTGTACCGATTGCCCATACAGGCTCGTATGCGATAACAGTATTCTTAACCTGCTCAGCAGTGAGTGACCAGAGGTCAAGCTTGATCTGACGTGCGATAACCTCTTCAGTGATATTGCACTCACGCTCCCACTTAAGCTCACCAACACATACGATTGGCTTGAGACCTGCATTGAGAGCTGCGATAGTTCTCTTGTTTACAGTTTCGTCTGTTTCACCGAAATACTGTCTTCTTTCGCTGTGACCGATTACAACATATTCAACGCCAAGCTCAACGAGCATATCAGCGGAAATTTCGCCTGTGAAAGCACCACTCTTTTCAAAGTGAACATTCTCAGCACCAATCTTTACATTTGAGCCTGCTGTTGCATTAATAGCTGTTTCAAGGTTTGTGAAAGGTACGCAAGCAATAACCTCTACATTGCCCTCAGCGTTTGCTACGAGTGGCTTGATAGCCTCAAGAAGCTCTTTAGCCTCAGGTCTTGTCTTGTTCATTTTCCAGTTTCCGGCAATAATTGCCTTTCTTGTTGACTTGTTCATTGTTATTAACTCCTTTATAATCATTTCATATAGTCACCGAGCATATTAAGAAACTGCTCTTTCTGCCACGGATAACTGTATCCGGTAAAGTTCATTATATCCTCTCTTGCTTTTGCCGCAGCTTTCTCAGCCATATCGTCATTTCCGGCAGCTTTCAGCATATGTACATTTGTAAGCACCGGATAAAGCTTTGCTTTATTGTTTGCCTCTGCGGACTGCTTTTCAAGCTGATAGTAGCGTCCGGCAGCTTCAAGCTTACCGTTCATTGCAAGAGTAACGGCTGCTGCATCATAGTATGCAACCCCCATTCTTTTATAAGCAGGAGCGGAAAAAAATATATCAAGGAATTTCTGCTCCCTGACAAATATATCAAGAGCCTCCTGGCCTTTTCCTTCTGCGATATAGAGGTTCAGCCTTTGCAGGAGGTACACCCCTTTTACAGTATTGTCTGTGCTAAAACCGATATTCACATGACTCAGCATTTCTTCAGCGTCGCTGTACTTTTTCAGGCTTATGTAGATATCTGCAAGGGTAAGATAGTCCATAGGGGACATTTTCTTGCTGTGGAGTGCCTTGTATTTCTCGGCATACTCCTCACAGAATCCCCGCTCCTGGTACAGCAGTTCAAGCTCTTCGTTTATACCGGCGAGTTTGTACATTATTTTTTTCATTAATCCCATAATTACACCTCAATTATCATAACAAGGGCGAATATTTCTATCCGCCCTATTGTCTGTATGATTACTTTTCAGCGATAGCTGCAACGCCGGGAAGAACCTTACCCTCAAGGTATTCAAGTGAAGCACCGCCGCCTGTTGAGATATGGCTCATCTTGTCAGCAAAGCCGAGCTGCATTACTGCTGCTGCGGAGTCACCGCCGCCGATGATTGTTGTAGCGTCTGTTTCAGCAAGAGCCTTAGCTACAGCAATTGTACCCTTAGCAAGAACAGGGTTCTCGAAAACGCCCATAGGTCCGTTCCATACAACAGTCTTTGCAGTCTTTACAGCCTCTGCAAAATGCTCCTGAGTCTTTGTGCCAATATCAAGACCCATCTTGTCAGCAGGAATCTTATCTGAATCACAGATTTCGATTTCGATTTCAGCATCAATAGGATTCGGGAATTCTGATGTGATAGCTGTATCTACAGGAAGGAGAATCTTCTTGCCGAGACTCTCAGCCTTAGCGAGCATTTCCTTACAGTAATCAAGCTTCTCATCATCAACAAGTGAAGTACCGATTGAGCCGCCGTTTGCCTTGATAAATGTATATGCCATACCGCCGCCGATGATAAGTGTGTCGCACTTCTCAAGGAGGTTTGAAATTACGTTGAGCTTATCAGCAACCTTAGCGCCGCCGAGGATAGCTACGAAAGGACGCTCCGGAACCTCAACTGCGTTTCCGAGGTACTTGATTTCCTTCTGCATGAGATAGCCTACTGCTGTTTCCTTAACGAACTTTGTAACACCTGCTGTTGAAGCGTGAGCACGGTGAGCGCTTCCGAAAGCGTCCATAACGAAAATCTCGCCATCAACAAGCTCTGCAAGCTCCTTGGAGAAATCCTCGCCGTTCTTTGTTTCCTCTGCACCACGGAATCTTGTGTTCTCAAGAACTACGATTTCGCCGTCAGCCATTTCAGCAACAGCCTTCTTTGCATTTTCGCCTACAACAGTATCGTCCTTAGCGAAAACAACCTTTGTATTAACAAGCTCTGCAAGTCTTGCTGCTGCAGGAGCGAGTGAGAACTTGTCCTCAGGACCGTTCTTCGGCTTACCGAGGTGTGAACAGAGAACGATCTTTGCGCCGCCCTCTACGAGCTTATTGATTGTAGGAAGTGCAGCCTGGATTCTGTTATCGTTTGTGATAACGCCGTCCTTGAGCGGAACATTGAAGTCTACTCTTACGAGAACCTTTCTGCCCTTTACGTTAATGTCTTCTACAGTAACCTTGTTTAATCCTGCCATTGGTATGACATCCTTTCGTAATAAAATACATTCTAATCAGCTGTTAATAAAATAACAACTTACTTTATTATTGTACACTATTCAGAAAAATTTTTCAAGTCTTTCTGTAATTTTTTTCATGAAAATTTGGTTAATAATCATAAATTCCCGCAAAAAATGCTGTAATACGGCTTATTCTGCTTTTTATTTTTGGATTCTTTTGCATATAGCAGGTATTTTTCCTATAACAATACTTGCCAGAACGGTCAGAATGATTTCCGGAATCATAAAAAGACCGTTATAAACTACCGAATAAATCAGTGAAAGAGATGCACCTGAGAAGGTACTGAGGATTTTATCACCTATCTCATACTGAGAGAAAAACCATTCAGCCCACATACCAAAAAATACAGCTCCAGAAATTATGTGGCATATATACCTGAAAGAAAGCGCAGCAGCGGCTCCGAGTGCAAGCGATGCTGAGGGATTCTTTATCCGGTTCCTGAAAAACCCTCCGAGTCCTACAACTGTATATGCGGCAATATAATCAAGAAATATTATTCCGAGGGCTGCGGTAAGCTTGTAATCCTCAGGAACGAAAAACGCCTTTACATTATCAATACCTGTAGCAATCTGAATAAGACTGAACACAAAGCCGGAACATATCCCCCACTTTATGCCATGACGGTACGATAAGAGCACTATCGGCAGCATACTAAGCAGTGTAACTGAACCTCCGAACGGAAGCTTCAGCGGAAATGCCATTGATAATACTGTCAGTACTGTAGCCATTGCTATCAGCAGTCCTGATTCCACAATTCTTTTTGTTTTTGTTGCTTTCATTGATTTTCCTCCATACCTGCCTTGATAAAAAAATCGCTGCGGTTGTATCCGCAGCGAAAAATACGACATTAATTCCGTAAAGCTTCCTACGTCGGCATTATCCGCTTCAGGTAAAGGGTCGAGTATATTTACTCCTCTCAGCCATACGGCTCCCCTGTTTACAGATTTATTATATATCATTTTCGGGTAAATTGCAATACCTTTATTAATTTTTTTCAGACATCTCTTGCAGCATAATAGTATCAAGCAAAATATACAGATATTTAAGACTTGTCACAATGCTGAAAGCAGGTATTATTTTCCGTTAAGCTCTGTAAGAAGACCAAGCTTGAACTTCTGGATAGCAAGGGCATCCTTATTGGTAATACCGTCATTATCGCCTATACAGTCGGCATTGAGCTTTCCTTCTTCAGTAATTGAATATTTATTCGGATTTGCAAGAGACTGCATGATGAGAACAGCGTCAGCCATGTTTACCTGATTATCGCAGTTTGCATCACCACACATTACAACAAGAGGTGTCTCTTCAAGATTAACAAATTCTCTTTCATACTTTTCAGCATAAGCCTGAGCAATTGATTCATTATAGCCATAAATCACTGCACCGGGAGCAATTGTTTTTTCGGAATCATAAACATTACATTCAGGATTTTCAATTGTTATTGCAGTTAATCCGTCACATTCAGAAAATGCTCCAAGTTTGATGCTTGTAACATTTTCAGGAATTGTAACTGAGCTCAGTCCCTTGCACATTGAGAATGCATAATCACTAATACTTGTAACAGAATCAGGGATTGTGATTGAACTCAGGCTTTCGCACATTGAAAATGCATAATCACCAATACTTGTAAGAGTATCAGAGAGTGTTATTGAGGTCAGACCTGTGCAGCTGTCAAACGCATTCTTACCAATACTTTTAACACTGTCAGGTATTACGATTGAGGTCAGTTTTTTACATTTATAGAATGTTTTTTCTTCTATACTTGTAATGCTGTCAGGAATTGTTATAGAAGTTAAACCTGTGCAGCCACCGAACGCATACTCGCCGATACTTGTAACACTGTCAGGAATAGATAATGATGTTAATTTTGAACAAGCAGAGAATGCATACTCGCTGATACTTGTGACACCGTCGGGGATTACGACATCACCCTCACATTTAAAGCCATCAATTACTATATTATTGACGATAACAAGAGGATTTTCAGCTCTTTCAGCCTCAAGCCATGGCGTACTATTAAATGCATTTGTGCCAAAGCTTGTAACGCTTTCAGGAATTGAAATTGTTTTCAAGCTTACACAGCGGCTGAACGCCTCTCTTCCTATAGATGTAAGTCCGTCAGAAAGTGTTACTGTAGACAGGTCTTCACACCACGAGAATGCATAGTTTCCTATGCTTGTAACGCTTGCGGGGATTGTTGCTGACTTCAGATTCTTGCACTGTGAAAATGCCATAGTTCCTATAGTTGTAACAGTGTCGGGAATTGTTACTGACTCTAAAAGCTCGCACCCAGTAAAAGCATAATTTCCTATACTTGTAACACCGTCATCAATAGTAACATTTGAAATTTTTATTTTTGTATCAACCCATGGAACCTCACCGCCATTTTTCCAATCTGTCATTTTACCTGTTCCGCTGATTTTAAGCGTACCCTCACTGTCTAAAGTCCATGTGAGGTTTTCTCCGCATTCGCCGCTTGCTGTTATTGAAACAACAGGTGCTTCGCCTAAGCTTACAAATTCTCTTTCATACTTTTCAGCATAAGCCTGAGCAGTTGAGTTATCATAGCCATAGATAGTGCCATCGAAGGAATATTTACCCGCTTCTACACTGTAACCGTAAGAAATAGTATCTTCTGAATCATAGATTTCACATTCAGGATTTTCAATTTTTATTGATGTTAAATTGTCACAATTATAGAATGCAACAGACCCTATACTTGTAACGCTGTCAGGAATTGTTATAGAAGCTAAGTCAGAACAATTGGCAAATGCAGCATTTCCTATACTTATAATACCATCGGAGAGTGTTACTGAGGTTAGTTTTTCGCACTTATAAAACGCATGACTATCTATACTTTTAACGCTTTCAGGGATTGTTATTGAAGTTAAGCCTCTGCAAGCATTAAACGCATGAGTACCTATACTTTTAACAGTATCAGGAATTGATACTAAGGTTAAGTCTTCACAATACTGGAATGCATTATCCCCTATAAATGTAACAGTTTCAGGAATTATCACATCACCCTTGCATGCGGAGCCGTCAATCAGGATTTTATTTACAATAACGAGAGAATTATCAGCTCTTTTAGCCTCAATCCATGGGGTATTATCGAATACACAACCACCTATACTTGTAATACTTTCAGGAATTGTTATTGATGTTAAAGCTGAACAATCCTCAAACGCCCGAGCTTCTATACTTGTAACACTGTCAGGGATTTTTATTGACGTTAAAGCTGAACAACGCTCAAATGCCTGAGCTCCTATACTTGTAACACTATCGGGAATTGATACTGAGGATAATTTTTCACAATCAATAAAAGCGCAATCATTTATACTTGTAACACTTTCAGGAATGGTGATTGAAGTTAAATTTTGACAATAATTGAATGCATGATATCCTATATCTGTAACACCTTTGTCAATAATAACTTTTAAAATGTCTGCTTTGTATTCAAACCATGGAACATCAGTATATTCCCAAACATCCATTTTACCTGTTCCGCTGATTTTAAGCGTACCCTCACTGTCTAAAGTCCATGTGAGGTTTTCTCCGCAATTACCACTTGTTGCTTCTTCAGAAGCAGCTGATGCAATGTTAAAATCGGGAATCATTTCATTGTTTAATGGCATTGCTGAAGATACAATCGCAATTGCAAGCAATGCAGAGATTATCTTTTTATATTTCATAGTATTCCTCCCAAAATATAATTTTTTATTATTCCCTTTTTCATAATAACATATTATTCCATAAAAGTCAATAAGAAAACTCGATATTTTATAAAGTAATTTAGAGGAAAATACCAAAAGCATTGTAAAAAATCATTATTATCTGCTGAATATGTCTTTACAAATTCAGATTCAGACTGTATAATAGTGATATAAATAAGAGGAAGTAAAAGTACATAAAGGAGAAAAAATGCAGAATCAGTTTTCAAGAACAGAATTAATTTTCGGAAAGAACGCAATGCAAAAGCTGTCAGAATCGAGAGTGGCGGTTTTTGGTGTGGGAGGTGTAGGCGGATATACTGTTGAGGCTCTTGCACGTTCGGGAATAGGGACTCTTGATATTATTGATAATGATACAGTGGCGTTGACAAATATAAATCGTCAGATTATAGCTACTCATAGTACGGTAGGAAAATACAAGGTTGATGTGGCAAAGGAACGGATACATGATATTAATCCTGACTGCATCGTTAATACATATAAGACCTTCTTTATGCCGGATACTGCCGGAGAGTTTGATTTCACTCAGTATGACTACGTAATTGACGCTATTGATACAGTAACAGGCAAAATTGAAATAATAATGCAGGCAAAAGCAGCAGGTATTCCTGTTATAAGCTCGATGGGCGCCGGAAATAAGGTTGACCCAACTGCGTTTGAAGTTACTGATATATACAAGACATCGGTATGTCCGCTTGCAAAGGTGATGCGTTATCAGCTCAAAAGAAGAGGCATAAAAAAGCTGAAGGTAGTGTATTCAAAAGAAATGCCTATTATGCCGTCAGGTAATACTGAGTGGAATGAGGAAAGCAGTGTAAGACGCAGTATTCCCGGTTCAAACGCATTTGTTCCATCGGTAGTGGGACTGATTATCGCCGGAGAGGTAATCAAGGATATTACGGAGTTCGGAAAATATAAAACGCACTGCAATGAGGACGTTCATCAGATATAATAATACGATAAAAACCTGCCCTTACACGGACAGGTTTTTTAATTATTCAGTAATTTTTCTTGCCTCGATGTAGAAGCGCTTATCCTCAGCGTGACCCATGGAGAAGGTTTTTCTCGGGAGCGCTCCATCCTTGATAACAGTCGGGAAGAGCTGGGATTTATCCATATCCGGAAGAATAAATGCGAGACCGTTATGCTTTTCAGCAAGGGACTTAACTGTATCGGCACCATGAATATAGTCAATTTTACCGCCGTTGTCCTTGATATAGGAGTCAAGGAAATTCTGGAGTGAGCCTACAGAAAGATTTGAAGATTTTTTGCTGATATAGAGCTTTTTCTCAATACCACTGCATGAGCAGATAATATACTGGTCGGATTCAGTGGTTTCTGAAAGTCCGAGAGCATCTGTCAGCTCTGAGATGAGCTTATCGCAGTCCACGTCATAAACAAGACGATGTATAGCCTCGAATTTAAGAGCATCGCTGTGGAGATTTACAATCTCAGCAAGCGCATAACGTGCAGGATGATTGGAAAGATCCTTATCGGGATTTGCTTTTTTGAGCTGCTCATAGAATTCCTTTGCAGTAGCAAGTGAGTGATTTCCGTCGCCCATAGCATAAAGAAGAACAGCTGAATCAGTAAGATTATACTTCTTGCAGAATGTATCAGGATCAGCAAGTGCAGAGAGTGCATAATCAATTTTATCCTGAGTGTTGTTGTCAAGAAGGTAACCCTTAATACTTCCGCCGTTCTGCATAAGCTCAGAATCATAGAGTTTTTTCATATCAGATGTATTTTCAGAAAGCGGCTCTATAACAGTGCATTCGGGGTCGTCAATAAGAATCATGATATGAGGAAGCTCAAGCGGCGCACCCTGTCTTACCTTGATTCTCGGAGGTATACGTTCAATAACGGTAGCCTCAGTTGCACGCACCTCTGAGGTGCTGCCTTTTGAGAAGTCATATTTTTCGAGGTCAATCGCGCCTACAATTCCCTGACGGAGAATGCCATTGCCCTGAACACGTTCAACGTAAACCATAGCATCCTTGTATTCATCAAAAATACCGTCGGAAATGTATTTATCCATAGCAGAATGGATGCTGTCAATTCTTTCAGAAACTCCGTCCTGTTCGAGGTAAAGCTCAGGCAGAATAAGATTGAGCGCTGACGGAGCATCGCCTACAGTTGAATAAACAGAGTCCCAGTATTCAGGCTCACTTGTATACTGGTCACAAGCGATAACCGACCATTTATACATTTCGATATTATCTTTTGGAATGAGAATATCCGCATTGCGGAAAGCAGTAGAATTCATAGATAAACTCCTTTATATATTTTTTTGAAAATTTTTTAATTCCTGATAAAGACGTGTGACCGGCAGACCTACAACATTGAAAAAGTCACCTTTGATATTGAATATAAAGTCGGAGCCTTTACCTTGTATACCGTAGCCTCCAGCCTTGTCGTAGGGCTCCTCCGTTGCGGCATAGCGGATGATTTCATCCTCAGATAACTTGCGGAATGTTACATTGGTAATTTCGGAGAATGACAGAACTTTTTCTCTGTAGATTATGGAGCAGCCTGTAACAATCTGATGAGTACGGTCTGACAGCCTCTGCATATATCTGATACACTCTTCGTTATTGCGTGGCTTGCCGAGAATATTATCACCAAGAATAACAGTCGTATCGCAGCCGATAACAATATCATCGGGATAAAGCCTGCTTGCTTCTGAAGCCTTCAGATTTGCAAGATACTCAGCTGCTTCAAACGGGTTTATTCCGCATGGCAGACTTTCATCGCAATCAATAGCGGAAGCTGTAAAATCTTCGGCTATATACTTCATAAGCTCTCTTCTTCTTGGAGAAGCGGATGCAAGTATCATTTTCATTCAAAACACATCCTTAATCACTATTTATAATATTTTACCATATTATATATATAATGTCAAGCAGAGCATTTATAATAATTATAGCTGGCTCACTGCATATTTTACTTGTCTTTCATGTACTTGACAATCAAATCAAAAAATGCTAAAATATATATTGAGCAGACTATGCGGTAGCGGAAACGTATTAGTTTATGAGGAAAG
>JAGBIH010000046.1 GCA_017935095.1 Ruminococcus sp.
GCCTCGTTTGCAATTCCGGTCGGTTCAAGTCCGAAAACCTCCTGAAATTTCCTTACAGCAGCTTCGGTAGCTGTATCATATATTCCGTCCGCCTCCGGTATTTTCGGAATTGCCGGATAGTTTCCGGAAATTCTGTTAAGGTAAATCTGAAGTGACCTTACATCATTGCCTGATGAACCTACTGTAAAATCTATTCCGGGATATGAGGTCAATGTTGTTTTAACCGGAGCATTTGTCACTATCTCAATGTCATCTCCGTAATAATACTGCAGTATCTCATACGGAGTAAGTCCCTGATTTGCAAGCTCAACCGTTCCCCATTGCGAAAGGCCTTCACACGTTACTGTTCTCCCGTCACAGAACGCTGTAAACAATGGTTCAACAGTCCCCTGCCGTCTTACATAATCATTGAAAAGCTCATCTACTATGTAGCTTATATTTTCAAAATATTCCCTTCCGTTTATGAACTTCTGGTCAAACTGTGTACTGGAGGTTATGTCAAAATCATATCCTCTTGAACGATACCACTCCGTGTATATTCTGTTAAGGGCAAGCGTTGTTATTGCGTAGATATTTGCTCTGAGCGCACTGTCAGGCCATGTCGGATATATCTCGCTCGAAGCAACATTTTTAATATATGACGGAAAATCAACTGTTACATTCGGGGCATCTGAATCTGGTCTTCCAAGATGTACCGTTATGGTTTCGGGAATATAAGGAGGTCCTGTAAGCATATTTTCACCCCTTTCTATCTTTTCGGATTCCACAAATTAGGCTCCTGATTGAAATAAGTCACCGTTTCATCAGTTGACTTCATGAATGCAGGAACCGGAATCATGTTGAAATTCTGAACGGATGTTATTCCGGAAAATACCGGTACGTCCACACTTCGTGAATTAAAAAAGCCGTCCGCAGTTACACTGATATCAAAAAGGCTGTATGGTCTGACCTCCGAATCAGGTGACTGCGAATATAATATATCTGGTACAGGCACTTCAAACAGACGTGTAGCACCGCTCAGGTCAGTCAGCCCTGCGGCAAGAATCATACGCCTTCCGTCAACTGTTGCGGTAATCAGGACTATTGCGTCAGGAACAGCGTATGAGTCATCACCTGTACGGACATTTACCTGAATATATCCACGTGAGCTTCCTATGCTTTCCTCTGAGACATATGACGGCGGAATCGCATCATCTACCAGACCATTACTGTAATCTCTGTTAAGCGCAGATAAATCCGGCTCAGGATATATTATATCATATCTGTTTTTTTGCATGAAAAAATTATTTGTATTATCCTGTGTGGATTCTCCCTCAGAATTATTATAGTATTCAGGTGGATTATCCTCATTTGCCTCCGGAATATACGGTTCCTCCTCGATTTGAGGTGAATCTGGATTGCGTTCTTCATTCACCTCCGGAACATACGGTCGTTCCTCGATTTGAGGTAAATCCGGATTGCGTTCTTCGTTAGCTTCCACAGCAGATGATACATTATTTTCTGCATTGGCTCCTGAAGATACACTGCTTCTGTTATACAGCTTCATCATTTCACGTTTATATCTTTCTGCCTGAGACTCAAGCTCTTTTCTGTCCATAAAATCGCCTCCATAATTCAATTCTATTCCGGAATACGCAGGCATATGACATCAGCTTCAGATTACACCTCTTGACATTAATTGAAATGAATGATATAATATTATCAGATTCCGACAGTTCGTTTGCGCCATCCTGTCGTTAAATAAAACCAGGGCATCCGTATCATTCATCAAAGCCATAGTTGTTATGTGGCTTCGGACATTGATGTATTACGTCAATATTGATTTTAGGATGTATCTGCGCTGTCGGATACTTTTTTTATTTTAAGGAGAATTTCCATGTATTATCTGAAAACTTCCGCCGCATTTGACAGCGCTCATTTTTTGTCAGGCTATGAGGGTAAATGTGCAAATATTCACGGTCACCACTGGATAATTGAAGCTGTAATCAGCGGCGAAGCCTTGCAGGAATCAGGTGTTCAGCGTGGAATGCTTATTGATTTCGGCGATATAAAACGTGAAGTACGTGCTCTTGCTGACAGCTTTGACCATGCACTGATTTATGAAGAAAATACACTCAAAAAGGCTACTATCGATGCTTTGTGCGCTGAAAATTTTCATCTCATACCCATTCCGTTCCGCCCTACTGCGGAAAATTTTGCGATGCATTTCTTTACCATACTCAAAGCAAAGGATTTTCCGGTAAAAAGCGTTACTGTTTACGAAACTCCGGAAAATTGTGCAACTTATGAGGTGAACGAATGAACACATTTCCTGTTGCTGAAAAATTTGTCAGCATAAATGGCGAGGGTACTCGTGCGGGTGAGCTCGCTGTATTTATCCGTTTCAGAAAATGTAATCTCAGCTGCAGCTACTGCGATACACGCTGGGCAAACTCCGACTGCACTCCCGCTGAATTTCTGACCGCTGAAGAACTCTGCGGATATGTTGCGTCAACAGGCGTAAAGAATGTAACTCTCACGGGCGGCGAGCCGCTTTTGCAGACAAATATTTACAAGCTGATAAAAATGCTTATTACGAATGGCTGCCGTGTGGAAATTGAAACAAACGGCAGTATACCACTGAAAGAGCTTTCCTCGCAGCAATACCGTCCCGTCTTTACAATGGACTACAAGCTGCCGTCAAGCGGTATGGAGGACTTTATGTGCACCGAAAATTTCCTCTGTCTGCGTCCCGAGGATACAGTAAAATTTGTTGCAGGCAGTGTTGATGATCTGGAGCGTGCTGCAGAGCTTATCAGAAATTATAATCTTACTGAGCTTTGTCATGTATACTTCAGCCCCGTTTTCGGAAGTATCAATCCTGAGAAAATCGTGAATTTCATGAAGGAACGCAGGCTCAATAATGTCAGACTTCAGCTTCAGCTTCACAAATTTATATGGTCTCCCGATACTCAGGGAGTCTGAAAGGAGATTCGTATGGACAAAAAAGCTATAGAATATCACGTGAGAGGTCTTCTTGAGGCTATCGGTGAAAATCCTGAAAGAGAGGGGCTTCGTGAAACCCCTCAGCGTGTCGCCCGTATGCTTGAGGAGGTATTCGAGGGTATTTCCTATACCAACCATGATATTGCCTCAATGTTCGGCAAAACCTTTGACTGCGAAGATTATTGCGATTCAGAATCAGCTGTCGTGATGAAGGATATCACTGTCTTCAGTTACTGTGAACACCATCTTGCACTGATGTATGATATGTACGTGAATGTCGCATATATACCAAGAGGGAAAGTCCTCGGACTCAGCAAAATAGCACGTATCTGTGATATGGCTGCAAAACGGCTCCAGCTTCAGGAGCGTCTCGGAAAGGATATTGCTGAAATTATTTCAGAGTCTACAGGCTCGCCTGATGTGGGAGTACTGATAAGAGGCTCTCACAGCTGCATGACAGCAAGAGGTATCAGAAATGCCTCTGCTCAGACAGTAACAAGAACTTACTGCGGTGCATTTAAAACAGATTCTGAATTAAAAAAATTACTCGAACACTAAGGAGGTAAAACATGAAGGCACTTGTTCTTTTCAGCGGCGGAATCGACAGCACTACCTGTCTCGGAATGGCTGTTCAGAAATACGGCGCTCAGGAGGTGCTTGCACTTTCTGTTTATTACGGTCAAAAACATGATAAGGAAATAGAGGCAGCAAAAAAAATCTCCGCTTACTACGGAGTTGCATGGAAACAGCTTGACCTTGCTCTCATATTTGCCGATTCCGACTGCTCACTGCTCAGAAATTCCGATGCCGAAATTCCTAAGGAAACCTACGCAGAGCAGCTTGAGAAAACCGACGGAACTCCTGTATCTACCTATGTTCCGTTCAGAAACGGTCTGTTTCTCTCGTCAGCTGCAAGCATCGCACTCTCAAACGGCTGCGATGTTATATATTACGGCGCTCACAGCGATGACGCAGCAGGAAGCGCCTATCCTGACTGCAGCAGTGATTTCAACGATTCCATGAACCGTGCCATCTTCCTCGGAAGCGGAAATCAGCTTCATATAGAAGCACCGTTTGCAAACATGACTAAAGCTCAGATAGTAAAAAAGGGACTGGAGCTTAATGTTCCGTACGAAATGACATGGAGCTGCTATGAGGGAAATGACAGACCCTGCGATATCTGCGGTACCTGCCGTGACCGTATTGCCGCTTTTGAGGCAAACAATACTACAGACCCGTTACTTTTGAAAGGAGAAAAGCAATGAGCGGAAGAACAGAAAACGAAAAAGGCAGTATAACACTTCTCGGAAATCAGCACACTAAGTATTCATCTGTCTATAATCCGGAGGTTCTTGAAACCTTTCCGAACAAACACCCCGACAATGACTATTTTGTAAAGTTCAACTGTCCTGAATTCACAAGTCTTTGTCCGATTACGGGTCAGCCTGATTTTGCAGCAATTTACATCTCTTATGTTCCTGATGAGCTTATGGTTGAAAGCAAATCGCTGAAGCTCTATCTGTTCAGCTTCAGAAATCATGGCGATTTCCATGAGGACTGTGTCAACATAATCATGAAGGACCTGATTAAGCTTATGAACCCAAAATATATTGAGGTATGGGGAAAATTCCTGCCTCGTGGAGGAATTTCTATAGATCCATACTGCAATTACGGTATGGCAGGCACAAAATGGGAACAAGTAGCATGGGATCGTCTTATTCACCACGACTTGTATCCTGAAACAATTAACAACAGATAATATTTCTTCCATAACAAACCATTAGCAATAATATAAATCAAGGGCGGCTGTATATACAGTCGCCCGTTTTCTGCTTGACTATGCAGCAAGAATTGCTCTCAGGCTGCACAAATCAAGACTGTCCACACTACCATCTGCGTTCAGGTCAGCAGCAATATACTGCTCCTCAGTAAATTCTTCAACCATCAGCAGATAATTGCGCAGCAATATCAAATCCTTATCATCAGCTGCTCCGTCATAATTAATATCGCCAACAAGCTTCGTTTTACCGCTAAGCTCGTCCTTTATCAGTCTGAGCATTGAATATTCCCCTTTTGCATCAAGACTCAGCTCCCATATCATGATTCCTCCATGCGTCTTTGAAAGCGTGCACTTTTTCTTCATGGTTTCTGAGCCTGTATATGCTACTCCGTTATAATTATCAGCAGAATAATTTGCGGTATCTGCTTCAATCAGCTCCGAAAATGCTACATATGAACCCCAGTCGAGTGAACCGTCGGCATTATAGCCTCTGCCGTAGAATGGAACTCCAAGAACAAGTTTGTCCTTTGGAATGCTGCGCTGCACATTAAAATATTTGAGACATTCTACCGCAAATTCGTATGTAGAATGCGACTGTGGATCCGCTTCGTTGTCATATGCCATGACATTGACAAAATCAAAAAGTCCGAAGGTCTCAGCCTTGACATGAACCGCAACCCACTGTGCAGTTGCAGTTGTCATGAGCATATCACGTTCATCACAAAGCTCTCTCAGTGACTTGCACCATTCAGCGTAGTTGTTCCATATACTGTTGTTTGAGCCAAGCTCTATATCAAGGTCAACGCCATCCAGATTGTATTTTTCACAATATGCCATGATTTTTTCATTGAAGCTATTCATAGCTTCTGTTGTTGAAACAAGCGGCGGATAATTGTCACAGCCTCCGCCTCCGCCAAGTGCCGCAAGAACCTTGACTCCGTTTGCATGAGCTTTATCAACAATTGCGTGCATTTCACTGTCGGGTATGTAGCATGAGATATTTCCGTTCGTATCAGGATTGCAAAAAGCTATGTTCAGATGCGTAAGAGCACTGAAATCCATTTCCTTGTAAGCCTGATATGACCAGTCAGGCAGATAACCTACAACACGATTTTCTCCGGTTATCACGTCCTCTGTATCATTTACCGATTCTGCTGTGACAACATCAATTGAATACACGGTAACGGGAGCATTCTGAGCCATAACCGAAACATAATCGAGCAGTGACATATCTGCTCCGAAGCCTTTGACCATATCTTCATACGAGTAATAATAGTCACCATCAATTACATTACTTGGAGTAATCATCACCCATTCAGCTCCTCCTGATAAGGATGACATAACAAAATAAGGAGCATCATCAGAGATGCAGTCAATTCTGACCATATTATCC
>JAGBIH010000047.1 GCA_017935095.1 Ruminococcus sp.
AGCAGATAGAAAATACTTTCAGAAAATGGGGAGTTGATATGCTCCGCTGCCGTGTGATGATGGTACAGACAGCCGCAAGACGCATTGATAAAATGTCAACTCCCTCGCTTATCATTACAGATGAAAATCACCACAGCCTTGCAAGCACCTATAAAAAAGTATACGAGGCATTCCCGAATGCGTATCGGGTGGGAATTACCGCAACTCCCGTCCGCCTTGACGGCTCCGGACTTTCAGATGTAAATGACGAGCTTATAATCGGAGTTTCGGCTCGTTGGCTCATAGAAAACAGCTGTCTTGCACCCTATGATTACTACGCTCCAAGTCTTGTTGACCTCACCGGAATTAAAATAAAAAAGGGCGATTATGACGTTTCATCAGTTGAAAATCTGATGCTCCGCAAGGCCGTGTTCGGTGATGTGATAAAGTATTACAAGCAGCTTGCAAAAGGCAGACAGGCAGTATGCTACTGCACTTCTGTACGCCATTCAATGGAAACGGCAATGCAGTTCAACCTTGCAGGGATCGAGGCGGCACACATAGACGGCAGTACACCAAAGGCTGAACGTGAGCGTATTATTGAGGACTTCCGCAGAGGTGCAATTGACATTCTCTGCAACGTAGACTTAATTTCAGAGGGCTTTGATGTCCCCGACTGCGAGTGTGCAATTTTATTAAGACCGACACAATCGCTGACGCTGTACATTCAGCAGTCTATGCGGTGCATGAGATACCGCAAGGGCAAGCGTGCAGTCATAATCGACCATGTGGGAAATTATGCACGTTTCGGAATGCCTGACGCTGACAGGGAATGGACTCTTGAAAGCAGAAAAAAGCAGAAAAGAGAGCTTGAAAAGTCTGACGAGATAAATATTAAGCAATGTCCCGAATGCTGCTGTGTGTTTTCTCCGAAAGATGAAAACGGAGCTGCCGTAACTGTCTGCCCGAACTGCGGATATGAGTTTCCGAAAAAACAGCGTTCCGAGATAGAACAGGAGCAGGCGGAGCTTAAAAAAATTGACGGATTTGTGCTTGACTTCAAAACTCCTGATGAGTGCCATTCTTACAGTGAACTGCTTGACTATGCAAAAAGTCACGGATACAAAACAGGGTGGGCATTTTATCAGGCAAAGGAAAGAGGAATGATAACAAGTGACGGAAGAGCATAGGATACAGAACGAAATACGGCTTGCACTGTCGGAATCATGCGTAATTTTCCGAATAAATGTCGGGGTTGTGAAAACTCCTGACGGACGTTATTTTGATACAGGCGTCCCCAAAGGCTTTTCAGACTTATTCGGTTTTCGCAAATCAGACGGACGAGCCGTATTCATTGAAGTGAAAACGCCGAAAGGCAGAGCTTCGGAACAGCAAAAAAAGTTCCTTGCAGTCATGCAGGCATCGGGTGCAGTCGCAGGAATATGCAGGAGTGCGGAGGACGCATTAAATTTAATCGGAGGTAAATAATATGGGGTTTTCAACAAACTACGAAGACGTAACAGGCGATTACGGCATACTCCCCGAGGGAGATTATGAGGTAATTATCCGCAATATTGAAGAACGCACCACTAAAAGCGGTGCAACAGGACTCAATCTTTCGCTTGTTGTCAGAAATGACATAAATCAAAAATACAAGGACAGATACATTTTTTACACGCTCTGGAAACGCAAAGAACCTACTCAGGCTGATATGCAGGTTCAGGGCTACAGCTTCAAGCAGGTAATGCGTCTTGCAAAGTCCGCAAAGCTGCCAAACGGCAAGTCATACGAAAGCATACAGGATATGTGCAGCGACCTTATGCACCGCACTCTCAAGGTCAATGTCGAGCATAGGGAATGGAACGGCAAACAGCAGGAAAATGTCAAGTACGTCAATGAAAGCGACTTCCCCGACTGCCGCCATGTATTCAAAGAAAAGGCGGTACAGAATACACAAATGCAGACCTCCGCAGCTCCCTCCCCGGACGGATTTAACAATCTTGATGACTTCGAGGAAATCATATCAGACGGTGAAGTACCGTTTTAATGTAAACATTTTATGAATTTTCAGAACTATTTAAACGGTTTTGTTTAAAAAATACCCTTTTTCGAGTATATATATGGGAGCATTCTCAAAAAAAAACACGGAGGTAAAAATGTACGAACTGATACCAAACGAATTAAAAAAGCTCAGGAACTGGGTATGCTGGAGAGCTGAACCAGACCCCAGACCTGACGCACCTGCTAAAATCAAAAAAATCCCGATAAATCCGAAAACGGGCGGACAGGCAATGTCAAACAGTCCGGATACATGGAGCGACTTTGATACCGCAGTCATGGCTTCGGAAAGCTTTGCAGGCATAGGTTTCATGTTCAGCGGCTCAGGCTATTTCGGGGTTGACCTCGACAAAATCGGAGCTGAGCTGAAAGACTTTTTTTCAGGCAAAGACGATAATATTGCAGGGGAGTTTATCAACACCCTGCAAAGCTATACCGAGCTTTCGCAGTCGGGAACAGGAATACACATCATCTGCAAGGGCAGTCTGCCGGAGGGCAAACGCCGCAAGGGGGCTGTTGAAATGTACGACAGCGGAAGATTTTTTGTAATGACAGGCAATTACTGTACAGAATATGTTGAAATCAGTGAATGCAGTGAGAAAATCAAGCCGCTTCATGCAAAATACCTTGCCAATGACTTAAAGCAAAGCAATAAAAGCGTAACTGCACAAGCTTTTGCTCCGAGTATGGACGTGCAGTCGATTATCGAAAGAGCAAAAAGCTCCGCAAACGGCGAAAAATTCAGCAGACTTTACAGTGGCGACTGGTCTGACTACAATTCGCAGTCAGAGGCAGACATGGCTTTCTGCAATATTCTTGCCTTCTGGTGCGGCGGCGATACTGAAAAAATGGATATAATCTACCGTTCGTCAGGTCTGATGCGTGATAAGTGGGACAGACGGCAGTCAGGCAGTACATACGGCATGCTTACGCTGAACAAGGCGGCGGCAAATTGTGACAGCTTTTACGGTCAGAACATCAGACCAAGCAGCAGCTACGGAATATCAATCTCTCCTAAGGATAATGTTCCGAAAAAAATATATTCTTTTGACGATACGGGCAATGCACAGCGTATCAGGGACTATTTCGGCGATATACTGAGGTACAATTACACAGACAGGAAGTGGCTTTTTTACCGCAGCGGCAAGTGGAATTATGATAATATCGGGTTCAGCAGGTGCATTGCTGATGAGGCGGTGGAACTTATGGCTCAGGAAAGACTTCTTTGTGCCGAGCTGGACGAGGAAAACGGCGGTGACATGGAAAAACAGTTTGTCAAGCATTACAAGAAGTCAAGAAGCTTCACCGGCAAGACAAATATGCTCCACGAGGCGGAGCATTATGAACCGATTACGCCGTCCATGCTCGACAGGCAGAAAGCAGTCCTCAACTGCAAAAACGGCATGGCAGACCTGAAAAGCGGCACTCTTATGCCGCATGACAGGCTTGCTTTCATAACGAAAATCACAAGATGCGGATATAATGCGGACGCTCCCGAGCCGCTGATGTGGAAAAGGTTTCTCAACGACATTTTCAGCGGTGACCTTGACCTGATACGCTACATTCAGAAAGCAGTCGGATACAGTCTGACGGGTTCAACCTCGGAGCAGTGTGCATTTTTTCTGTTTGGAACAGGCAGAAACGGCAAGTCCACTTTTCTTGAAATAATACGCTGTATTCTCGGCGATTATGCAACGAATATCCAGCCGCAGACGATTATGGTAAAGCCAAATTCGGGAAATGCCCCGAACAGTGACATTGCAAGACTGAAAGGTGCAAGATTTGTAACCAGCGTAGAGCCGAACGAGGGAATGCGCATTGATGAGGGACTTCTCAAACAGCTTACAGGTGATGACGTTGTTACTGCAAGAAAGCTGTTTGCGGAGGAATTTGAGTTCAAGCCTGAGTTCAAATTGTGGATGGCGACAAATCACAAGCCGATTATCAGAGGTACGGACACGGGAATATGGCGGCGTATACACCTTATACCGTTCAAGGCACAGATACCCGAAAATCAGGTTGACAGAAATCTGAAATACAAGCTTGCAAAGGAGCTTGAGGGAATTTTGAGATGGGCAGTTGACGGCTGTCGGATGTGGCAGAGTGAGGGGCTTGCAATGCCCAAAGCCGTTCTGGACGCTGTAAGGGAGTATCGTCACGAAATGGACGTTATTTCCGCATTTACAGACAGCTGCTGTATTGTCGGAGAGGGCGAGGTCAAGGCTTCACAGCTTTATGCGGCATATTCGAGGTGGGCTGACGAAAACAACGAGTATAAAATGAGCAATACAAAATTTGGAACTGAAATGCAGAAAAGATGCGAACGTGTTAAGAAACGTGACGGCTGGTTTTACTCCGGAATTACTTTAGACAGTGAAAATTATTCAGTTTCTATCGGTTGAGTGTGACGGGTTGTGACGGGTTGACGGGTTTTTCCTATTCTATCATATAAAAAATCAAAATCAAAAAAAATATATATAATATATAGAAAACCGTGCAAACCCGTCACACCCGTCACAGGGGGGTGATTTACATAATATATGATTTTAAAAATCCTGAACATTTCAAAATTCTTGAACGCCAGGCATATGACGGAGTTATTGATGTAAGCGGTTTTCCGCCTGCGGCTTATCGGTATTTTGACAGTCTGCGTCTGCTTTATGCAAGATATAAATACGATAATCTGAGTAATTCTGAGGCGGCGGCTAGAAAAAAGAAGCTCCTTGCACAATACAATGAGGCTGTTTCAGCTTACGAATACTGGACAGCCGCCTGCAAGTATTATCAGGAGAACATCAGAAAGGCAGGCACAAGGCTGTCAGACATGGAGAAATCTGCAGATATATTTGAAACTCTTTCAATTGCTGTGGAGATTATCGAAACATTCACAAACGACAGAAACTTTGCCTGCAGAATAAAAAATAAATTCAAAATAAATTCAAAGGAGAAATAAAATGACAAGGTGCAATAGCTGCATGCGTAAAAAAATATGCATTGACGGTGCAAATTATAAATATGCCGAAAGTTGTAAGAACTATAAGGAGGAAAATAGCAAAATGAGAAATTATCAAAGAACAAAAAACAATCCTTACAAGCTGCCGCAGACTTTGTACAGGCGCATGATAGACTTGGTTCGGGATTATGAACGTATAAAACAGCAGTGTGATGACATAATCAACGGCACTCCCGAACATGATGAGGTCACTTCAAGCTCTCACGGAAACCCGACAGAAAGCAAAGCAATAAGGCTTGCAAATCTCAGGCATGAGTGCGAAGCGGTCGAAAAAGCACTTTCAAAAATACCAAAGGAATATCACCAAGGTATCATGAACAACATAATTTATTATGCCAGATATCCTTATACCGCAGGTGAAAGAACATATGGCTATCAGAAATCAAGATTTATATATTTTATTGCTGAAAATCTTAACCTTATTTAATGTTTGCAGTTCTGGGAAAAAATCAAGTGCTATAATAATATCGTAGAAAGCTGCGGAGGAGAAGAAAAAGCTTTCCTGTACAGGAATTATCCTGTACGGTTTTGACCTCCGCAAAACGAAATCTTCCATTTTTTTCTCCTTTCATGCAGAGCCGTCATTAAGTTGACGGCTTTGTTATATTCTGAATAACTGAGGTGGTGACCTTGAATGAAAAAAATCTGATACCTGCCGCACATAAATTTACGGTCGAAGAACGGTCGATGGCAGGCAGAAAATCGGGTGAGGCAAGAAGAAAAAAACGTGACATGAAAGCAAAAATGAAACTGCTGCTTGAACTCCCCTGCCAAAATTGTTCCGACTTCAACAATGCATCAGAGCTCGGCATTGACAGCGAAGAAATCGACAACGAAATGGTACTGCTTGTCGGACTTTTCAACAGGGCGAAAACCGGAGATGTTCAGGCGATAAGGGAAATACGCAATATTGCAGGTACTGACGTTTCCTCAGCAGAGCTTGAAATCAGGAAAAAGGAACTGAAGCTTAAAGAGGAGTCCGTGCAGAAAAATGAGCCGACTCATGCAGAGGAAGAACCTTTGCTTTACAAGGCGTTAGGAGCTGACGAGGAATGACATTTTCAAAGCTCTCAAAAAAGCAGAAGGAAGTATTCCGCTGGTGCTACAAGGGTGGCTATAAGGCGATTATTTGTGACGGTGCGGTACGTTCGGGCAAGACCATATGCATGATAACCTCCTACGTCCTGTGGGCTATGAAACGATTTAATGAAGCTTCTTTCGGGATATGCGGAAAGACTGTTGCGTCTGCCGAACGCAATATTATTATGCCGCTGCGGAGCATTGCGGATATTACGCATTTCTTCAAGCTCAGCTATTCAACGTCCAAGCACCTGCTTACTGTTGAAAGCAGGCATGGGAAAAATTATTTTTACGTTTTTGGCGGCAAGGACGAAAGCTCCTACGAGCTTTTGCAGGGCATAACACTTTCAGGTGTCTTTCTTGATGAAGTCGCTCTGATGCCGCAAAGCTTTGTCAATCAGGCAATCGCCCGTTGCCTTTCGGTCAGTCAATCGCTTTACTGGTTCAACTGCAATCCTGAAAGTCCTGCACATTGGTTTTACACCGAATGGATTTGCAATGCGGAAAAGCGGAAGGCTCTGCACCTGCATTTCCTGATGTCTGACAACCCCACTCTCACGCAGGAACAGCTTGACGAGGCAGAACGTCAGTTTACAGGAGTATTCCATGACAGATATATCAAAGGCTTATGGGTAGTTGCAGAGGGACTTATTTATGCATTTGCGGCACAAGGGAACGCAACCTGTCCGACTGCTGAAAGAAAATACACACGCTATCATATCAGCATAGATTATGGTACACTCAACCCCACATCTATGGGGCTTTGGGGACTTTGTGACGGTGTATGGTATCGTATTTCAGAGTATTACTACAGCGGGCGGAGAGAGGGTTGCAACAAGACGGACGAGGAATATTATACAGAGCTTGAAAAGCTCGCCGCAGACCGTCCGATAAAGTCAATAATAATTGACCCCTCCGCCGCAAGCTTTATTGAATGTATCAGACGTCACAGACGTTTTTTTGTTGTAAAGGCAAATAATGACGTTCTGGAGGGTATACGCAACACTGCAACGGCATTGCAGACAGGCAAAATAAAAATCTGTGACTGCTGTGCAAGCACTCTTGCGGAGTTCTCGGCTTACCGCTGGAACGAAAAGTCAGGCAATGACGCTCCGATAAAGGAAAACGACCATGCCATGGACGATATACGCTATTTTGTAAACACCGTTCTTTACAACAAGGGCGGATTTTTTGTTGATGTGAGGTGAAAAGATGCTTACCGACCTTGATTTTCTCGAAAGCGGCTCGGCTTTTCCTCCGATTTCGGAGAGGAAAAGACTTGAAGAATACCGCAGGAATGAAATTTTGTTCAATTCGGGAATTCCAAATGAATGGCAGTCCGACTTTTCGGCAATTGCCCGAAGATTAGGGAAAAAGCAGTCCGAGATTGACACAGTTTTCAACTATCAGCAGTTAATAAGTAAAAAGACAGCTGACTTTGTGTGCGGTGAGCCTCCAACGCTCGAAACAGAGCAGGACACCGATAAAATCAGCAAGCTGCTTGAACAGCAGGAATTTTTCAACAAGCTGTACGAGATGTTCATTGACATCTCACGCTTCGGCAATGCGGTATTAAAGTTCAAGGATAAGAGCTTTACCGCAGTTTCGCCAATGTTCTGGTTCCCGATATGCGATAAATCAGACCTGAAAACGATTACTCAGCATGTAATAGCTTACCCTGTAAATCCCGACAGAAACGGCAAAATGCAGTCGCTTTACGTTGAGATACACGAAAAGGGCAGTTTCATTGAACGTCTTTACAGGCTCGGCGGCAATATTGGTGCTGTGGAGTATGAGAAAAAGCACGCTACAGGACTTGATGACTTTGCAGTTCAGGTTCTCACGAACGTGACAAGCAGTACAAGTCTTTTCGGAATGTCGGACTATAAAATCGTAAGCAGTATCATTGAAAAGCTGATTTGGCGGTTTTCCTGCATTGACAGCGTGCTTGACAAGCATTCCGAGCCGTCCATGTCGGGACCCGAATCGGCAATGACCTATGATGAGCAGTTCGGAGTATCCTATCTCAATCTGGGCAAGTATTTTGCCAGAGCCGATAATGAAAGTCCTGACCTAAAATATATTACGTGGGACGGAAATCTTGAAAGCTCATTCAAGGAGGCGGAAATGCTTTTCAATCAGCTTTACATACTTTCTGAAATGGGACAGGCTTTTGCGGACGCAGGCGGAAATGACAGCTCTGGAACAGCTCTCAAGCTTCGGCTTGTATCTCCGAGAGTAAAGGCGGCAAGGCTTGCAAAGCTGAACAATGCAAGAGTAAAGAACATAATATGCACATTATGCAGTCTTAACGGGATTTCCGTTGATTACAATGGACTTACTCTGCACTGGAATGACGGACTTCCTGTTGACGAAACAGAGCAGATACAGACACTAAACCTCGCAACAGGCGGCAAGGCGGTGATGTCGCAGTATGCGGCACTCAAACAGCGGGGTCTTTCAGATGCGGAGGCAGAGGCGGAGCTTGAACAGATAAACGAAGAAAATGCCGCCGTTCAGCCGTTACAGCTCGGAGTGATAGACAATGGCGAATAAGTCGCAGCTTGATGTGCTTATCGGGATTTACCGTGAGGCTCAGGCAAGGCTTGCAGAAATCGTAACGGGGAATTACGGTGCAGGCACAAGGACGTATTACAACAGTGTGCTGAAACAGCTTGAAAGGCTCATGAAAGAGCTTGAAGCGGAAACAGGACAGTATATAAGCACTGAAATCCCCAGACAGTATAAAAAGGCTCTTGACGATACATACGCTTATTTCAAACGCAATAATCTGCAAATGAAGCGTCCGGATATG
>JAGBIH010000048.1 GCA_017935095.1 Ruminococcus sp.
ATGATTCACCCGAATATGGCTACTACACTTACCTTTATCACTACCGACGCTGATATCTCTGCGGAGCTTTTACAGCGTGCCCTCAGCGATGTTGTAAAGCTTACCCTTAATCGTGTGAGCGTTGACGGTGACACATCAACAAATGATATGGTATGTGTGCTTGCTGCCGGTACTGCCGGAAATAAGCCCGTTAACAAGGAAAATGAGGAATTTGATAAATTTGAGAATGCTCTGTATGCACTCATGATGAACCTTGCACGTATGATGGCTCGTGACGGCGAGGGCGCAACAAAGCTTATCGAATGCGCAGTTACAGGTGCTGAAACTGAGAAAATCGCAGAAACTGTTGCAAAGAGTGTTATTACATCAAGCCTTTTCAAGGCGGCAATGTTCGGTGAGGACGCTAACTGGGGTCGTATCCTCTGCGCAGTCGGATATGCTGACGCTGAGTTTGATATCAATAAGGTTGATGTTCAGATAGGCTCAGAAAAGGGCTTGATTGATGTCTGCAAAAACGGTGCAGGCGTTGAGTTCTCTGAGGAAAAGGCTAAGGAGATTCTTCAGGAAGAGGTTATCAATATTATAATCAGTATCGGTAACGGCGGCGGTAAGGCTGTTGCATGGGGTTGCGACCTTACCTACGATTATGTAAAGATAAACGGCGATTACAGAAGCTGAGAGGGCTGAGGGGGATTTATGTTCAGAAAAGATGATGAATACAACAATGATGAGTATAACGGCGATTATATCCGTCCTGTAGAGGAGTATCGCTATGAGTGCGATGACCACGAGCACGGTCAGACCTATGAGGACTATAATTCCGAACAGAAGCATTATGATGAGTGCAGCGATATAGAAAATGAATTGCATTCATATATGATGCCTCATGAAAACTTCCTCTGGACCGGAAGAAAGCAGAAGGGATACGGTATGGGTGCTTCATGTCTGACAATGATTTTTCCGCTGTTCTGGATAGGCTTCGCTGTTTTCTGGACTTTAATGGCAACAGCTGCCGGAGGCGGCTTTATGGCAGTTTTCGGAATTCCTTTCATTATTATAGGAATAGCAATGCTTATAAAGTTCAGAAAAATGACAGGCGGAAAGCATACATATGCTATTACTGACTGCCGTGTTATCTCCGTTATAAACGGTACTGTTGTTTCAGAGCTTCTTGAGAATATTTTCAATATAACCTGTACAGATATGGGAAAGCCTGTGGGAACAGTTCGTTTCTCTGTAATGCGTGTTATGGCAGTAAGAAATAATATGGGTGCGTTTTCAGGCTTTTATGGGGTGAAGAATCCCGATGAGGTGTGCAGAATCCTCAGCAAGGCAGTATATGACAGAAGAGCTGTTTTGTCACACACAAATCAGAAATAACGGTATTTGTCGTATATTCCGAAGTAAAATAAAGGAGAAGTATAATGGATTTTATTTCAAATGAAACAAGAGCGCAGGTGCTTATTGACGCTCTTCCCTATATTCAGAAGTATAATAACAAAATTCTTGTAATCAAATACGGCGGAAACGCTATGACCAACAAGGAGCTTAAGGACGCTGTTATGACAGATATCGTACTGCTGTCACTTGTCGGCGTAAAGGTTGTGCTCGTGCACGGAGGCGGCCCTGAGATTAACGATATGCTCGGTAAGCTTGGTATCGAAAGCCGCTTTGTGAATGGTCTGCGCTATACCGACGAGGCTACTGTTGACGTTGTGAAAATGGTGCTTGCAGGTAAGGTGAACAAGGAGCTTGTACAGCTTCTTGCCCAGCATAAGGGAAGTGCTGTCGGACTTTGCGGTATTGACGGCGAAATGCTCATGGCTGAGAAGAAAAAGACCGATGACGGTCAGGACCTAGGCTATGTAGGCGAAATCACAAAGGTCAATACAAAGCCGATTCTCGACGCTATTTCCAATGGAAATATCCCTGTAATCGCTACTGTTGCAACAGATGAGAACGGAAACACATATAATATAAATGCAGATACTGCCGCAGCAAGAATCGCTGCTGAGCTTGGTGCTGAGAATCTCATTCTCATGACCGATATTGCAGGTCTGCTCCGTGACAAGGACGACCCTTCCACACTGATTCCCGAGGTCAACGTAAGTGAAGTTCCGTTTCTCAAGAGACAGGGAATTATCTCAGGCGGCATGATTCCTAAAATCGACTGCTGCGTTGAGGCTGTCAGACGAGGCGTAAGCAAGACAGTCATTATCGACGGCAGAGTGCCGCATTCTATCCTTATAGAGATACTTTCAAATGAGGGTATCGGGACTCAATTTGTATAATACATTTACTTATACACCAAAAATTTACGTAATTGCTTGCAAGGGTTATTGATTTTACCTGCCGCCGGACGTTATAATTATAATGAAGATTACGATAGGCTTTCCGGCTTTTCATTACCCTGATGCAGAGGAGGAAACTGATATGAATTGTAATGAGAAAACTATTGAAAAATTTGATAAGAACGTCGTTCACTCTTATGGACGCTATCCTCTCGCACTTCAAAAGGGAAGCGGCAGACGCTGTGTTGATGAAAACGGTAAGGAGTATATCGATTTCGGAAGCGGTATAGGTACCAATTCTCTCGGCTTCTGCGATGAGAAATGGGCTGACGCCGTTTGTGCACAGGTAAGAACCCTTCAGCATAGCTCCAATTATTACTATACCGAAATACAGGCAGAATTTGCGGAAAAGCTTTGCAGCACTGCCGGATATTCTTCTGTTTTCTTCGGAAACAGCGGTGCTGAGGCTAACGAGTGCGCTATAAAGGTTGCAAGAAAATACAGCTTCGATAAGTACGGTAAGGGCAGACATACTATCATTACCCTTGTGAATTCCTTCCACGGAAGAACTATGGCTACTCTTTCCGCTACCGGTCAGGACGTTTTCCATAACTACTTCTTCCCGTTTTTAGAGGGCTTTGTGAATGTGGCTGCTAATGATATTAACGACCTCAGAGCAAAGCTTGATGATACGGTATGCGCAGTTATGATTGAGTACGTTCAGGGCGAGGGCGGCGTAAATACTCTCGATAAGGGTTTTGTTGACGAGATTTATGCTTTATGTGCAGAAAAGGACGTTCTCGTCATTGCGGACGAGGTTCAGACAGGTGTCGGCAGAACAGGTGAGTTCCTTGCAGGTGACCACTTCGGGAAAAAGGCTGATATCACAACTCTTGCAAAGGGTATAGCAGGCGGAGTTCCTATGGGCGCTTGTCTTATGAATGAGAAGTGCAGCGGAGTCCTTACAGCAGGTACCCACGGCTCTACCTTCGGCGGAAATCCGATTGCCTGTGCCGGAGGTCTTGCAGTGCTTGAAAGAATTACTGAAGAAGGCTTCCTCAGTGAGATAGGAAAAAAAGCAGAATACATAAAGAACAAGCTTGAAGGCTGCGACGAGGTTGTTTCCGTGAGCGGACTCGGATTGATGATAGGTATTACACTCAGAACAAAAAATGCTGCTGATGTGGTCAGAAAGGCTCTGGATAAGGGGCTGCTTCTCCTTACAGCAAAGGAAAAGGTGAGACTTCTTCCTCCCCTTACAGTTTCTTATGAGGAGCTTGACTGCGGATTGAATATATTAATGGAGGTGCTGAAGGAATGAGTATGGATTTAGTAGTAGTATCAAAAGGAACTAAATACGTCGTTCAGGATAAAAAATCAAGAGTATTGTACAATGTGAAGAAAAAAGGCTTTGGGCAGCGCTATGTGCTGCTTGATACAAGCAATTATCATCTTTATACGCTGCTCCAGACCGCTGAGGGCAGAAAGCCGGCATTTTCAATCATTCTGAATGATGATGAATTCCTTAAGCTCAGCTGTAAATCACTTTTCCTCGACCCTACTATTATAGCAGAAGGAAAAAATATGAATTATTCCATAGCAAGTAAGGACAGGAAAAATTTTGATATACTTTTTAACGGCGTAACTGTCGGTCATATTGCAACAAAACAGGCTATGGCAGGTGTTTTTCAATACGACCTCAATATCGAAAATACAGCCTTTGATGACTATATTCCGCTGTTTGCCGTTGCTATTGATATTGCGTTCGGCGATATCAACAAGCAGTAACCGATTGCAGGAAAGAACTCCTGCTATATAAGTCAGTAACTATTTTGAAAGGATAAAGCCATGAAACACTTACTTAAACTGCTCGACCTGAGCACAGAAGAAATTATAGATATACTTAACCTTGCCGACCAGCTTAAATATGAGCTGAAGCATGGTATTCCGCATCCTCACCTCAAGGGCAAGACCCTTGGTATGATTTTCCAGAAGGCTTCTACACGTACAAGAGTTTCTTTTGAGACAGGTATGTATCAGCTGGGCGGATATCCGCTGTTTCTCTCCTCGAATGACCTCCAGATAGGCAGAGGCGAGCCTGTTCAGGATACAGCAAGAGTTCTCTCCCGCTATCTTGACGGTATCATGATCCGCACCTTTGCACAGAAAGAGGTTGAGGATCTTGCAGAATACGGCAGCATTCCGATTATCAACGGACTGACTGATTTCTGCCACCCGTGTCAGGTTCTTGCAGACCTTATGACTATCCGTGAATTCAAGGGCACCTTCGACGGACTGAAAATGTGCTTTATCGGCGACGGCAACAACATGGCAAATTCACTTATAGTAGGCTGTCTCAAGGTTGGTATGGCTGTTTCCATTGCCTGCCCCGACGACTATCAGCCGCCTAAGGAGATTCTTGATTTTGCCGCTCAGTATGATAATTTTGAGATGACAAATTCTCCGCTTCAGGCTGCAAAGGGTGCTGATGTTCTCATTACCGACGTGTGGGCTTCAATGGGTCAGGAGGATGAGGCCGAGAAGCGCAGAAAGGCATTTGACGGCTATCAGATCAACGACGAGCTTATGGCTGCTGCAAATGCGGACGCAATGGTTCTTCACTGCCTGCCTGCACATCGTGAGGAGGAAATTACCGAGAAGGTATTCGAGGCTCACGCAAATGAGATTTTTGAAGAGGCAGAAAACCGCCTCCACGCTCAGAAGGCTGTTATGGTTAAGCTTATGGCGTAAAGCAGATATGCAATATTTATTCGGGGCAGGGCGACCTGCCCTTAACTATAATGAGGTGAAAATGTGAAAGATCTGATATGGGGAATAATCGGCATAGTAATAGCACTGTTCGGTGCGGTGTATCTCATTAAGCTTATGCTGCTTAAAAAATCGGGAGTAGAAACAGTTGCCGAGGTTATTGCGGTCAGAGAGAAGAAAAAAGGCGCATATGTCCACACTCTGCGCTTTGGCGAGTGGGAAAAGGACGATACATCTGGCTTCAGCCAGCCTTTTAATGTAGGGGATATGAAGGAAATTGTTTACAATCCGAAGAAGCCCTCGCAGTTTGAATATAAAGAAGAACTGAAAAAGAACATTATAATTGCCGCCGCATTGATTGCAATGGCGCTGGTTTTCTCGGCAAAATGGCTTATAAGCGGCGTTGGAGCAATGTGAGTGTGCAACCTGCACAAAAAAAGCCAAAAAGAGGCGAGAATCTTTTAGTTGACAAAGAGCAGAAGGTATGATATAATAAACAAGTCGCCTGAGGGGGACACGAAAAACCACGAAGGACAGGCAATAGTCGGTTCAGGAGTGGCAAAGATAACAAAGAGACTTGAAA
>JAGBIH010000049.1 GCA_017935095.1 Ruminococcus sp.
AACCCAGAAGAAAATGATATCATAGCCTGTTACAAGAGTATTTGTGGGGTAGAAGTAGTCAAGGTCAGCAGTTTTTTCAGGCCAGCCGAGGGTAGAGAACGGCCAGAGTGCAGAGCTGAACCATTTATCGGGGGTATCGGGATCTTGTCTCATAGGCTTTCCGCACTTTGGACATACTGCGCTGTCTTCCTTTGTAACGACCATTTCGCCGCACTCATCGCAGTAGAAAGCGGGAATCTGATGGCCCCACCATATCTGACGGGAGATACACCAGTCACGGATATTTTCAAGCCAGTGGAAATAGATTTTATCAAAGCGCTCAGGAACGAATTTTGTATCACCATTCTTTACTGCGGCAATTGCAGGCTCAGCAAGAGGCTTCATCTTAACGAACCACTGAGTTGAAACCTTAGGCTCAACGGTAGTTCCGCAGCGGTAGCAGGTACCTACGTTATGGCTGTAGTCCTCTATTTCAACGAGAGCGCCCTCAGCCTCAAGGTCGGCAACGATAGCCTTACGAGCCTCAAAGCGGTCCATGCCGGCATACTTCGGGTAGTCGTCAACAATAGTAGCGTCATCGTTCATAACATTTATAACGGGGAGGTTATGACGCAGACCAACTTCAAAGTCATTAGGGTCATGAGCGGGAGTAATCTTTACAACGCCTGTACCGAAATCCATTTCAACGTAATCATCGGCAACGATAGGAATTTCACGATGAACGATAGGGAGTATAACAGTCTTGCCGATGATATCCTTATAGCGCTCGTCAGCAGGATTTACTGCAACAGCGGTATCGCCGAGGAGGGTTTCAGGACGTGTTGTAGCAAGCTCAAGATAGCTGTCGCTGTCCTTGATTTTATAGCGGATATGCCAGAAATGGCCTGCCTGATCCTCGTATGTAACCTCAGCGTCGGAAAGGGAGGTCTTGCATTTCGGGCACCAGTTTATAATTCTTTCGCCACGGTAAATAAGACCTTTTTCGTAATATTTTACGAAAACCTCCTTGACTGCCTTTGAGCAGCCCTCGTCCATAGTAAAGCGTTCACGTGACCAGTCGCATGATGAGCCGAGCTTTTTAAGCTGCTCGCAGATTCTTCCGCCGTACTGCTTCTTCCATTCCCATGCACGCTCCATGAAGCCATCACGTCCGAGGTCTTCTTTTGTAACACCCTCTTTGCGCATAGCCTCGACAATTTTAGCCTCGGTAGCGATTGCAGCGTGGTCGGTTCCGGGGAGCCACAGTGCAGAATAGCCGCTCATTCTCTTCCAACGGATAAGAATATCCTGAAGAGTCTCGTCAAGAGCGTGGCCCATATGAAGCTGTCCGGTGATGTTCGGAGGGGGGATAACTATTGTGTAGGGTGTTTTTTTCGGGTCAACATCTGCGTGGAAGCAGCCCTTTTCGTTCCATGCAGCATAGATTCTGTCCTCGAAATCCTTAGGATTATAGGACTTTGCAAGTTCTTTAGCCATTGTATTTACTCTCCTTTTCGGTATTCCGTACACTCCCTCAATGTCCGGATATAAGGCAACGCCGTACAAAGCACGCCATATGGCTTTGCACGAAATCTGATTGTATATTTTTCGCACAAGCCCTGTGCGGTATTGCCATAAGTATGTGATTTTCATAAGACCGAGGGCAGTCTTTTTCTGGTTCAAGTATTAAAAAACGCCCTGAACCATAAAGGCTCAGGGCGAACAATTTGTCCGTGTTACCACCTGAATTCGGAGCGATAAGCTCCGCACTCTGCGAGGTCATGCAACCTCTTTCCCTGTAACGTGAGAATCACGTCATGGACTACTGATATTTCGCCCATGCAGCTCCGGGACTACTTCAGCCGGTTCCTCACACCGTCTTGCACCAACCGACGGTTCTCTGCGCTTCGGAAATCCGCTTACTCCTTCTCTTCACAGCCTTTACATTGTATTAGTGTCAATACAAGTTAATTATACACGGTATTCATACTGTTGTCAAGTCGTTTTTTGCTGTTCTGCCATAAAAATGCGGAGTTCGCACAAGCTGGATTCCAGCGTTATTTACCGATTCTTTCAACCTTCATAAGGTTGGTGGTACCTGATATACCGAGCGGAACGCCTGCTGTAATAGCAACGAGGTCGCCGTCCTCGACAAGACGGTGGGATTCAGCAGCGGAAACAGCAGCGGCAAAAAGCTCATCGGTTGAATTCTTTTCGTCGATAATAAAGGGAATAACACCCCAGCTGAGATTCATCTGACGGCATACGATTTCGCTCATGGTACAGCTGATAATAGGACAGCCCGGACGGAATTTAGAAATCAGCCTTGCCGTCTGACCGCCGAGAGAAACTGTTATGATAGCCTTTGCGTTGAGGTCGTGAGCGGTTGTAACGGTAGCATGAGCGATAGCCTCTGCGACGTTGCTGTTCGGCTCGGTACGGCGTGCGGAGAATCTTGCCTTATAGTTGATATTGTTTTCAGTAGTCTCAGCGATAAGAGCCATAGTTTTTACTGCTTCAACCGGATAAGCGCCGGCAGCGGTCTCGCCTGAGAGCATGATAGCACTTGTGCCGTCGTAGATAGCGTTGGCAACGTCAGTAATTTCGGCACGTGTAGGTCTTGGATTGGTAATCATTGATTCAAGCATCTGAGTAGCGGTAATTACCTGTTTTCCGGCATTATAGCCTTTTTTGATAATTGATTTCTGGATTGCAGGGATCTGCTCGAAGGGGATCTCAACGCCCATATCACCTCTTGCTACCATGATACCGTCGGCAGCCTCAAGGATTTCGTCAATATTTTCAACACCGTCGATGTTTTCGATTTTGGCGATAATACGAACGTCGAACCAGCCGAGGCTCTGAGTGAATTTTCTGAGGTAGTTGATATCTGCGGCGGTACGTACAAAGCTTGCGGCAATGAAATCGAAGCCCATTTTTGCGCCGAATTCAAGATCATCCATATCCCTTTCACTGAGATAGGGCATAGAGAGCTTTACCCCTGGGACGTTGATGCCCTTATTGTTGGACAGAATGCCTCCGTGGATAACACGGCAGACGATATCGCTTCCGCTGACCTTTTCGGCAAGCAGCTCGATAACACCGTCGTTGATGAGTATTCTTGTACCGATGCTGACATCACGGGGGAGCTTTTTAAAGCTTATGCTGCCGACAGTATTTGTGCATGGCACGTCTTCGGTAGTGAGTGTATAGGTATCGCCGTCGAAGATTTCAACGGGCTTATTGTCTACAAATTTTCCGAGACGGATTTCAGGACCCTTTGTGTCAAGGAGGGTAGCAACAGGAAAATCAAGCTCCTTGCGCAGCTTTTCAATCATCTTCAGGCGTTTTTCGTGAGTTTCGTAATCGCCGTGGGAGAAGTTGAAGCGTGCAACATTCATACCTGCGAGCATAAGCTCACGCATGATATGCTCATCATCGGTAGCGGGACCAATTGTGCAGACAATTTTTGTTTTTCTCATAATATAAATAACTCCTTTGCATTTTGCATAGACTGTGTGCAGCATTGTCTTTTTGTAAAGACAGATTTATATGCTATGTATAAAGAAATTGAAGGCCCTACACATTATATGGACATCAGAGCTTTTTAAGCTTAGCATAATTAGCCATGATTTTCTTTGTGCCGACCTTATCGAAAGCGATTTCAAGCATAGCATCGTTTGCCATTTTTCTGACAGAAAGTATTGTACCTTCGCCGAAAATATTATGTGCAACTCTTTCACCTGCATTATAGGCAGCGGTTTCTTTGGAAATGCTTCCGGAGTGGGATTTGTTCCGTGCGAGCTGCTGCTGGAGGGTAGCCGAATGAACAGCAGTAACAGAGCTGTCGTTTTCGGCAAGCTTATTTTTCATAGCGGCAGCATTATCATGTTTTTCGATAAGCTCACTGCCGATTTCACGCATAAAGCGTGAGGTAACATTTCTCTGTGTCTGTCCGAACAGCATACGCTGAGCAGCATTGGTGAGGTAAAGATGCTTTCTGGCACGTGTAATCGCAACATAAGCGAGACGTCGTTCCTCCTCCATATCCTCCTCACTGTCAAATGAACGTGAGCTTGGGAAGATACCGTCATCAAGACCTATTACAAATACATTTTCATATTCAAGACCCTTTGCCGAATGAACGGTCATAAGGGTAACCCTGTCATCCGAATTGTCATCACGGTCAGCCTCAGTATAGAGTGCAACCTCTTCGAGGAAGCCGCCGAGAGTAGGTTCCTCGGCTTCATTCATATACTGGACCATAGATGAACGCAGTTCCTGAACATTTTCGATTTTGGTATCGGCATTATCGAGAGTTTTCAGATAATCCAGATAGCCTGTTTTATCAAGGAGCAGATCGAGAAATTCATCAAGAGGAAGCTCCTCGGATTTTTCTGTCAGGAAATCGAACATTGCATAGGCATTTTTCAGTGCAGTGACCTTTTTGGAAAGCGGAGCATATTCATCGCAGGTTCTGAGAACATCGAATGGCGACAGCTTCAGGTCACGGCTTATGTCTTCAATAAGTGCGACAGTAGAATCGCCGATACCTCGTTTAGGCTCGTTGATGATTCTCTTGAAGCGGAGCATATCATTGTGATTGTTGATAAAGCTCAGGTAAGAGGTTACATCCTTGATTTCCTTACGGTCGTAGAAGCGCATACCTCCGTAAACCTTATATGGAATACCGCATTTTACAAGCATTCTTTCAACGGCATTGGACTGCGCATTCATTCTGTAGAGAACCGCATTATCGGAATATTTGCCGGTTTCCTTATAAGAACTGAGAATTGTATCGGCAACAAATCCGGCCTCATCATTTTCGTCAACAGCCTTATACCAGTAAACCTTGCTGCCCTTATCGCCGGTTGTCCACAGTGCCTTTTCCTTACGTCCCGTGTTATGGCTGATTACGGAGTTTGCTGCATCAAGGATAGTCTGTGTCGAGCGGTAATTCTGTTCAAGGCGGATGACCTTAGCGCCGATGAACTGTGATTCAAAGCCGAGGATATTTTCAATATTAGCTCCACGGAATTTATAGATACTCTGGTCATCGTCACCCACAACGCAGAGGTTTGAATGCGTCTTTGAGAGGAGTGAAACGAGTCTGAACTGGACATGGTTGGTATCCTGATACTCATCCACCATTATATATTTATATCGTTTCTGATATTTTTCAAGAATCTCCGGGAATTTTTCAAACAGCTCAACGGTGAGTGTCAGAATATCGTCGAAATCAAGGGCGTTAGCTGATTTCATACGCTCCTGATAGAGACTGTAGAGACGGGCGACCATTTTTTTGCGGTAATCCTGACCGGCGTCTGCACGCATTTCTTCGGGAGTAATCATTTTATCCTTGGCGAAGCTGATTTCACTGAGAACAGTTCTCGGAGCAAGCTGTTTTTCGGAGATATCAAGCTCTCCCATAACGGATTTAATCATACGCTGGCTGTCATCGGAATCATAAATAGTAAAATCGCTTCCGTAGCCTATAGCGGTTATTTCGCTTCTGAGGATTCTCACGCAGGCAGAATGGAAAGTAGAGGCATTGATGTTCATACCGTCCTCACCGAGCATAGCGGAAAGTCGTTCTCTCAGCTCGGCAGCAGCCTTGTTTGTGAAGGTGATTGCAAGGATATTCCAAGGCTTTACCGGATTCACGGCAACTATATCACGGAGAGAATCAAAATCATCGGTTTTTCCGTCGGCATAATCGCAGAGGAATGCGATATCATCGGAGCTGCCGTCACGGGAATCATCAAAGTAAGCGTTGCCGAAGTTAATCATATTGGCGATACGGTTTACAATGACGGTAGTTTTTCCGCTTCCTGCGCCTGCGAGCACGAGGACAGGACCATTGACGGTGAAAACAGCTTCCTGCTGCATATTATTCATTCTGCTG
This sequence comes from Ruminococcus sp., assembly GCA_017935095.1. Classification (GTDB taxonomy): domain Bacteria; phylum Bacillota; class Clostridia; order Oscillospirales; family Ruminococcaceae; genus Ruminococcus. The sequence goes on from JAGBIH010000049.1 coordinate 5,885, forward strand.
AAGTATTTTTTTAGTGCGGCTTGTTTTGCTGAAATGAAAGAATTCTTTTCCATATAAAAAACCCCATAGCTATACAGGCAGATTTCATTAATTGTGCCTGTAGTTGTAATGATATAATTTTTTATGGATATTATACTTTTTGTAAATAATATCCGTGTGTTAAGACGATTGAAAATTCATTAAGTCAATACTGCACAAAACTTGTGCGAAAGATACAAAGTCGGATTTTTCGTCAGAATGCATAGGAATATTATAGGTATGCTGTAATAAACTAAGGGATTTCTGTGCATGATGACGAAAAAACAAACAAGCGGATTTCGTGCAAAGTCGCCGGGCGAGCTTTGTATGGTATTGCCTTAAGTATATTATACCATATTTGTCAAGATTTGAAAAGCCCTGAACAGATATTTTTTATGTAATCTGTGAGGAAAAAACTGATTTTGTAGCTTCTGCACAAACTTTGCGTAATATTTCATTGAAATTCGATATTGAGCAGTTTTTCGTGCGGAAATGCTTGAAAGGAATCTTATTTTATGATATAATAGTATATTACCGGATTTTTGAAGAATGTGAGGTTCATTGCTTTGAACAATAATACAGAAAAAATAAATGAGATTCTGAATATTTTCGGCGATAAGTCAAGGAAGGCTTATGTCAGGAGCTTCGGCTGTCAGCTGAATGTTTCGGACGGAGAAAAAATAAAGGGACTGCTTAAAAAAATGGGCTTCAGCTTCACAGAGGATGAAAATTCGGCTGACCTGATTATATTCAATACCTGTGCAGTGCGTGAATCGGCAGAGGACAGGGTTTTTGGCATTATAGGCAGCATGAAGAAGCTCAAGGAGCTTAATCCTTCACTGATAATCGGTATAAGCGGCTGCATGACTGCTCAGGGTCATGTTGCGGAAAAAATAAGGAAATCCTATCCTCAGGTGGATTTTGTTCTCGGAACATCAGCTATAAATGCGCTGCCCGGACTTCTGCTTGATTGTCTCAGGGGACGGAAATTTGCCGCAGACATTTCTGAGTATGATGATTTTTCAGAGACGGCAGAGCAGGTACGTGAGAACCCGTTCAAGGCATCGGTTCCGATAATGTTCGGCTGCAATAATTTCTGTACCTATTGTATCGTACCTTACGTGCGTGGCCGTGAGCGCAGCCGTATGCCTCAGGATATAATCAGTGAGGTAACTCAGCTTGTGAACGACGGCTATAAGGAAATTATGCTGCTTGGTCAGAACGTAAATTCATACGGAAACGACCTCAGCGGCGAAATGAGCTTTCCGCAGCTTCTGAGGGAGCTGAATGACATAGACGGTGATTTTATAATACGTTTCATGTCGTCTCATCCTAAGGATGCTTCACAGGAGCTTATAGACGCAATTTTTGAATGTGAAAAGGTTGCAAAGCATCTGCATCTTCCCGTACAGAGCGGCAGCAGCGAGGTTCTTATGCGTATGAACCGTCGTTACAGCGTTGAAAAGTATCTTGATATTGTGGATTCCATACGCAGCCGTGATCCTGAATTTTCACTGACAACCGACCTTATCGTTGGTTTCCCTGACGAGAGCGATGAGGAATTCCGCTCAACTCTTGAACTGATAAAGCAGGTGAAGTATGACAATATCTACTCCTTCATCTATTCAAAGCGTTCAGGGACAAAGGCTGCGGAAATGCATGATGCTGTTTCCGCAGAGGAGAAGAGCTGCCGCATGAGGGAGCTTCTGGAGCTTCAGCGTGAAATTACCACAGAGCATTATAAACGGTTTATCGGCAGAAAAATGCGTGTGCTTGCTGACGACGTTTCAAAAAAGCGTGAAGGTTTCCTCACCGGCAAGAGCAATGAATTCATAATTGTTGAATTTGAGGGCGATAAATCGCTTATCGGACAGTTTGTGGATGTTGAGATAACTGACGCCATGAACTGGGCTGTTACAGGAAAAATTGTTTAATCGTCCCGATCAGACACATAATATAGTCAACGATTGATATTATGGGACAATTATTCAGAAATATAAATTAAAGGAGAAATTATTATGGATATTATTCAGATGACAAGAGAGCTTGGAAAGGCACTTCAGCAGGACGACCGTTACATTGCATATACGCTTGCAAAGCAGGCAAATGACAATGATGCCGTGCTTCAGGCTGATATAGAGAAATTCACCGCACTGCGCACTGATCTGAACACATTAATGAGCAGCGAAAATCCTGATTCCGAAAAGCTGAAGGAGCTTGATGAGGAAATCAAGGCAGTCTATAAAAAGATTATGAGTAATCCGAATATGTTCGTTTTCAACAGTGCGCAGAATGCACTTGAAAGCCTTATCAACAATATTAACCAGATTATCTCAATGTGCGCAAACGGTGAAGATCCCGATACCTGTCAGCCTTCAGGCGGATGCTCGGGAAGCTGTGCAACCTGCGGAGGCTGCGGCTGATTCCGCACTGACGATGAAAGACAGTGACATCATGATTCTGCACATCTGCACAGCTTCTGTGCGGCGCTGTTACAATTTTGAGAAAAGGAGTTGAACTGCATGGAAATCGACAGAAGTAAAATTTCTCCGATGATGCAGCAATATCTGGAAGTAAAGGACAAATACAAGGACTGCGTTCTGTTTTTCCGTCTCGGAGATTTTTATGAGATGTTCTTCGATGATGCCGTAACAGTTTCAAAGGCTCTTGAGCTTACGCTTACCGGACGTGACTGCGGTCTTGAGGAACGTGCGCCTATGTGCGGAGTTCCTTATCATGCTGCGGATATGTACATCAAGAGACTCATTGATATGGGCTTCAAGGTTGCGGTCTGCGAGCAGCTTACAGACCCTGCGGAGTCAAAGGGGATAGTCGTGCGTGATGTAATCCGTGTAGTAACTCCCGGAACGCTCACCGAAAGCAGTATGCTTGATGACGGAAGAAATAATTATATATGCAGTATTTATTACGATGAAACAGAGAAAACCTGCGGAGTTGCGTCTGCGGATATCTCAACAGGAGATGCATTTCTGTGCCTTTTTGAGGGCAGGGATATGGAAGCCGGCGTGATAAATGAGCTTTCACGCTGTCAGCCTGCCGAGGTGATTTTTCCTGAGAGCTTTCTCTCAATGAAAAATGTCGCAGATTTTGTCAAAGTACGTCTTGACTGTGCAGTGACGCTTCGGGACAGCTGCTGCTTCAGTCCGTCTGATAAGCGGATAATGACGGCAGCAGTATTCGGGGTAAAATCGGTTGCCGAGCTTGGAATAAGTGAGGAAGGTGCAGACTGTGCGGCTGTGTGCGGACTGTTTGACTATATAAATGACACACAGAAAACCTCGGTTTCACGTTTTACCTCAATAGAAATTCTTAACGGTGATGCATATATGGGACTCGATCTCAATGCACGCCGTAACCTTGAGCTGACGGAGACTCTGCGGAGCAAGGAGAAAAAAGGCTCACTGCTATGGGTGCTTGACTCCACTAAAACTTCAATGGGACGCCGTCTGCTGAAAAACTGGATAGAACAGCCGCTGAAAAGTCCGGCACGTATTATTGAAAGACTTGACGCTGTAGAGGCTCTCTACAGGAAAAGCGTTGTGCTTGCCGATTTATCTGATCTTCTTGACCGTGTATATGATCTGGAGCGTCTTATGACAAAGGTTATGTACAAGACGGCAAATCCACGTGATCTGAAATCATTGTCCGCAACTGCAATGCAGCTTCCTCTGATCAAGCAGGAGCTTGAAAAGCTGAGCGAATCAAAGCTGCTTTCAAGATACAACAGCGAAATATCCGACCTTGACGAAATAGTCAGACTTGTGGAAAATGCGGTAATGGACGAGCCTCCCGTTTCGGTAAAGGACGGCGGAGTCATAAGGGACGGCTTCAATGAGGAGCTTGACAATCTTCGTCACATAATGAATCACGGAAAGGAAATTATTGACGGAATAGAACAGCGTGAGCGTGAGGCAACAGGAATCAAGAACCTGAAAATAGGATTCAACAGGGTATTTGGCTACTATCTGGAGGTAACCCGCTCTTATTATGACCTCATCCCGAAGGAATACATAAGAAAACAGACTCTTGCAAATGCAGAGCGATTCATAACAGAGGAGCTTAAAACAGCTGAAAATGCTATTCTTGGAGCAAAGGACAAGGCTTTGTCTCTGGAGGCGGAAATTTTTGCTGAGGTACGTGATTTCCTTGCGACAAAGCTTGAGGCTGTACAGAAAACAGCTTCGGCAGTAGCTGCGGTTGACGTACTCTGCTCCTTTGCGGAGGTATCCATGCGCAATCAGTACGTCAAGCCTGATATTTCTCTCGACGGCGCTGTGGATATCAGAGCCGGACGTCATCCTGTAGTTGAGCTTATGCTGAATGATGAAATGTTCGTGCCTAACGATGTTTACATTGACAATAAATCAAGCCGTATGTCAATTATCACAGGACCAAATATGTCGGGTAAATCGACGTATATGCGCCAGACTGCACTGATTGTCCTCATGGCGCAGATAGGCTGCTTTGTACCTGCGGATTCTGCGAAAATTTCGGTTGTGGATAAGATTTTCACCCGTGTAGGCGCTTCCGACGACCTTACAGCAGGACAAAGTACATTTATGGTGGAGATGAGCGAGGTTTCTGATATTCTCAAAAATGCAACTCCCGAAAGCCTTGTAATCCTCGACGAGGTAGGACGTGGAACGTCTACCTTTGACGGAGTAAGCATTGCACGTGCGGTTGCTGAGCATATATGCACCTCAAAGAAGCTTGGCTGCAAAACCCTTTTTGCAACCCATTATCACGAGCTTATCGGTCTTGAAAACGAGCTTGAAGGAGTAAAGAACTATAGTATTGCTGTAAATAAGCATGGCGGGACAATACGCTTCCTGCGTAAAATTGTACGTGGCGGAGTGGACGAAAGCTATGGCGTGGACGTTGCAAAGCTTGCGGGACTTCCTGCAAAGGTGGTCAGCCGTGCAAGAGAGCTTCTTGCTGAAATGGAGAAGGCACATAAATCCGAACGGACTGAGGAAAAATCCGCAGAAAACGGTCAGATAAGCTTTGCTGCGGTAAACCGTGAGGCAGCTCTTGATATGCTGGGAAAGACAAATATAGAGGAGCTTTCCGATGCTGAATGCCGTGAGCTGCTGAGGGATATGATAAATCTCATAGGTTGACAGAGGAGCTTGGGATGTTTAATTTGAAAAGGACAATACTTGCAGCAAGCTGTATCAGCATCATGCTCTGCGGCTGCGGAAGAAAAGTATCTGATGCGTCAGCTGAGCTTACAGAGGTTGCTTCAGATAATCAGCCGACCTCCTCCATACATACAGTAACCGTTACAAATGAGGCGGAATCCACCGTCCCTCCAACTGAGGAGGCAGCAACCGAACCGGAGGAGTCTGACATTCCGGACCCTGTTTTGCAGAAGCTTGAGGAGCTTACTCTGCACCAGAAGGTCTGTCAGATGTTTATCGTAACTCCGGAGCAGCTTACAGGTTATGGCTGTGTAACACTGTCTGATCAGGCAATGAAGCAGGGGCTTGATAATTACAGCGTAGGCGGGATGATATTCTTTGCAGATAATCTCGTTTGGCAGGAACAGACACGCAGTATGCTTGCAGATGCCCAGAGCTATGCAATAGAAAGCTGCGGAACAGGTCTTTTTATGGCTATTGACGAGGAGGGCGGTACTGTTGCACGTGCAGCACAGAAGCTTGGTACGACTTCATTTTCAAATATGTCATATTATGGCTCTCTGAATGATGCCGGAGCTGCCTATAATATAGGAGAAACTATCGGCAGAGATCTGAGCGGACTCGGCTTCAATCTTGATTTTGCTCCCGTTGCCGACGTGAATCTGAACAGCGCAAACGAGCTTGGCAGCCGTATTTTCAGCAGTGACCCGATTGTTGTATCGGATATGGTGGCAAATGTCGTGCGAGGTCTTGAAAGTCAGGGCGTATGTGCAACGCTGAAGCATTTTCCGGGTCTTGGTGCTGCGGACGGCAATACCCACTATGATAATTCCGTTCTCATTTATCGTACACTTGACGAGCTGCGAAGCGCAGAGTTTGTTCCCTTTAAAGGCGGTATAGACGCAGGAGTGGATTTTGTAATGGTGGGACACCAGATAGTTACCGGAATCGGCGATAATACTCCGGCTGATCTTTCCTACACTGCTGTTACCGAGCTTCTTCGAGGCGAGCTTGGCTTTGAGGGGATTGCAGTAACTGACTCTCAGCGGATGAATACAATTGCAGGAGTCTATGGTTCAGGCGATGCAGCTGTCCGCTCAGTTCAGGCAGGAATTGATATAATACTTATGCCTGCGGATCTGCCGACAGCAGTAGATGCCGTGTGCAGCGCAGTTGAAAATGGTCAGATTACAGAGGAACGCATTGATGAGAGCGTTACACGTATTCTTATAAAAAAATATGAGCTGGGACTGATAGATGCTCCGGCTGACAACAAGGAGGAATAGCATGAAATATTTTTGCGTAAAGGATGAGCTTCACGGTACTGACTGCCATGAGTTCTTCCGAGGACAGTGGGATGACAGATTCTGGAATGATGATTCGCTTTATATCTATGACGATATGTTCAGGGAATCAGGTATGCGGATGCTGCTTTCAATGGTTATTCCGGATTATTCACCATATGATACTACCGAAATTTTTCCTGATGACTGGGAGCAGATATGCAAGCTTGCCAAGGGAACTGCCGCTGAGGCTGTTGCGGAGCTTGAAATGTGGGCAGAATCCGCACTTAAAGAGCATGGTATGTTCACCATTCTCGGTATCTGATTTGTAAGGACGCAATAACATTATATAAGGAGAAGCTGAAATGCCGTCAATCAACGTACTCAGTAAAGAGATATCCGAGCTTATTGCTGCAGGGGAGGTCATAGAGCGGCCGTCCTCTGTCATAAAGGAGCTTGTGGAAAATTCCATAGATTCAGGAGCAAGGCATATTACCGTTGAGATAAAAAACGGTGGGACAACATATATGAGAGTTACCGATGACGGCTGCGGAATGTCCTTTGATGACGTGCCGAAGGCTTTTCTTCGTCATGCCACAAGTAAAATTACAGCCAAAGAGGATCTCGATAATATTCTGACGCTCGGATTCCGTGGAGAGGCGCTTGCGTCTGTTTCTGCTGTTTCAATGGTCGAGGTAATGACAAAGCAGCGTGATGAAACATACGGCACATTATATAATATAGAAGGAAGTGTCGAAAAGCTCCACGAAAAATCAGGCTGTCCCGACGGAACAACCATAATCATACGTGACCTTTTCTATAATGTCCCTGCACGCCGCAAGTTCATGAAAAAGGACGTGACAGAGGCTAATGCGGTGAGCCAGATTCTCCAGAAAATTACAATGTCACATCCTGATATAGCTTTTAAATTTGTCCGTGACAACCGTGTTGAATTCAATTCAAGCGGCGACGGAGAGCTGTTTTCAGCGGTTTATGCTATCTATGGACGTGATTTTGCCCGTGATCTCATTGAGGTTGATTATGAGTTTTCGGGAGTAAGGGTGAGCGGCTATACAATCAAGCCATTATACTCAAAAAACAACAGGTCATTTCAGAATTTCTTCGTCAACGGCAGATATGTCCGCTCACGTCTGTGCTCGGCAGCAATTGAGAGTGCATATACAAATATGATAATGACGGGAAAATTCCCTGCGTGCGTACTGATGATTGACCTTCCGCCGTCAGCGATGGACGTAAATATTCATCCTGCAAAGGCAGAGGTAAGATTCACGGACGAGAAAAAAGTTTCTGATGCTGTTTACTTTGCTGTGAAAAACGCTCTTATGAATGACGGTCTGATTTATGAGTTTGAGCTTAAACCAAGAACTGACTGGACAAAGCCTGTGGAGGAGCCTCAGGAGCTTGCTCAGCAGGAATTCATGTTCACTCCTGTTGAGGACATTGAAAAGGCTGAAACAGAGTTGAAAGAGCGAGAATCCGTGAATACAGTGCAGGCTGTGACGGCGCCGTCTGAGAATATTACAGTGCAGCTGCCTGAGCTTACGTTAAAGACGGCTGAAATTCCTGTATATCCCGATAAGACGGATGAGGGCAAAAAGGTGCCTGTGACTGATGTAGCTGATGTGTACAAAGAATGCAGAAAGCCTGAAAAGCCGCCTTGTAAAACAGCTGAGGAGGCCGGAAAGGTATCCTGCGAGCCAGTGGATGGCTTCCGCTATATCAGCAGCAAATCCTTTGAACAGACATCACCTGAACCGGCGGAGAAGTTGAATCCGAAGCAGGAAGAAAAAACGAAAATCCGTGTAATCGGTGAGGCATTCGGAGTTTATATAATTGCTGAGGCTGATGATAAAACAGTCATAATGATAGACAAGCACGCCGCTCATGAGAGAATTATTTTTGAACGTCTAAAAAGCCGCAACTGCCGTCAGTACAGTCAGATGCTCATCAGCGCCGTGAGAGTTCTGCTTACGGGTGACGAATTCAGTGCGCTTGAGGAAAATGAGGAGCTTCTTGCCGACCTTGGCTTCAGCTTTGACTTTTCGGAGCGACCGTGTGTTGCGGCAACCGCAGTACCGACGTTTATTATGGAGCTGAATCTTGAGGATATTATCTCGGAAATTGCAGAGAATCTGCGTCTTTACCGTCAGAATCCCCAGTCGCACGTGCTGGATGATATGCTTCATACGGTTGCCTGCAAATCGGCGATAAAGGCAAACGACAAGAATGACCTCAGAGAGCTTCAGGCTCTTGCCGAGCAGGTTTATTATGACGAGAGAATACGTCACTGTCCGCATGGACGTCCGGTAATGTTCACGATGTCGAAGTCCAATATTGAACATCAGTTCGGACGTACCTGAGCCGCCTTATTTTTACAGAGGAGGAATCGTTCATGCATCCATTTCCGTTTTTTCATATGATCGGCATAGGATATGTTTTCACAGCAGTGATTCTGATCGTTGCTCTGCTTGTATGTATTGCCATAACCGTGACCACATTACGAATATCAAATAAGAAGATGAAATCTGAGATGGAAAAGGAAATGACGGATTCTGACAATGTGACTAATAATCCGACGGACAAGGAGAATGAAGATGCATAACAATAATAAACCTCGTGTTCTTGCGGTGGTCGGACCGACTGCTTCCGGAAAAACAGGACTTGGAATAGAGCTTGCAAAGGCTTACGGCGGCGAAGTTATTTCCGCCGATTCCATGCAGATTTACAAGGGAATGGATATTGCCTCCGCAAAGCCGACTGCCGAGGAAATGCAGGGGATACCGCACCATCTTATTGATTTTCTCGACAGGGACGTGACCTTCAGTGCTGCCGACTATGTAAAGCTTGCAAAGGAAAAGATAGATGAGGTGCTGAGCAGGGGGAAGATTCCGATAATAGTCGGAGGTACGGGACTTTATATAGACTCTCTGCTTGAAAATGTTAAGTTTTCAGAGGGTGGAAGCGATGAAGAGTACCGTGCGGAGCTTTATGAATTTGCCCGTACTGAGGGCAATGAAGCTTTGTACAGCCGGCTTGTGCAGGCAGACCCTGAGGCTGCTGAGTCTGTTCATCCCAACAATATCGTGCGTGTTGTCAGAGCACTGGAGGTTATTCATATTACGGGACGCAGATTCAGTGAGCTGAAAAAGGAGAGCCGTCTTGTTGAAAGTCCGTATGATTCCCTTATAATCGGACTGAACTATGCAGACAGGGAAATGCTGTACAGGCGAATTAATCTCAGGGTCGATGAAATGGTAAAAAACGGACTTGTCGATGAGGCAAGAGAGCTGTGGCAGGAGAGCGGAATGAAAACCGCAGCAAACGCTATCGGCTACAAGGAGCTTATTCCTTACTTTGAAAAAAAGATGACTCTTGAAGAGTGCATCGACAAAATCAAACAGGAAACACGCCGTTACGCCAAAAGACAACTGACGTGGTTTAGGAAAAATCAACGTATTCAGTGGATTATTTTGGGCGAAATTAATAAAAACAATGAAATTTTAGAAAAATCCAAAAAATGTATAGCAAATTATCACAATGTGTGATATAATGTATTGTGTGTATTTCTATGTATGCATAGAAATGCCGGCTGAATAAATTAAAAATAGGAGAATGTGTATGAACAAAACAATCAATCTGCAGGACGTGTTCCTCAATCAGTGCAGAAAAGACAAGATTATGGTTACTATTATTCTTACAAACGGATTTCAGTTCAAGGGCATGGTGAAGGGCTTCGACAGCTACGTAGCTATCTTTGACTGCGACGGAAAACAGCAGCTTGTTTATAAGCACGCAATTTCAACAATTGTTCCGGCAAGACCGGTTTCTATTCTTGATGCAGCTGAGAAAAGCGAATAAGGTGATGTGAATGCGCTTTACTAAAACGGACAGCGGCTTGGCAGTCAAAATCCTGCGCAATACCGTTCTGATACTGTTTTTTGTTATTTTTATCAGTATTGTCTATAACTTCCGCAACAGAGAGAGCGATACCGAAAGCGCACTTATTGCAGAAGCTACTGCTTCAGTTGAGTTCAAGGGAGTCTTTATAAGGGACGAGTTTCCTGTCAGCTACAGCGGCGGCGGAGTTCTCAGCTACAATGTTTCCGACGGCGGTAAGGTCGGAAACGGAAGCGTTATCGCTGAGGTTTACCCCGACAATACACAGATAGGCATCAACAGAGAAATAGAGAGTCTTACAAAAGACCTCGATATCCTCAAGAAGATCCAGAATCCCGGAACCCTTGAATCCGCACAGCCTTCAAGTCTTTCGGCAAGCATTGAGGAAAATTACCGCAATCTTATATTATGCCGTGATATGCAGGACTACGATGCACTGCAGACAGTTATGGATACGCTTCTTGTACAGATGAGTACATATCAGATTATCACAAACGAGGTAACAGATTTCGGTCAGCAGATTGTTGATATCAATACACAGCTTGCACAGCTGAAACGACAGTCAGTTACCCCGAAAGAGACAATCAAATCCGACCGCTCTGCATATTTTGTCAGCTATTGTGACGGCTATGAAGAGAAGCTTACAACTGACGCTCTCGACTCCCTGACCATAGATCAGCTTGATGAAATTTCCGATAATAAAAAAACAGACGGAAATATTGTCGGAAAGCTTGTTAACGGCTATTGCTGGTATATTGCCGGAGTTGTTGACAATTCCCGCAAGGAATATGCTGTCGGCGATAATGTCAAGATACGTATGGAATCTTCAGCTGAGGTCTACGATGCACAGATTTATGATGTCCGCAATGAAGGCGACCCGGCAAGAAGTATTGTTATTATTTCATGCAGTCAGTTCAATTACGATCTTGTTCAGCACCGTACAGAAACAGTAGAGCTTATCAGAGGCGATTTCAGAGGTCTGAAGGTTCCGAGAGAGGCGATAAGATTTGTCCCTGTCGAGAAAATCGACGGCGAAGGAGATGCTGAATCAGGTACAGCGGCTGTCAATGTAACATACAAGGGCGTTTACATCTTAAAGGGAGAACAGGTTGAATTCAAAAAAATTGACGTTGTCTATGAGGGCAGCGATTATGTTCTTTCAAGAGTTCATGATGATGACCTCAGCTACCTTGCACTTTATGACGATATCATGATTGAAGGTGTTGATTAGAGTGGAAAATAATTTCAGCTATATTGACGAGAATCTGCGTATTATAAAAGAAAATATCGGCGAGGCTCTTGATAAATACCGAAGTCCCGCAGATAATGTGCGGATAATGGCTGTTACCAAAACTGTCGCCCCCGAAGCTGTCAATCACGCAGTATCACTCGGAATTGAGCTTCTCGGCGAAAACAGGGTTCAGGAGTATCAGTCGAAGGCTGATTTTTACGATAAATCGGCAGAGGTTCAGTTTATAGGGCATTTACAGACAAATAAGGTCAAATATATAATAAATACAGTGAGCATGATTCAGTCCGTAGACAGCCTCAGGCTTGCGCAGGAGATAAACCGTCTTGCCCTGAATAACGGCAGGGTTATGGATATTCTCTGCGAAGTCAATATCGGCGGCGAAGAATCCAAAAGCGGGGCTGCTCCGCAGGAGCTTCATGCTATGCTTGAACAGCTTTCATTGCTGGAGGGAGTTCGTGTGAGAGGACTTATGACAATTCCCCCGCAGACTGACAGTGATATTTATCTTGGCAGAATGAGTGAGCTTTTCACGAAGCTTTCAGCTGAAAATATCAGCGGAGTAAGCATGGAAATTCTTTCAATGGGAATGACCCACGATTATGCTCAGGCAATACGCTTCGGTTCCAATCTTGTCAGAATCGGGACAGGCTTGTTCGGCGCCAGAGACTATAGCAAAAAATAAATCAGCACGGTTCAGCAGAATCGTATATGTTTTATTAATAAAGGACAAAGTCAGCTCCACGGAGTACCCCGCATTTATTCCGTGAAGAGAAAATAAAAATATAATCAATGCGGAGAACGGAGTATTAAAATGAAACTTTTTGAAAACATCAAGGAATTTTTCTTTGCAGCAGAGGACGATGATATGGATCAGGCTGATATTCCTGTACGTCACTCAGACCGTGCAGGCTTCCAGTCTTCAGATTCAGATGAACCCATTGTAAACGACAGCGGCAGCAGAAGAAATAAGGTAGTTAATATCCAGACAACAGCTCAGCTTCAGGTTGTTCTTGTAAAGCCATCCGCTTTCACAGACGCAAAGCAGATTGCTGACCACCTTATTGCAAAGAAGACCGTTGTGCTCAATCTTGAGACAGCTTCTCCTGAAAACAAGAGAAGAATCATTGATTTCCTCGTGGGTGTTGCATATGCAAACGGCGGAAGCCTCAAGCCTGTTGCTAATCTGACATATATCATTACTCCTTATAATGTCGGCTTTATCGGTGAAGATCTCGTAGGAGAGCTTGAGAATAACGGCGTATTCATCTGATGACCGACAAGCTTTTTGAAGCAAGACTCGGAGATATGATAAGCCGCTGTGAAAGAAGCAGCGCTCCGGTGTTTTCATTCTTCCTCGACGAAAGACAATGTGCCGAGGCAGAGCTTTGGTGCTCGCATAATGCAGGAGACCTGCGGTATATGCTGTGGGGCGGATATGAGGATGCTCAGCGGAAAATGCTGGCTGTCTATCCGGATTTCTGTGAGGACTATGTGCAGGAAGACTTCCCGATGCACTGCCTGACCTTTACATTCCGTAAAGAGGACAGGCTTACCCATAGGGATTTTCTCGGTTCGTTTATGGCTCTGCGTTTAAAGCGTGAGGTTATCGGCGATATTATTATTGCTGAGGGAAGGGCACAGACCTTTGTTACAGAGATTGCTTCAAGACTTATTACCACCGTTACTTCAAAAATAGGAAGAGTCGGAGTGAAAATTTCCGACAATATACCATTTGAGCTTGAAAAAACACAGGAATTTCAGGATATCAGCGGGACAGTGGCTTCACTCAGACTTGACTGCGTGGTCAGTCTCGCCGCAAGGGTAAGCCGTGAAAATGCCGCAAGACTTATCCGCTCGGAAAAAGTGGACGTTAATCACTTTACCGCTTCTTCGGTCTCGGCTGAACTGCGGCAGGGAGATATCCTGTCTGTAAGAGGCTGCGGAAGATTTGTTTTATCAAGCATCGACGGCGCTACAAAAAAAGGACGCATACACATTAATCTACGTAAATATATTTAGAGGTGAATAAAAATGATTACTTCAAAGGACGTTAGAAATAAGAGATTTGAAAAGGCTGCTTTCGGCTATAAGCAGGAGGAAATTGACGAGTTTTTCTCACAGCTTGAGGCTGAGCTTGATGAGATGGAGCGTGAGCGTGCAGAGGCTAACAACAAGATTCAGATTCTCGCAGACAAGGTTCGTGAGTATATGAAGGACGAGGACGCTCTCAAGGATGCTCTTCTCGGCGCTCAGAAGCAGGGACATCAGGTTATTGCTGAGGCAAATGAAAGAGCTGAGCAGATTATTGCTGATGCTCAGGCAAAGGCAGAGGCTCTTGAGGATGAGGCTGTACGTCAGCACGCTGAAACTATGGAGAAAAACCGTCTTGAAATTGCAAGAGAAAAGGAAGCTCTTATCGAGGCTCAGCAGCAGGTTGCTGACTTCAAGAAGAGTCTCTTTGATATGTATAAGAGCCACCTTGAGCTTATTTCTTCTATGCCGGAAACCTTTGACGAGGCTGCCGGAATGAATGAGCTTGAGACAGCAGAGGAAATCGCTGCTGCTATTGCTGCGGACGAGAAATAAATATAACCCAGACCTTTAAAGAATATCAATTCAAATACGGCGAAAGGAGGATTTTTTGCAGAAAATCTGCGGAAAATCATGAAAAAATGGCACAGGATTACAATAACACCTTAAATTTACCGAAAACTGATTTCCCGATGCGTGGAAATCTTCCCAAAAGAGAACCCGAAACTCTTGAAAAATGGGAAAATGAAAGACTCTATTATAAGATGGTCAAAAAGAACGAGGGAAAGCCTACTTATATCCTTCACGACGGACCTCCCTATGCAAACGGTGAGATTCATCTTGGTACAGCCCTTAACAAGACCCTTAAGGACTTTATAGTAAAGTATAAGAATATGAGCGGATTCTGTGCGCCGTATGTTCCCGGCTGGGACACCCACGGTCTGCCGATCGAGCTTAAAGCAATGAAGGAAATCGGTATCGAAAACGGAGCTATCCCACCGGTTGAGCTCAGAAAGCATTGCCGTGACTATGCAATGCTCCATGTCAAGAACCAGATGGAACAGTTCAAGAGACTCGGTTCAATCGGCGATTACGATGACCCGTATCTGACTCTCAAGCCTGAATACGAGGCTCGTCAGATTGAGGTTTTCGGTGAAATGGCTAAGAAGGGATATATGTACAAGGGACTCAAGCCTGTTTATTGGTGTCCTGACTGTAATACTGCCCTCGCTGAGGCTGAAATTGAGTATTCAAATGACCCCTGTCACTCTATCTATGTAAAGTTCAATGTTACAGATGATAAGGGTATCTTCACAGGAATGGGTCTTGACCTTTCAAAAATCTATTTTGTCATCTGGACAACAACAACCTGGACAATCCCCGGAAATCTGGCTATCTGCCTCGGACCGGAGTACAACTATACACTTGTCAAGGTTGGCGACGAGTACTATGTAATGGCTGCTGAGCTTGTAAAGACTACTATGGAAACAGCCGGTATTACTGACTATACAACCGACGGTATCTTCACAGGTGCAGAGCTTGAGGGCATGAAAACAAAGCATCCCCTCTATGACAGACCTTCACCGATTATCGTTGGTGACCACGTAACTCTTGAAAGCGGTACAGGCTGCGTTCATACAGCTCCCGGCTACGGTGTTGAGGACTTTGAGGTCTGCAAGAATTACGACGATATCGGTATCCTCGTATGCGTTGACGCTAAGGGTCGTCAGACTGCTGAAGCAGGAGAGTTTGAGGGAATGGATACCGTCACTGCAAATAAAGCAATCGCTGCTAAGCTTGAAGAGCTTGGTGCTCTCCTTGCAATTCAGAAGATTGTTCACCAGTATCCGCATTGCTGGAGATGTCACAGTCCGATTATCTACCGTGCAACAGAGCAGTGGTTCTGCTCCGTAAACGGCTTCAAGGATGAGGCTATCAAGGCTATTGAGGAAGTCCAGTGGATTCCCGAATGGGGCGAGGACAGAATCAAGGGCATGGTTCGTGACAGAAGTGACTGGTGTATTTCACGTCAGAGAACATGGGGCGTTCCGATTCCGATCATCTACTGTAAGGACTGCGGAAAGCCGATTGTCAACGACGAGACTATCAAGGCTATTGCTGATCTTTTCTGTGCCGAGGGTGCTGACGCATGGTGGACTAAGGAGGCTTCCGAGTTCATCCCGTCAAGCGTTAAGTGCGAGTGCGGCTGCGGTGAATTTACAAAGGAATATGACATCATGGACGTATG
>JAGBIH010000006.1 GCA_017935095.1 Ruminococcus sp.
CTGCACCTAATAGGGCTATGCCTAATGGTATACCTCAGCCACAGCCGAGTGCTCCTGTTCAGCAACAGCCAAGTGCTCCTGCACCTAATAGGGCTATGCCTAATGGTATACCTCAGCCACAGCCGAGTGCTCCTGTTCAGCAACAGCCAAGTGCTCCTGCACCTAATATGGCTATGCCTAATGGTATTCCACAGCCACAGCCGAGCGCTCCTGTTCAGCAACAGCCAAGTGCTCCTGTGCCAAATATGGCTATGCCTAATGGTATACCACAGCCACAGTCGAGTGCTCCTGTTCAGCAGCAGCCAAGTGCTCCTGTAAAACCTGCTCCTACTGTAACGGAAAAACCTAAGGAAGCTAACGTTGTAAACGATGATGATGACGATGACAGCGATTTTTTTAGTCAACCGAAACAGCGAAATAAGGACATGAACGATGTTTCGGCTGATAGTTTTGATTTCAGTCTGCTCGAAAAGCCGGACAAGAAAAGAAAAACTCGTTGCATGTCTGATGTTCCACAGGTTAATGCTGATGAACTCGCTCCTAATACTACCGATAAGTACAATAAAATGTTCATGCGTTCAACAAAAGTCGTAAACGCTGATGAGCTTGAAGAAAACGTACATATCAAGTCAAGAGCAACTATGAATGTTACTGATAAAGCCAATGCCGATGAGCTTGAAGAATATGTTAAAAAACAGCCAAAGGTTTCTATGAAAACTACCGATACCGCAAATGCCGACGACTTGCAGAAATATGAGCACGAACACGTCGAATCAATTATGAGCGGTGCTGACCATGCTGTTGAAGCTTTACCTAAAAAGAAAAGCGTGAACGATGAAATCGACGCTATTATTCTTCCCGACTATATGCAGGCAAGAAAAACAGTTAAATCAAATTCAGGCGCAAAATCTCCTGCACTGCCTGAACTTTAATAAAAATAAAGGATGTAATTAAAATGAAGAAGTTTATCGAAGAATTCAAGAAATTTATCGCAAGAGGCAATGTAATTGACCTTGCTGTCGGTCTTATTATGGGTTCAGCTTTTACTTCAATAGTATCTGCACTCGTTGACCAGATTCTTATGCCGCTTATCGGTGCCGTTATCGGTGGTATCGACCTCAGCAGACTCCATATCACTATTCCGTGGAGTCTCACAGACGAGCCTCCTGTAATCTATTACGGCGCTTTCATTCAGGCTATTATCAATTTCGTTATTATTGCTCTTTGCGTTTTCCTTATCGTTCAGGCTATGAACAAGCTTATGAAGAAGACTCCTCCTGCACCTGCTGCACCTACTAAGGACCAGGAGCTCCTTACAGAAATCAGAGATTTACTCAAGGCTCAGAACGAGGCTTCTAAAAAGGAAGAAAATAAAAAATAAATATTTATTAAACGGCTTCGGAAAAATCTTCCGTAGCCGTTTTTTATGTCCGTAAATAGTACAAATCAGCTTCAAATATGAACAATTTGTAAACAAATTGTAATACCCCTTGATTTTTTTGCAGAAAGGTTTATACTTATATTAGCACTCTAAGCAAGAGAGTGCTAACGCTTAAAAATAAATAAATTTTAATACACAGGAGATGTTTTTATGGCAACAAAAGAATTTAAAGCCGAGTCTAAACGACTTCTTGAAATGATGATTCATTCAATCTATACACATAAGGAAATTTTCCTCAGAGAGCTTATCTCAAATGCAAGCGACGCTATTGACAAGCTCTATTTCAAATCACTCACAGATGACAGCGTTGGTCTTAACAAGGACGATTTCGCTATCGAAATAAAGCTCGATAAGGACGCTCGTACTCTTACAATTACTGATAACGGTATCGGTATGACAGAGCAGGAGCTCGAAAACAACCTCGGTATAATCGCAAACAGCGGTTCACTTAAATTCAAAAGCGAAAATAAGCTCGATGACGAAAGCCAGATTATCGGTCAGTTCGGTGTAGGCTTCTATTCAGCATTTATGGTTGCCAAAAAAGTAACTGTTATCACCAAGGCTTATGGCTCAGATAAGGCTTACAAGTGGGAGTCAGAGGGCGTTGAAGGCTATACAATTACTGAAGGTGAAAAGGATAGTGCAGGTACTGTAATCATTCTCGAAATCTTAGCAGATACTGATGACGAAAAGTATTCAGACTTCCTCGAACAGTACAGAATTAAAGAGCTTGTAAAGAAGTATTCAGACTATATCCGTTTCCCTGTTAAAATGGAAATGAAAAAAAGCAGACGCATTGAAGCTGAGGGCGAGGATAAAGACGCTGAACCAAAATACGAGGATTATACAGAAATCGAAACCCTCAACAGTATGGTTCCAATCTGGAAGAAGAATAAAACAGAGCTTACTGACGACGATTACAACCGCTTCTATATCGAAAAGTTTATGGATTATACAAATCCGCTTAAATATATGCACGTTAAGAATGAGGGTAATGCAACTTACAATGCACTCCTTTACATTCCGTCAAAGGCTCCTTACGACTACTATACAAAGGAATTCGAAAAGGGACTTCAGCTCTATTCAAACGGCGTTCTCATTATGGATAAATGTGCAGACCTGCTCCCTGATTACTTCAGCTTCGTAAAGGGACTTGTTGACTCTGAGGACCTCTCGCTCAACATCTCAAGAGAAATGCTCCAGCACGACAGACAGCTCAAAATTATTGCTAAGAGCCTTGAAAAGTCAATTAAAAATGAGCTTTCAAAAATGCTCAAGAACGAGCGTGAAAAGTATGAGGAATTCTTCAAAGCATTCGGCTTACAGCTTAAATTCGGTGTTTATAACGGCTTCGGCATGAACAAGGATACACTCAAGGACCTCCTTCTCTTCACATCTTCTGCTGAGAACAAGCTCACAACTCTTGAAGAATACGTTTCAAGAATGAGAGAAGACCAGAAATACATCTACTATGCTACAGGTGAAAGTGTTGCTCGTATCGAACAGCTTCCACAGACTGAGCTTGTAAAGGATAAAGGCTTCGAAATCCTCTACCTCACAGAAAATGTTGACGAGTTTGCTATAAAAATGCTCATGAACTACGACGACAAGGAATTCAAGTCAGTTTCAGCAAGCGACCTCGACCTCGAAACAGAAGAGAAAAAGGAAGAGCTTAAAGCAAAGGAAGAAGAAAATTCAGATATGTTCAAGCTTATGCAGGAAAACCTCAACGGTAAGGTTTCAAAGGTAAGACTTTCTAAGCGTCTTAAATCTCACCCTGTATGTATCACAAGCGAGGGCGAAATTTCTCTCGAAATGGAAAAGGTTCTCAACGCTATGCCTACTGACCAGAAGGTTAAGGCTGAAAGGGTTCTCGAAATCAATCCTAACCACGCTATATTCGAAAAGCTTACTGCTCTTTACTCCGACGACAAGGATAAGCTTGGCAAATACAGCCAGCTCCTTTACAATCAGGCTCTTCTTATTGAAGGACTTCCTGTTGAAAATCCTGTTGAATTCTCTAACCTCATCTGCGAGTTAATGTAATTTTATATGTAAAAAAGCTCCCAAAGAGATTTATTCTCCTTGGGAGCTTTGTGCTGTATTAAACCGAACATTTTTGCTATGCTCTTGTGAGCTTTGGAACGTCGAGGATTTATGCCCTTTGGGTACGCCGTCCCCTACATATCACACAGGTAATTCGTCTATCATTTTAAGAACAAATTTCTGAATTGCAATTACATCCTGAGCATTAAGACCACCGCCTGCATCCTTAACATCTGCATTGAGCAGACCTTCTGCAGAGATAGTATATCCGCCGCTGTTAATGAGATAGCACTTAGTGAGAACAACGTCAGCTATATCAACCTCACCGTTGCAGTTAGCGTCACCGTATTTGCGGTTAGCATCAGCAGTTGGTGCAGGCTTTGTAGTAGTAGTGATAGGCTTAGTTGTTGTTGGAGGAGGAGTACTTCCGTCAGAAAGCTTTCCATAAACGATACCACAGCCTACTGTTGACATATAAAGAGTACCGAACTCGTTCATATCACCTACAATAAAGTTACCGTTACCTGTTCCGCCGTAAAGTTTATCGCTGTTGATACATACCCATGTATTACCGCCGTCCTGTGAGCGATAAATGCCCTCAGGGTCAGTTTCCTTTGGTTTACCGTACATATAAAGAGTATTTACGTCGCCTGCTTTTTCAGGAGCACCGTATCCGACTGTCTTGCAGTAGAAAACGTTCTTGTCAGTAACCTTTGTACCGCCCTCTGTAACATTATAAAGACCATACCAGCCTGCTGCAAGGATAAGATTATCTTCACCGAGATAAGCAATTCTGCCTGCGCTGTCGCACTGGTCATACATTGCAATATCAGTACCCTTGAAGGTCTTACCATAGTTTGTACTTACATAAAGAGTATAATGTGCATCTTCAAATTCCGGCTCTGTCTTTGAATAGTGCCATGAAGAATTGAAGTAAGTAGCGTATGCGTAAACAACGTTTGGTTTTTCAGGTTCAACAAACATATAAGTTGTCTTAGAGCCGTAAGCTGAAGTGATACCGCTTACGTTTTCCCATGTTGCACCGAAGTCGTCTGAGTAAGAAACATTTCCGTCATCCTTGCCTGATTTAAAGATACGGTATGTATCCTCATCGAGCTGAGTGATAGCAGCCTTGCCGCCGAAAGAACACTTCATAGCTTTCCATGAATTTCCGCCGTCAGTTGAATAGAAGCCGCCTGAAACGTCATTCTGGTTTTCAGCAATACGAACCATAACGTCAGGATTCTGAGGACAGTATGCAATAGCACCTGTTGAACCCATATTAGGAGTATGCTGGATACCGATTTCGTCAACAGCAACATGACGGAAGCCGTCGTAGTCACCGATTGCAGAGAATTCATCGCCGCCCGGAACACTTACCATATCAAGACATACAACCTCTTCGATACCGTCAGGGTGGAAGTAGTATACAGGAAGCTCATCCCATACATTATCGCAAGCGAAAACGCCGTTACCTGATGTAAGAAGCATTCTGTCGCTGTCACGAGGGTCGAGAACGATTGCGCCGCACCAGTGAATAGCCTTATTTACAATCCAGTCATAGCCTGCTGACTGAAGATAATCTGCGCAAAGAGGTCCGCCCCAGCTTTTTTCGTTACCGGGAGTAATTGATTCCCAAGTAGCACCGCCGTCATGTGAGCGATAGAACTGGTCGCCCCAGCACACCTTATCGTCATCCCATGCGCCCTTATACCAGAGCTGAGAGCTCCATACACCACAGGTTGTAGCAACAAGCTCCTGAGAATTATCAGGAAGGCTTACACAGCCGCCGAAGCTGTTGGTTGTAGGTGAAATATCAGTAACCTTATCATTTTTTATGTCATATTTATAAAGACCGCCGCCTGTACCTGCAAAAGCGAGTCCGCCTACATAAGCGATAAGAAGATTTCCGTCAGCGTCCTTATTAATTCTTGACGGAAATGCGTCTGTTGGCAGGTCAGCGCTAAGTGGCTTCCAGTTATCCTTGCCTACGTCTGCAACGTAAACATTCGCACCAATAGTATTATCCGAAACACCTACGAACACTTTGCCGTCCTCAATAGCGATAGTACCTATACCGTTACAGTTGGCATAATCTGTTCCGACAGTTGTTTTTTCAATAGTATCAGTCCATGTCGGCCACTTTATTTCGTTTGTGAAAAGACCAAGCTCGTCAAAGCTTTCAACGAAGGTCCATGTTTCACCTGCGTCCTTACTCATGATAAGACCGTCAGTATCACCGCCGCAGTAGATGATATCAGGGTTTTCAGGGTCAACAGCGATTGACTCGCCGCACTGTCTGCCGTAACCGTTACCATGAACCTTGATTAAATCCGTAACATCATACTGAGTAAAGGTTTTACCGCCGTCTGTCGTCTTAAAGACAGCAGTTCTCTCGCTGCTGAAATAAGCACAGCCGCAGAGGAAATAAGCGGTATCGTCGTCAGTAGGGTCGATACACATTGCGTCAACACTTAAAAAGCCTCTGTCTGTATCATTGACAAAGCTCATAAGCTGAACCCATTCCATTTTGTCGTAGTCATATCTGTACGCACCGCCTACGTCAGTACGTGCATACATTGTATTCTGACCTGTAACAATACCAGAAACGAAGCCGCCTCCGCCTATTCGGAGCGTACCCCATTCCATTGAAGTA
>JAGBIH010000050.1 GCA_017935095.1 Ruminococcus sp.
CACGCCGGTAACACCAGTTCGATTCTGGTACGGGTCACCATATAATTAATCGGTGCTTATGGCAATGAGGTCACACCCGTTCCCTTTCCGAACACGGAAGTTAAGCTCATTAACGTTGATGATACTTGGCTGGCAACGGCCTGGGAAAGTAGAACAGTGCCGATATTATATTCCTCCTTAGCTCAGTCGGTAGAGCACTCGGCTGTTAACCGAGTTGTCGCCCGTTCGAGCCGGGCAGGGGGAGCCAAAAACGGATATCACTTCGGTGGTATCCGTTTTCTTATGAAAATGCAAAGAGGTTACAGATTTCTTTTTGAAATCCGTAACCTTTTCTTTATTGAAAATGACGATTGGATGTTATATAATATATTAAGACGGACAGAGGAAAAAATAAGAATTTGATAAAAGTTGAGGGACTACAAAATGAAAAAAGAGGAACTGATTAATGGATTAAAAAGAATTGGACTTCAAAATGATATGGAAATTGAAGTACACAGCTCTCTCAGCAGCTTTGGATACATAGAAGGAGGGGCAACTACAGTAATAGAGGCATTAATGGAGTGTGTGGGGAATAACGGAAGCATTTTTATGCCGGCATTGAGACTCAGTCCTCCAATGGAATTAACAGAAGCTGACAAAAAATTAGGCATTACCGTTAAAATAAAAGTTCTCCCTGAAAATGCCGAAAGAACCGATATGGGAATCATTGCAGATACATTTCGGAGACGTAGTGATGTTGTAACAGGAAAAGGGATTATAAATCCATTTAAGCTATATGGATTAGAATGACGAACGCT
Organism: Ruminococcus sp.; assembly: GCA_017935095.1. Classification (GTDB taxonomy): domain Bacteria; phylum Bacillota; class Clostridia; order Oscillospirales; family Ruminococcaceae; genus Ruminococcus. The sequence continues at coordinate 798 of JAGBIH010000050.1, forward strand.
AATTTACCGAACTGAATATTATTACATAGCCGCCTGTGAGCAATCACAGACGGCTTTCTTGAATGATATTATAAATGCAGTTGTGAAGTAAGAGCACGTTTCCATACACAGTACAGTCTGACATCGTCTGCTGATGGTATGCATCCGGAGTTGAGCGCATTATAAACCCTCTGACCGGCTTCAGAACCATTTTCAGGAAGCTCAGAAGCAAGCTTTATAGGTGATGTATTCTGAAGAACATTAACCACACATGATAATTCAGGAGGCTTACCATTGGCATCAAGAATTTGTTTTTCACTGCTTGTCAGCGGTATATCGTTGATTTCGAGATTAAGCCATGGTGGTAATAAAATCTCTGCTTCATCTGATTTTGCATATTTATCAAGGACATCTGCAAAAGGAATGCACGGAGTTGCAGCAGGCATATGAAATCTCATGAGAACAATTCCTGCCCTGTCCTGATACTCTCTTAAAAAGCCTGAGGCTGAGGTTGAGGTAAATGAAATGGTACGGCCTGCATTTTTGCAGTATTGGTAGTCAGTAAGACGCTCTACACGGTATGTCTCGATATCTGAATGCATTGCTGTTTTGCGGCATACGGAAAGGAGATTGCGGTACACCGTTATCAGACGCTCGGTATCCTCAAGAATTGCAGGGTTGAGGTATTTACCTTCAGCTGAGCGTGCAGCTTCAGTTGTAATATCAGGGAAAAATAGAGAGTTCAGTACAACATAGGCTTTAGGATCACTCCAGAATGGGTCATTTCCTGATACGTCACCCTCATAGTATTCAATGGCTTTGCGTTCTTCGGCAGTAATATTCATAGTGCTGATCAATCTCTTCTGAAGATATCTCTTGTATATACCTTATCGGAAACGCTGTCGAGGCAGGCATCGTATCTGTTGGCGATAATTGCGTCCGACATTGACTTGAATTTTTCAAGGTCATTTACAACAAGACTGCCGAAAAAGGTTTCTCCGTCCCTGAGAGTTGGCTCATATATGATAACACTTGCACCCTTTGCCTTGACACGCTTCATTACGCCTTGTATGGAGCTCTGACGGAAATTATCGGAATTGCTTTTCATTGTAAGACGGTATACTCCGATTGTCACGGTACGCTCTTTTGAGGCATTCCAGTCATTATTCTTGCTGTAGCTGTAATAGCCTGCCATTTCAAGTACACGATCGGCGATAAAGTCCTTTCGTGTTTTGTTGGATTCAACAATAGCAGTCATCATATTCTGCGGCACATCCTCATAGTTGGCGAGCAGCTGCTTGGTATCCTTGGGCAGGCAGTATCCGCCGTAGCCGAAGCTGGGGTTATTATAATGTGAACCGATACGAGGGTCAAGGCAGACGCCGTTGATAATCTGCTGTGTGTCGAGCCCTTTCAGTTCTGCATAGGTATCCAGCTCGTTGAAGTATGAAACTCTGAGAGCGAGGTAGGTATTTGCAAACAGCTTTACAGCCTCAGCCTCAGTGAAGCCCATGAACAGTGTGTCAATATCGTGCTTGATTGCACCCTGACGGAGCAGCTCGGCAAATGTATGAGCTGCGTCTACAAGTCTCTTGTCGTTCATATCCGTACCGACAATGATACGGCTCGGATAGAGATTATCATACAGAGCCTTGGATTCACGTAGAAATTCAGGGCTGAAAATGATATTTTCTGAACCTGTTTTCTCACGGATTGACTGGGTATAGCCTACCGGAATAGTTGATTTGATGACCATGATTGCATCAGGATTATATTTCATAACAAGTCTGATTACATCCTCAACCGCACTTGTGTCGAAAAAATTTTTCTTGCTGTCGTAGTTGGTCGGTGCGGCGATTACGACGAAATCGGCGTCTTTATAGGCAGCTTCCGCATCAAGGGTTGCAGTGAGGTCAAGCTCCTTTTCAGCGAGATACTTTTCGATATACTCATCCTGAATTGGAGATTTTTTATTATTTATCATTTCCACCTTTTCGGGGATGATGTCAACAGCTGTAACAGTGTTATGCTGTGCGAGAAGTGTGGCGATTGACAGACCGACATAGCCTGTTCCTGCTACTGATATTTTCATTTTATCATACCTTTCAGATTTGATTTTCTACGGACATCAAAAAGCAGAATATCCGTAAATAATTCAAGACAACACCCACAATTTATGTAAGGTATTGCCTTGAAAATGTTACAGACTTATTGTCTGGGAATAGTATTGTTCACGGAACTGACGTGGTGTTTTTCCTGTTTTCTTTTTAAAAACGCTGATGAAAGCACTCTGTGAGGAAAATCCGAGAGCGCATGATATTTCAGAGCATGAAATATCTGAATATTTAAGCAGATTTTCAGCTGTGTTTATTTTTGCATTTGTAATGAAGCTTTTGATAGTAATACCTGTTTCTTTAGCGAAAAGCTTTGAGAGGTAGGTCTGGTTGAGTCCCACAAGCTCTGCGAGTAGCTTTACAGACAAATCCTCGTGGAGATTTTCATAGATATAATCAATGCATCTCCTGATATGGATTGAAATAACATTATTCTTTTTGATTTCACGCATCTGCTCGGCATAGCTTACCAGCATTTCCTCAAAGAGGTCAAGAAGAGTGTCGTAATCGTTGCATTTATCGGCTCTGCGGATAAAGATATCTCCGAGAGTATATGCCTCATCGTGTCCGAGACCGCCTTCGACGCAGATTCTTGAAATTACCGCAACAGAAACAATAAGATGATATCTGATATTTCTGACAGGGTCATCAGAGAGCTGTCCCTTGCCGGCGGTAAAATTCGGCTTTATGCTTTCAAAATTACGTTTTACAGTTTCAACATCGCCTGACTGCACTGCCATATATCTTTCAAATTCGCTGTTGAATGACTGGCGTGTGAAGCCGCTCATTCTCTGTACATACAGACGATAATTAAGCTCCCGATTGGTGTTCACAGAATCACTCCGTTTCTGTCTGGAATAAATTTTCAGGCATTTCGCATATCAGGAATCGGTTTCTCTGACAGATTTTATTATAGCTTATTTCTGATATAAAGTCAATAATTCTGATATAAAATCCTTGCTTACCGGAGTATAATTCATCAAGGATTAATTGAAGAATAATAATACGGAGGCGATAATTTATGACTCAGACAAGGAATCTGACTCAGGGGAAAGTATCTGAAATAATATTAAGCTTTTTCTTTCCTATGTTAATGGCAAATCTGCTTCAGCAGATATATACATTTGCCGATACAGCAATAGTAGGAAAGGGGCTTGGAGATAATGCTCTTGCAGCGGTAGGAAATATGTCATCGCTCACATTTCTGATTATAGGATTTTCATTGGGAATGGCAAATGGTTTTTCTATTATAATTGCACATAATTACGGTGCAAAGGACTATGCGGCACTGCGGAAGGCTATTGCTTCCTCAATAAAGCTTTCAGCGGTTATCACTGTTATTCTTACTGCATTCGGAGTTGTGTTTCTGCGTGAAATCATGGTGCTTATGCAGACTCCGGACCTTATTTTAAATGAGAGTCTGAGCTATGGCTACATTATTTTCGGCGGACTTGTAGCAACGATTGCTTATAACGTCTGCTCAGGTATTCTCAGGGCACTCGGAGACAGCCGCACACCGTTTATATCAATAATGATATCCACAGTTGTGAATATAGTGCTTAACTGTGTGTTTATATTCGGGCTTGGCACAGGCGTTGAGGGTGCTGCGATTGCAACTGTAATTTCTCAGGCAATTTCAGCAATAGTCTGCTATGCTAAAATCAGAAAGATAGAGATTATCCGTCTCAGCCGTGAGGATTTCAGAAGGGACAGGAAAATGAATTCAGAGCTTCTGAGAAACGGACTGCCGATGGCTTGCATGAATTCAATAACAGCAGTAGGCTGCATAGTTGTGCAGTATTTTGTAAACGGTCTTGGAGTTGCCTATACTTCAGCATATTCAGCCTGCAGCAGGTATCTCAATCTTTTTATGCTTCCTGCTTCAACTGCCGGTCTGACAATTTCATCATTTACCAGTCAGAATTACGGTGCAGGAGAGTACGCAAGAATCAAAGAGGGACTTCATGTTTGTCTGAAGATAGCGTTTGTTTCGTATGTTGTGCTTGGCTCTGTAATGGCATTTTTCCCGGAATTCCTTGCAGGAATAATGCTTAATGAGAAAGAGACAATCGGGATTGCCGTACAGTTTCTGCCGATATGCGGAATAATGCTGTTTGCAGTTGATTTTCTGTTTGTATTCAGAAGCTGTGTACAGGGTATGGGCTATCCGTTTATACCGATGTGTTCAGGAATTCTTGAAATGGTTCTGAGAATAGCAGCAGTAGTTCTGCTGATTCCGAATCTTGAATTCAGAGCCACAGCATTTGCTGAGGTCTTTGCATGGAGCGGAGCACTTCTGATGAACTTTGCGGCATATAAGGCGATGATTGGTAAAAAGCTCGGAAATGACGCTTCAATCAGAAAAAAGAGAATCAGATCTGTGTGATAACTGCATAGATTAAAATATAATAATATCAGGAAGCAGCCGCAGATAATGCGGCTGCTTTTGTTTGTGGGCGCTTCTTGTGAATATGAATCTTCAAGCATTGACACATTATGTCAGATATGTTACAATAAAGTCGATATATCACGTATTTTGTGCAGTGCGGACTAAAAAATATCTTTCAGATTGTATAAAAAATAGTGAGAGAAATTGATTCCATCCTCGTCTAATAGATGAGGGGGAAAAAGGGGGAGGAAATCCATGGATAACGGTGCGGGCAGCTATCGCCGTTTCCTTGCCGGTGATGATAACGGTATAGTGGAAATAATTCGTGATTACAAAGACGGTCTTATCCTTTATCTCAATGGCATCACAGGCGATATTTGCCTTGCTGAGGAGCTTATGGAGGATACGTTTTTCAAGATCGTCACAAAAAAACCGAAATTTTCAGGTAAATGCTCCTTTAAAACATGGCTTTACGCAATCGGACGTAACGCTGCAATAGACGGTCTGAGACGCCGTTCACGGATTTCCTCTGTTTCTGCAGATGAATGCTACGACCTTTCCGATGAGGAAAATATTGAACAGGAATACCTCAGGGAAGAACAGAAAATAACCCTCCATAAAGCGCTGCAAAGGCTTAATCCCGATTACAGGCAGGTGCTTTATCTTGTGTTTTTCGAGCAGTTCAGCAATGCCGAAACTGCCGAAATAATGCATAAAAACAAGCGGCAAATAGAAAATCTCCTGTACAGGGCAAAGCAGGCCCTTAAAGAGGAGCTCGGAAAGGAGGGCTTCAGCTATGAAATCATATGAGGAGATTGCAAACAGCGTTTTTAAGCGCAGAGATGAATTTTTCGCTGAGAAAAAGCGGAAAAGAGCAGCGGCAATAAAATGGACGTCCGCAGCGGTCAGCTTCTGCCTTGTAGCTATGATTGGTATCGGAATCTGGCAAAGCGATAGTCTGAGGTCTGCTGCCCCGACTCCGGACGACGACAGATTTATCCTGACAGAGGCTCCTCCGACTGAGACGGCTCCTACAGAAGCAGCTTCAGCAGCAACATCTGAGCCGACATACGAAATTATTCAGACAACTACAGCAGATAAAGGTGAAGGTATTACGACAACATCTCAGACAACGGCACAGATTCAGACGTCTGAAAGTGAGGACGCACAAAGTACGCTGCAGACAACTGTAACCACCGCAGTAACAGTATCATCAACTGAGCAGGAAGGCTCGGCAGACACAACAACTCAGCCTGTAAATATCATAACGACTGTTGCATCAGTGACGTCGGTTACTACAACATCTGATCCGGAATCCTCAGGTGCGACTACTACAACTGAACCTCAGCCGGGCTATAGTGATACAACAACAAGACCAACAAGCACTACAACAGCAAGACCAACGACTACAACGGTGAGACCGATAAGTACTACAACCAGCACTACAGCCAGAACAACGAGTATAACAACCAGACCACAGATTACTACTACAAATTATCCTGCTTATTCAACGACGTCCGCACCGCCTCAGACTACAACAACAAATGATGCTATGTTACAGCCCACACCAAGCTATACCGCTACCACTACAACAAGAACGACAAGTATTACGTCAAGACCAACAAGTACCACGACAACATCAGCAGGACCACCTGGATATACCACTACAACCGTACCTCCCACAGCTTCGGGAAGTGACTGGAATGAAAAGGAAATATATGAGCAGTTTCCGCTGTATGAAGCCTCGGACGGCACAATCTATACAGTCAGTGCTGAGATTGTGGATGCAGAAAATACAGGCGCCTTGCTGGAATTCACCGAGCTTGAAGGCTATGACGAAGCTTCAGGTATTACGTATTACGTTGATGCGGAAATTTATCTGATAGACGGAATGCCTCCTGAGCTTGCTGTTGCGGTCAGGTATGACGGTGACGACAGGTTCTGCATAGCTTATTCTGACGCTGCGGCAGCGATGAATCTGAGAAAACAATACTGATTCTCTTAAGGCAATACTGTACAAAGTCGTCGGACGTGCTTTGTACGGTGTTGCCTTAAATATTGAGCAGGAGCGGTTTGGTATACCGTTTCTGCTCTTTTTTGTTGCGCAATTCTTGACATCGGCAGTTTGCTGTGTTAAAATGTAATATGTGCGTGAAATCGCTGAAATATGTAAATATGATGTCAATTGATTTTAAAGAGGGAGAAATAATGGGTAAAAACGAAAAAATATTAAATGAAAATAATAATGCGAAAAAAACGCCTGCAAAAGGCCGCTTCAATAAAAAGAATGAGCTGCTGATTATTCTGCTCAGTGCAGCACTCAGCTTTACGGTGTTCTTCTTTTCACCAATGGAGATTTTTCTCGGAAATCAAAAGGAATTTGTTGTAGGCTTTAAGCATATGCTTTTCCCGATGCTGGGGGTATCGCTGCTGTGTATGCTCGGGCTTGTCCTGATTTTCAATCTTCTGTTATGGATAAGACAGGTTGTGTTTGATGTTGCTTCAAGACTGATGTTCGGCTTTCTGCTTGCAATCTATACTCAGTCACTTTTCCTGAACAGCAAAATGACGGCAATAACCGGAGATGACGCAAAATATACAGATAATACTGCAAGTGTGACAATCAATCTTGTTATTCTTTCAGTTATACTGCTTCTTCCTCTGGTGCTTTACGTTCTGGCAAGAATTCTGCCGAAGAACAAGGTTCTCAATGCCGGAAAAGGTGTGGTGATACCTTATGTTTCAGGACTTATCTTTGTTATGCAGCTGTGCGGCAATGCCGGTTCAATAATCAGTGCGGATTTCGGAAAATATGAAAAGCTCTACACCTCATATCTTTCCTATGAGCCGACAATGAGCCTTTCTGAGGACGAAAATATCGTAGTATTCCTTTCAGACCGTCTGGACAGCCTCTGGATGGATGAAGCACTCAAAAGATATCCTGATATGTATGATGAGCTTGAAGGCTTTACCTTCTATCAGAATAATGTTGCACACAATACAAATACATTTCCTTCAATTGCACAGATGCTTACAGCTGAAATGTATAAGGGTACAGAGTGGGCAGACTATGTAAGCAAGGCATGGGAAAGTGAGACTGTGCCGAAAAAGCTCACGGAGAACGGTTATCGCATCAACCTGCTGATTGACAACCTTACAACATACAGTACTGTAGGACAGCTTGATGGACAGTGCGACAACATCAGCACCTGCGATAACGATGAGGTGAAAATCAACTATTTCGGAAGCGGCGGAATTGTGCCCACAATGACAAGACTGTCTCTTGCCAAGCTTTCTCCGTATGCGTTCAAAAGCCTGATTACTCTTGGCTTAGGCTCAAATCTTTCTGCGGACTTTGTTACATATACACGTCCGATGGATGATATGCTTCCTATGGCAGTCGGTCTTGATTCAGACCTGAAGTATTACGACTATCTCAAAGAAAAAGGACTTACTGCTGACAGCGACAAGAAAACCTTCTCATTTATTCATCTTAACGGTGCGCATGACCCCGAAGAAAAGCTTGCCGCTCTTTACAGCAAATCAGAGCCTGTAAACAGATATTCTACAATACGTGGAGATTTCGAGATTCTCTTCTATTATTTCGACCAGATGAAGAAGCTCGGAATTTATGACAACTCAACCATTATTGTTCTTGGTGATCATGGCAGAGCGCCTGTTGAAATTGAAGTTGATGACAAGGACGGACTTGAAAGCGCAATTACAACAGCGCTGCTTGTGAAGCCTGCAGGTGCGCAGGCAGCTCCTATGAAGCTTGACAGAAATTCTGAGCTTTCAAATGACTTCTTTGCAGCAAGTATTCTTGAATATGCAGGCATTGACCATGCAGATTACGGATATTCCTACAATGATGTTATAGAAAACGAGCTTCATCCTGACAGATACCTCCAGACCTTTGATTTCGGCGGCTACGGCAGGGTAATTTACAAGGCGCTGTACAAAATTAACGGCGACGCACGTGATTTTGATAACTGGGAGCTTCAGGAGGGTCACGAATAACTAAACCATGCCATCAATACTTGCCGGAAAGACAAATTATCTGCGCTATAAATCCCGGCATACATCAGTGTGACTGAGGTTTGTGTTTTGATATTCTGCTTTTTCTCCTGCGTCTTTCAGCAAGCTTTAATTGGCGGAGCAATAAGAGAGAGGTGAAAAGAATGAACAAAGCTGAAAGTAAGCGTAAATGCTTTAATAAACGCAATGAGCTGCTGATTTTTCTGCTCAGTACTGCGTTTGGTTTCACGGTGTTCTTCTTTTCACCTTTTGACATATTTACCGATAATCCGACAGCTTTTTCGGTCGGATTGAAATATGTGGCTTTCACCATGCTGATATCGTCGGCGTTGATTACGCTGCTGACTGTCGGATTACTGAATCTTCTGCTGTTTTTTAGCAAGGAAGCGTTCAGCGTAATTGTACGGCTTCTTTTCGGAGTGCTGCTTGCTTTTTGTACTCAGAAGCTGTTTTTTAACGGAAGAATGCCGGTCCTTCACAGGGAGGATGCACGATATGAGCGCTATGTGCCTGAAATAGCGGTCAATACTGTGGTGTTTACGATAATTCTTCTGCTTCCGCTGGTTTTATATATTCTGAGGAAATTAATGCCGCAAAACAGATTTTTCGTTTTCGGGAAAGACTGGTTCATGCCATGTGCCTCTGCTGTTATATTTACCGTCCAGCTTGCCTCAGCTGTCATATCCGTTTCAGGTGCAGCTGATGAAGATGAGAGCCTGTACAGACAATATCTTTCCTATAAGCCTGTAATGTCGCTTTCTCAGGAGGGAAATATTGTAGTATTCCTTTCGGACAGACTTGACGGCATATGGATGGATGAAATGCTTGAAAAATACCCTGAGCTGAATGAAAGCTTCAGCGGCTTCACCTTTTATCGGAATAATGTCTCTCAGGGGACAAGCACATTTCCGGCTGTTCCTCAGATGCTCACAGGAAAAACCTATGATGACAGCGAGTGGCATGATTACCTTTCAGAGGCGTGGTCAGGCGACACTCTCACATCAAGACTCAAAAAGAACGGTTATAACATTAATATTCTTCCCGACTGTATTACAACTGTGAGCAGCACAGCTCAGCTTGCAGGTCAGTGCGATAATATCCTCACCCTTGATGAATCAGAGGTAAGCGTCAATTATTTTGGCAAAAAGGGGATTTTTTCCATGATGTCGAGACTTTCTTTAGCAGAGCTGCTTCCGTATCAGTTCAAGCCCTCTGTTTTATACTGGGTGGGTGCGAATTTTTCACGTGGCTTTGTGAACTACAGTGCTTCCGTTTCTGATAATATGCGTTATGCAGTCGGAATTGAAAGTGATATTCAGTTCTATGACTGCCTGAACAGGTATGGTCTGAACAGCGGCAGTGAGAATAAGACCTTCAGCTTTATTCATCTCAACGGTGCTCATACTCCGACAGCAGAAATCGCCTCTCTGTATGACCCGACTGCCGAACCTGACCTCTATGCAACTCTGCGTGGAGATTTTGAAATATTGTCTGAGTATTTCCGTCAGATGAAGGAGCTGGGAATTTATGATAATTCCACTATAATTGTTCTTGGCGATCACGGCAGAGTCCCGAGGGAGCTTGAGGGTGCGCAGACAAGGCTTGACGGCGCAATAACGTCAGCACTTCTGATTAAACCTGCCCACGCTGATTCTGAAAAGCTCAGAACAGACAGCCACTCGGAGCTGTCAACGCAGTTTTTTGCGGCAAGTGTTCTTGAGTACGCCGGAATTGATCACAGCGATTTCGGGTATTCCTATAATGACATAATAAAAAATAATCTCAGTCCCGAAAGATATATGCAGACCTTTCATTTCTGCGGTTACGGCAGAATGGCTTATCAGTCTGAATATAAAATCACCGGAAATGCGATGGACTTCAATAACTGGGAGCTTGTGGACTGTGGGGAATAAAGTACAAAGCCGTTTCTTATGTGTATGTGAGAAGCGGCTTTGTGCCTTTCGACATAAAAGTCTATTTACATACAAAATTCTATTTTACTCTTTGTGCTAATTAGTATAATTTGCTCAAATGATATGTTGTTCCTTGACATTGACTGAGCACTGTGATAAAATATAATATGTGTGCAGAGAAGCTGTATTCCGCTTTGTTATGGGAAAAAATCTTCTTTGCATATAATAAAATTCAAGGAGATTAATGTTATGTTTAGTATTTTCAGTTCAAGTGCCGCTATGTATATTGATCCGGCAGCAACAACCTACATAATCCAGATTGGTGCAGCTGCAGTTATCGCTATCGGTACCTTTGTAGGTATTTACTGGAGCAAAGTAAAAAGAGCCTTCAAGAAAAAGGAAGAAGAAGTTGAAGCTCTGGATGCTTCTGAAGTAAATAATCTCCACGACGGCGAAAAGGATGTAATTACCGCTGCCGACCTTATGGATGACGATAATTAATTTGCAGGAGTGGAATTATGTCAGTATTGGGTACTGTGCTTGGCTGGTTTATGAGCCTGATTTACAATCTGATTCATAATTACGGTCTGAGCATTATTGTTTTTACGCTTTTTACAAAATTTCTGCTTTTCCCCGTCAATCTGCTTATACAGAAGAATTCCATAAATATGGTAAGACTGATGCCGGAGGAAAACGCACTTAAAATCAAATATATAGATGATAAGGACAAACTTGCGGATGAGCGTCTTGCTTTGTATAAGAAATATAAGTATCACCCGATTCTCGGTACTGTACCGCTTCTGATACAGATTCCGCTTGTACTCGGACTTGTCTATGTAATATACCGTCCGCTTTCATATGTGCTTCAGCTCGACGAAAGTGTTATTTCCGGACTCAGGGACTGGCTGATCACTATTGTCGGCAGCGGCAGTGAAAAGGCTTCTGATAATTCATATCAGGTTGAAATTATCAATCAGATCAAGAATGGAATACTGCCTGATTCTTCGTTCAGCAGTGCGATTTCAGAAATCAAAGATCTTGATATGACCTTCCTTGGATTCGATCTCAGTCAGACGCCTAGCTTCAAGAGTAATTACAGTCTGCTTCTTGTTCCGCTTCTTTCAGGTCTGAGTGCATGGCTGCTCTGTGTTGTACAGAATAAAATCAATATTCTGCAGATGGCTCAGGGTAATGTGAATAAGATTCTGACAACTTTATTTATGGTTGCGTTTTCTACATATTTTGCATTTCTTGTACCTGCCGGAGTTGGTCTTTACTGGATTTTCGGAAACATTTTTGCAATTCCGCTTATGTATGTAGTCAATCTGTGTATGCCGCCTAAGAAGTACGTGGATTATGAATACCTCAATAAGATGAACGCTCAGCGTATCGAAAAGGAAAAAATCTATAAAGTAAACAGCGCACGTGAGAAGGAGGACTATAAAAAGTTCTTCGCTGTTGAAAAAATGGAGCTCATGTTCTATTCGGAACAGAGCGGCTTCTATAAGTACTTTGCAGGCATGATTGATTATATCTGTGAGCATTCCGATATTACAATCCATTATGTCACAAGCGATCCTGATGACGCAATCTTCAAGGATACAAGAGATCAGATAAAGCCATATTATATTGCATCGAATAATCGTCTGATTCCGCTTTTCATGAAGCTCGACTGTAATATGTGCGTTATGACTATGCCCGACCTTGAAAAATATCACATCAAGCGTTCAAGAGTCAGAAAGGATATTGAATATGTATATGCCTTCCATGGTATGGGAAGTACGGCGCTCACGCTGAGAAAAGGTGCGCTTGACTGGTATGATACTGTGTTCTGTACAGGTATAGACTGCTTCAACGAAATCAGAGATTCAGAGGAGCTTTACGGTACTCCTAAAAAGCGTCTTGTCGAGACCGGCTATCCGCTGATTGATGAGATGATTGAAAAATATGAGAGCAGTGAACATAAGGAAAATGAGATTCCGAAAATTCTTATTGCGCCATCATGGCAGCCGGATAATATTATAGATTCATGTATTGACGATATTCTCGGAGAGCTTGCAAAAACTGATTACGAGATTATTGTTCGTCCTCATCCTCAGCAGGTCCGTCATGAGCCTGAGAAGTTTGAGATTATGAAGGAGAAGTTCAAGGATAACGCAAATATTGAGATACAGACGGATTTCTCATCGAATAATCCTATAATGGAATCTGATATACTTATCACAGACTGGTCTGATATTTCGTGGGAATTTGCTTTTGTTACAAAGCGTCCTGTATTGTTTATCAATACACCAATGAAGGTAATGAACCTTGAATGGGAAAAAATCAAGACAAAGCCGATAAATATTACGCTCAGAAGTGTAATCGGTACTGAGCTTGATACTGACAGGATTGAGACAATCAATTCAGTTATCAGCGGTATGCTTGAAAATAAGGAGCAGTATAGGGAAACTATTACCGATACGCTTAATGAACACGTCTACAATGTCGGAAAGAGCAGACAGCTCTGCGGTAAATATATCGTAAAATCTCTTGCAAACAGAAAAAAATAAAAGGAGCTTTTAAAGGTAGTATTCATATAGAAGCTTTATATGTATTTATCGGGGGAAACCTTTCTGAGGAAAGGTTTCCCCCGATAATATACGTAAAACTTCTGTAAGAGAATTACCCTTAAAAGTTCCTTTATTTTTTCTTTTTTTCAGGCTGGTCGATAAGCTTTGCATTGACAAGGGCACTTCCGACAGCTCCTGAAACGATAGTAGTAATAACCATTTCGAACAGAGCATTGATTCCTACAAAGGTTACGATAAACAGAAGGATGTTTCTGCCGTCGATTTTTTCTTTCATGTATTCTGTGTTTCCGAAAAGGAGAACAAGAGCGGTCATGAAGAAAATTGTATTAAGCAGCGCAGTACAGAAGCCTGTAATAGAGCAGGCAACCTGAGTGCGGCTGAGCTTCTTGGAGCTTACAATCTGATATCCTATAACAAAGCAGAGCACTGTAACGAATGCACAGATATAGAATATAAGGCTTCCGCTTGACATAAGGCTGTACATATCGGCAGACATATTGTATTTTTCGCCTTTTTCATAGCCTACAAGCATCATTGCGGACATAAAGAGCGCAAGTCCGAATAAGGCTGAAATAACACCTGTAAGGATATAATAGCCTTTAAGACTTTTTATCTTTGTTATGCTTCTGAAAAGGAGTCCGACGAGTAAACCGTCGAGGGTTCTTGGAATAACACGCTGAATGAAGGTAAGTACAGGGCTGATGTTTGCAAGAACTTCACCCATAGGACTTGGTACTCCGATACCGAAGCACTGAAGAAAGCTGAAAAGGCCGAAAATAGCTCCCATGGCAGCACCGCCTATGGGTCCGAGGGCAATTGCAGCAATTGCAACGGGGATAACATTCAGGGTGATAACGAGTGGTCCGACAGGGATTGAGCCGATTGGTGTGGTAGAGAAAATAACCACAAGAGCTGTCAGCAGTCCGAGAAGAACCATTGCTTTGGTGTTGAACTTTGTTTTCATATTAAATTTTCCTCCTTGTTACTACTCCTCATGCGAGGATATAATACAATACAATTATAATAGCACAATTTCCGGGAAATGTAAATAGATATTAATTAGAAAATCTGCGGGAAATTTTGTCGGATAAAGTGTATTTTGCCTAAATACGGTGGATTTGTCGGTGTTATTTACTCTTAGCTTTAATGAGGCTGAAATATACTCAGCGTAATTACATGACGATATATTTAATGCCGGTTTGTGTATTTGGTAAAATATACAAAAAAACAGGAAAATTTTTTCTACATATTTTCTAATTACTTTATTGCAATTTGTATAGGAATATGGTATAATACATTAAGCACAAATATAATTTTGTGGTTGAAATGTTGTTCTGAAAGGCATTTTTGCGATGTGTACATACATTGTGAAGCCGCCTTGACATAGAACAATAAATATATTTTATAGAAAGGAATGGTGAAAACATGAAAAAATCTTTCAGGAAAAGATTGCTGAGTGGGTTTACTGCTGCGGTAATGGGATTATCTGCGATACTTCCAACGTCGCCATTGCTTCCGCTGAGTTCAGGGGCTGCAGAAGCACAGGTTAGTATACCTACTTTACCAATGGGCGATTCTTCTCCGAGTCTTCCTGAGGGCAGTCAGATTCCTACCTATGACAAGGAATATACCAATTACGGTCTGTTCAATACCACGATGCCGCTCGGCTTAGCGAACAACTTCCATTTGTTTGCGTTTGATTCAGTAAATATCGGCGCTCATTGTAATGGTAACTTTGCTACTCCGAAGGTGAATATCGGTGCAAACTGGGGAACCAGTCAGCTTTCGACGTCTGGTGGCGAAATAACTGTAATAACAGGAGAATTCACAGGCGATGTGAACACTCATACCAATATTCTTCTTGTTCCGGAAACATATGAAGTCAAGATTACAACAGGTAATGGTAATGATGAAGTAGAAAAGGGGAATCCTATTAATAATGGCGATAACGTCACAATTAATGGTAAAAAGGCTACCTTTAATGCGTTTCCTTCATATGTTTATTACGTAAGCAATGACTTTATTGATTTTGCCAAGGAACAGCAGAATTATATTTCACTTTCTGATGAACTTCGTGATCCTGATATCTGGAATATAAAGAGTCCGATAGGCAAAGACAATATGCTGAAGGGTGCAGCCCAGCTTACCGGTAAATACAATGATAAAAAAGAGTTTCAGGTAGATATCAGCGATGACGAAAAGCTCGGACCCTGCGTTCTTAATATCAATGCCAAGGAAATGGTTGGAGATGCCGGTACTTTTGGCGGATTACTAATTAATAACATAGGCGATCAGCCTCTTGTTATTAACGTGGATCTGGCAGGCTACAACGGAGATTTTAATCAGTCGTTCGCTACAAAATTTACAAAAAACGGCTCTGATATAAGCAATAGTGAAGATAATGTCCATAAGGGTTCATCTGTTCTCTGGAATTACTATGATTCAAGCAATACAACTGATGGAACTTTTTCCGGTACGATAACGATTGGCAGTGCGCTTATGGGAAGTGTGCTGGCGCCTAAGGCATCTATAATCGCTGGAAGTAACATAGACGGAACCATTATTGCTGATAAGATTGAGACACGTGCTGAAACACACAGAGGTGACTTCTTATCTCCTTCAGGTCTGACAGTTCAGAAGGAATGGAGCGACGGAAATAATCAGCATCTTACAGATTCAGTTGAGGTTCAGCTTTACAATGCGGATGTTATTGATGCTGATATATTCAGATTTGATGATTCTGAATATGCAGCTACAATAGGCTTGACAGAGGTCGGAGAGCCAATTAAGCTGAGTGCTGAAAACGGCTGGCGACATAACTGGGGCGAGCTTCCAAACAAGGGCTTCTATTATGTAAAGGAAACATCTATTGATGGCTATGCTGTTTCAAGCTATTCAAACGGAACCGGTGCTAAAGGAACCGGTGTTATCACACTGAGCAATACCCCCCTGAATTATGGTGTTACAATAAGCAAGATCAACGAAATTAGTGAACCGGTTGAAGGTGCTCTCTTTGGTCTCTATGACGGAGAGACTCTTGTCAAGACATGGTTGAGCGGAAGCTCTGACAATATATATATTCCATCAGGAATTAATATATCTGAGCTTTCTTCAAAAACCGAATTTGTATCAACATACACAATTAAAGAAATTATGCCTCCTGAGGGCTTCATATTAGATACTGCATCTCAGAAAGTAACCCTTACCGAAAATGTTGAGGTTACCGAGGTAGATGGTCAGTCGCTGATTACAAAGATCAATGCGAGCTTGACTATCGGCGATGGTATGTATGCGTCGACTTATACTTACGAAATAAATGATAGCTATACAGACGGATTTATTTCAGGAAGAGAAGTTGTTATTACCCAAGGAAGCTATGGCTATACTAATACTGATACGTTTACAATTGATTTTGAAAACGGAACGGTAAAAGCAGGTGAAACACAGATTTCATCAATCAATGCGAGTGCAGATTATACTACACCGTCAATACCGTCGATGGGTGGATTTGTGATGCCTGGCAGAAGCTATTATTATGATGCTTCAAGCTACATGATTATAGCTGCTACAAATCCTCTGTCGTTCCAGAACAAGGTTGGACCGACACTGCAAAAGGTAGATGAAGATGGCAATGTTCTTGCTGGAGCTGTCTTAAAGCTTGAAGAGGGTTCATTATCGCAAGGCAGAGATGGATATACCTTTAAGCCAACTGCCGGAGCAACATCAATTCAATGGACATCCGGTTATAATGAGCTGCTTCCTCTTGTCAGCATTAAAAATGATGATTTGGATGGAGGAACATACGGTCATGTATATCGTGTCAGCGAAGTAAAAGCTCCCGAGGGCTATGAGAAAGCAGAAGATATCTATCTTATCAAGCAGGTAGATTATGATGCTTACAACGGTTGGAAGCCGAAAGGAATAAATATTTACTTTATCAGCGCCGATAAGGGGAAGGTAAGCAGCTTCCCGTTAAAGCTGGAAGGTAATGCATATAGTCAGCAGATTGTTGATTCAGGTGAAGATCACGGCTGGAACAGGATTGAGATTCTCAAGACTGACGCTTCAGGACGTGTCATCCGGATGATTGATGAGAAGATCGCCGGTGCGGATGTTGAATTCAACAAGGTTAAGGTTCAGAAAAAAGACGACGGAAGTATCAATTTTACATCCGAAACAATAGTCGGAGCCGAAGTTGACCTTTATGCAGATAACGGAACAGAAGATGGCGTTCTTATTGCAAAAAATATTTTCGGTGCAGACGCTTCATCTGTAAAGGTATCTGAAATCAAAGCAGGACCTGGCGGGACATACATTAAAAACGGAAGACTTCTTCCGGGAACATATTTCCTTGTGGAAACCAAGGCTCCGGAGAATGCAACAGCATTTGAAGGCAAGCAGTATTTTACAGTAACTGATGAATATACTGTAATTGCTGGTGCGTCTTCACAGGCAAGCATTAAGAATATTGTATATGGCGAAAATATCAATATAGGAAATGCAGGCAGAAAAGTAGTTGCAATCAGCTATGTTAAAACAGATGGAAATATGCTTGAGTTAAAGGGTTCAGACGGAAATGCTATTGCAAATCTGAATTTCAATCTGCCTTCAGGTACGTTTGAAGAAGTGCCGGCATTTACATTGCCAAGTGATGGCATAATCGTTTTTGGCGGCAATAGTAATGCGAAGTTTGAGTCTTTGATTTTCCATTTTGAAAAAGATGAAAATATAAAGAGCGATTATCTTGACATTTCATCATTGGGTGATCAGTACACCGTTAATATTGGTAATGAATCAGATGACGTTGTTATAGATACAACCTTCAGCATAGGCAAGCAGGAACTCGTAAAGGATGAGAACGGAAACGTATCAGCCGGAGGAAACGAGCTTGACGGAGCTGAAATGACACTCAGTGCAAAGGACAGCGAAGGAAATGAAATAGAACTGACCGATGCAATGGTAGAAGGCAGTGGCTTTGCCAAGGTAGAGTCAACAGAAGACAACGCCACATTGACAAAGGGACAGTACACTATTATAAATGGCACACTTAAGTGGGTATCAGATTCAGCAAAGAAGATGAATCTCACCAATTTGCCGAACGGAAGCTATACACTTACAGAAACAGCAGCCCCTGACGGCTACACAATTGTAACAGCATTTACATTTGAGATTGCAGACGGAAAGGTAACAAGCACAGAAATCAAGGTAGACGGTGAGACAGTAGC
>JAGBIH010000051.1 GCA_017935095.1 Ruminococcus sp.
CAGAGGCTTTTGAAAAGCTCGTTGAAACTCTTACAACAGGTGATGCAGCTGTTATCAGCAGCATGGATGAAATTTCCGCTGTAGGTCACAGAATCGTACAGGGTGCAGAGATTTTCAACAAGACAACTCTCGTTACTGACGAGGTTATCCAGCAGATTGACGACCTTAAGGAGCTTGCTCCAGTACATAATCATCCTCATGCACTTGCTCTCTGGGCATGCAAGAAGGTTATCCCTGAAAATGTTCCTCAGGTTGTAGTATTCGATACTGCATTCCACCAGACAATGCCTCCTAAGGCTTATATGTTCGGTCTTCCATACGATGACTACGAGAAGTATCATGTAAGAAAGTATGGCTTCCACGGTACATCCCACCGCTTCGTTTCTGCAGCTCTCGCAGAGGCTATGGGTAAGGACATCAAGGACCTCAAAATTGTTTCATGCCACCTCGGAAACGGTTCCTCAATTACTGCAATCAAGGGTGGAAAGTCAATTGATACTTCAATGGGCTTCACTCCTCTTGACGGTGTAGTTATGGGTACACGTACAGGCAGTCTCGACCCTTCAGCTGTTACCTTTGTAGCTGACAAGCATGGATTTACTCCTGCTGAAATGAGTGACTACATGAACAAGAAATCAGGCTTCCTCGGAGTTTCAGGTATCGGCTCTGATAACCGTGACATTACAGACGCTGCTGAGCACGGAAATAAGAGAGCACAGCTCGTATCAGAAATGCTCGTTTACGAAATCAAGAAGTATATCGGTTCATATGCAGCTGCTATGAACGGTCTTGACGCTGTAATCTTTACAGGCGGTATCGGCGAAAACGCTTTCGACGTAAGAGCTGAGGTCTGCAGAGATATGGAATTCTTTGGTATCAAGCTTGATGAAGCTGTAAACGATGGTCTCAGAGGTCAGCTCAAGAAGATTTCAGCAGCTGATTCAAAGGTTGATGTATGGGTTGTTCCAACAAATGAGGAGCTTCTCATCGCAAGAGACACACTTGCTCTGATTTCAAAGTAAGTCAGCCTTATTATATCATATAATATTACGAAAATCAACACTTTTTGATATACAGAGATACAGCAAAGGAGTTATTATATTTAATCATGATTAAAACAACTCTGAAAATTGACGGCATGATGTGCGGTATGTGTGAAGCTCACGTTAACAATGCTTTACGCAATGATTTCCAGGTGAAAAATGTCACCTCCTCACACAGCAAGGGTGAAACAGAAATTATTTCCGAAAATCCTCTTGATGAAGCAAAGCTCAGAGAGATTATTGAAAATGACGGATATAAGGTTCTTTCTGTTGCATCTGAGCCGTATGTAAAAAAGAAGTTTTCTCTCTTCAGAAAATAATAAAAAGAATCGCCTTCATGCTTTTTGCACGAGGGCGATTTTCTTATATTGCTGTCTTTGTTTTAACCGGTAATCATTGTTATGTTTCCTTGATAAAAAATCTTTTCATTTTTTTCATTATAAGAGTCAGATAGCGCATGAACGGCTCTGCTATAATTGAAAAGTTTACACAAAGCAAAACACATCTGGGTGACATTGCTGAGATGTCGAAAAAGTCGCTGACAAAAAGCATACTGAAAACAAGTCCGAAGGCACAGAAAATCCACAGCCATGTTTTATACACGTCCATAGGCTTGCTGATTTCAAAAACAATCATAAGACCGACTATGCTCAGCAATATAGTTGATGCTGTAGCTATATCTGTCTGACTTACTCCGAAAATGTTGCCGAAATAAATCATTGCCGCAACGATGATCGTATCGGTAATTCCTGCCGGCAGTGCCTTCAGCATTATATTCGTAATAAACCTTCCCTTTATCATTTCCTTATTTGGCATCTGCGAAAGAATAAGCGCCGGTATTCCGATTGTAAAAAGACTGATAAGCGATATCTGTGAGGGCTTCAGCGGATAGGCTATTCCAAAGCAGATTGTCAGAATTGATAAAATCAGCGAGAAAATGTTCTTTACAAGGAAAAGGCTTCCCGAACGCTCAAGATTGTTTACAACCTTACGACCCTCCATAACCACATCAGGCATTTTTGAAAAATCCGATTCAAGCAGTACAAGCTGTGAAGCCTGAGCCGCTGCGTCACTTCCCGAAGCCATAGCAACTGAGCAGTCAGCGTCCTTGAGAGCAAGTACGTCATTAACACCATCGCCTGTCATTGCGACGGTCTTTCCTGCATTTTTCAGTGCTCTTACAAATTTACGCTTCTGGTCCGGCGTTACTCTGCCGAAAACTGTATAGCGGGTTACCGCCTCGTTAATCGAGCTTTCCGTAGTCAGGGTTGAAGCGTCGATATAATTGGCTGCATTCTTTATTCCTGCCTGCTTTGCAACCTCAGAAACGGTAACCGGATTATCTCCGGAAATTACCTTTATTTCAACACCCTGCTCAGCAAAATATCTGAATGTATCAGGAGCATTCTTACGTATCGGGTTTGAAAGAATAACGAAGCATACCGGCGATACCTCTCCGGTAAGCGCCTTACCATCGGGATTGCCGTTATATTTACAAAATGCAAGTACTCTGTAGCCCTTGCGGCTGTTGGAGTCAATTATTGTCCTGTACTGTGAAACAGACTCTCTTAAAATAAACTCGGGGGCGCCAAGCACATACGCTCCGTTCTCAAAAACAACGCTGCTGTATTTGAATTCTGATGAAAAACCGGTATGTGAAAGCGCAGTCCAGCCTGCCGGTCTCATAAAGTAGCTTTTAACAGCACGCATAGTTTCATTATCGGCAGCCTGTGCCGCAGCAAAATCGCTGAGCATACCGTTTATTCTTTCATCAGAAAGCTCCCTTGCTACAGGTACTACCGAAGTGACCTGCATTGCATTTTCGGTGATTGTTCCTGTTTTATCAACACACAGGACGTCAACACGTGCAAGAGTTTCTATACATTTCATATCGTGAACAAGTACCTTCTGAAATGCAAGCCGCATGGCACTTACAGCCAGAGTAGCACTTGCAATAAGGAAAAGTCCCTCAGGAATCATTCCTATAACGGCAGCTACCATTGACTGGATACTCGCTTTAATTGTCTCATTATTTACATAGTAAGACTGGTAAAACATTATTATTCCGATCGGAATAATAATTATCCCTGCAAACTTTACAATTTTATTCAGCGAACGTATCATTTCTGACTGCTCGCCCTTTTTAGACCTTTTTGCCTGAAGCGTCAGTTGAGAAATGTATGATTCACTGCCTACCTTTGCAAGTCTTGCACGGCACGAGCCTGATACGATATAGCTGCCTGACATCAGGGTGTCTCCACGCTTTTTGGAAATCTCATCTGATTCTCCGGTCAGCAGTGATTCATTTACTGAAACATTTCCGCTGAGTACTACAGCATCGGCACTTATCTGATTGCCGGCACTGAATACTGCTATATCATCAAGAACAAGGTCCTTTGAAGGAACTGAAATCTGCTTGCCGTCTCTTATAACCGTAGTCACAGGGGCATTAAGCACCGTAAGCTTGTCAAGAACTGCTTTTGAACGTATCTCCTGAAAAATACCGATAAGAGTATTTGCAATAATAATCGGCATAAAGGTCAGATCCCTGTATGAGCCGACTGCTATCAGCATTATGGAAAGGATAAAAAACAGAAGGTTAAAATAGGTAAAAACATTATCTGCAATTATTTCCTTTACTGTCTTTGACGGAGACTCAACAGGCTTATTGTCAAGTCCCTCAGCCTTACGCTCAACAACCTGTTCGGACGTAAGACCAACATCAATATCTGCGTATATATGACGTGGATTATGTTTTTCTTCCACTTTATTATTCATTATTCAAACCTCACATTTCATACTGCTCAGACCAATTGTCCTACAGAATTATTCAAGCAGTCCCTTAATGCCTTCCTCCTTGAATTTCTGCTTATAATAAACAAGCTCCTCCTGAATAATATCATCTATAACATTCATTCCGAGCAGCTCAACCGGAGCTTTATCGTCGGTGAGTATCTTGTCTCCTCCTTCGTATCGAACAAGATTTGCTGATACGCTGCTTATCATATCGTACAGTGCTTCATTTTCAAGCTCAGACTTGTTTTCGGAAAGCACTTCAAGCATCTGAGGATTTTCGGAAGCAAACAGCTCTCTGTTTGTAGAACCGATTACATCTACGGTATAGACCTCACTGAAAACGTCCGCAATAGTATCGGCAAGCCAGCTGTTGATGCCGTCAGCGCTGTCCGAACGCATATTCATGTTTACAACCATTACGCCGTTTTCTTTCAGGTGGGCTTTAACAAGACTGAAAAATTCCTTTGATGACATCTGAAAGGGTATTGTGATATCCTGATATGCATCAACCATTATAACGTCATACTTTTTATCCGATACATTAAGAAATGCACGTCCATCATAAGTAGTGACCTTAACATTCTCAGGCAGATCAAAATATCTGCGGGAAAGCTCGGTTATCTTCTCATCAATCTCAACGCCCTCGGCATTTATGCCATCAAAATAATTCATACACTGCTTGGCATAGGTTCCTGTGCCCATTCCAAGTATCAGAATATCCTTTTCCTCATCGCCGCAGTCTGACATAAGAGGAGCTGCCATTGCGTAGTCATAATAAAGTCCTGAAAGCTCTCCTGACTTAACATAAACAGACTGAACTCCGAAAAGAACATTTGTTGAAAGGTAGGTTTTTGTGTCTGTCTCCTTTACCTGAAGGTAATTGTATATGGATTCACCTTCAAACACGAGGTTTTTCTCCCAGAAGGCAAAACCAATCAGATTTGAAAGGACACAGGAGACAAGAAATAGTGCGGTAGTCACTCCGCAGCGGACTGCTCCCCTTTTGCTGAAAATGAAATAAATCAGACCGAGAACGAGAAGTATTCCTGAGAAAATAAGAAAGGTTGCAGCAGTTCCGACTGCCGGAATTGAAACAAAGGTAGGTATAAAAGTACCTATGATACTTCCTATAGTGTTGAATGCTCCGAGAGTACCAACGGTTTTTCCGCTGTCATCAAGGCTGTCCACCGTATATTTCACAAGCGAGGGGGTAACCGTTCCAAGCAGAAATAACGGAAAGACAAATACTGCCATACAAGTTATAAACGCTGCCCATATCAGAAAATTGGTATTAACGGTCACAACAAGCAGCGCTGAAATTCCAAGTATTACAAATTTTCCGAAAAAAGGAATTGCCGCTATCCATACAGCAGCAATAAGAACCCTTGCATAGAGCTTATCCGGATTAGGATTCTTGTCAGCACTTCTTCCGCCATAAATGTTTCCAAGCGCCATCGCAATCATAATTGTACCGATAATTATAGTCCAGACAATTTGTGAAGAACTAAAATACGGAGCAAGAAGCCTGCTTGCTCCAAGCTCAACTGCCATGACCGACATTCCTGCAAAGAATTCAGTAAGATACAGATACCATTTATGCTTCAGAATACCGGAAGAGACTGTCTTTACTTCTGAAGAAGCTTTATTTTCTTTTTTAGCCATTATTTTCACCTTTTATAATTATTGAAAGTCTTGTATTATTTTTCAAGTAACTCATTTTATTATACCACGATTACCGATATTTGTAAAGGAGTTCATAAACAAAATATTGACTCTTCTCTTGACATTATTCCTTTAAATCATTATAATTAATATATTGCATATACATATCAGCGCAGTTCAGAATATGTATCAAATGAATAAGCCTATCCACTGAATATTCATTTGCATTATACAACGCTGAACAGCTTTTATTTTATCTTGTTTCCGGAGGTGCACTATGAAATACGGCCTTGTTATGGAGGGCGGCGCTATGCGTGGTCTTTTTACCGCAGGCGTTATTGATGTTTTAATGGAAAACGAAATTACCTTCGACGGTGCAGTCGGAGTATCAGCAGGTGCAGCTTTCGGCTGCAACTATAAATCAAATCAGCCACGCAGAGTTATTCGCTATAATACAAGATTCTGCCATGACAAAAGATTCTGCAGCGTCAGCTCCCTTGTTAAAACAGGTGATATGTTCGGAGCCGATTTCTGCTATCATGAAATTCCAAATAAGCTTGATATTTTTGATTACAAAACCTTTAATGAGTCCCCTATGGAATTTTATGTAGTCTGTACAGATGTCACAACAGGTAAGCCTGTCTACCGCAGATGCCGTGTTGCTGATGACAATGAGCTTGAATGGATAAGAGCCTCTGCGTCAATGCCGCTTGCCTCAAGAATTGTCGAAGTCGGAGGAATGAAGCTGCTTGACGGCGGCATTTCCGACTCTATCCCTCTGAAGTTCATGGAGAAAACAGGTTACGAAAAAAACGTAGTTATCCTGACTCAGCCCAGAAATTACGTCAAAAAGAAAAACAATATTATACCTCTGATGAAAATCGCTATGAGAAAATATCCGCAGCTTATTAATGCAATGAAAAACAGGCATATTATGTACAACGATGAGCTTAAATATATCAGAAGCTCAGAGCAGCAAGGCAAAGCATATGTGATTGCTCCTGATGAAAAGCTGCCCGTAGGTCATATCGAGCATAATCAGGATATTCTGCTTGAAGTTTACCGTATCGGCCGTATGACAGCAATGAATAAAATCAATGAAATAAAAGAATTCCTTGATATAAAATAAATACCTACTCATTACATCAGGAACTTACTCTATTAATTAAAAAAGCATTTCAGAAAATACTGAAATGCTTTTTTTTACGTAAATATAGAAGTCCACTCAAATCACACAGTAAACCTCAGTTCCGCAGCAAATATTTACATAAAAACAAAGAGTCCTGATGGACTCTTTGTTTTCCGTGTTGGTGGGCCATTAGGGACTCGAACCCCAGACCAACCGGTTATGAGCCGGTTGCTCTAACCAACTGAGCTAATGGCCCTTATAGAATTAATCGGAAGCTGATTTCTCAGCTTCCGATTATATTTAAAAGTGCCGGCATTGAAATAATTTCCCGGGTCGTTGCCAACCAAGTATCGTCTTCGCAGCAGAGCTTAACTTCCGTGTTCGGAAAGGGAACGGGTGTGACCTCTGCGCCATAAACACCGACTAAAACCAAAAAACGAATACAGCGTAATGTAAACGAGAGAGAACAAACATGAAGAAAAAGGAAAAGCCCTCG
>JAGBIH010000052.1 GCA_017935095.1 Ruminococcus sp.
AATAGCAATTGTAATTGTCATCTTATTGATTAATTTCTTTTTCATAACTGTTTACAACTCCTGATTTATTAGTCTGTCCGACTTACTATATTATACCACACTCCACAGACAATTGCAACAAAAAACCTCCGATGAAATCATCGGAGGAAAATTGGTTGGGGTGGAAGGATTTGAACCCTCGAATAACGGAGTCAGAGTCCGCTGCCTTACCGCTTGGCGACACCCCAATAAATATTTGACTTATGTGATTCAGCTTTATTATTATAACACTATCAAAATAAAAAGTCAATAGCAAAATATATATTTTTATTTTTTAATTATTTCTGACGGTATTGAAAAAAAGATAAAAAGAATATATAATAGTATATAACATATTTATTTAATGAATTTTTACAGTACACGTGAGGTCAAGCTATGAAAAAAATGTATTTTGCAGTTAATCTTGTAGCCGGCAGAGGACTGATTGCCAAAAAGCTTGGCAATATTATAGAAAAATTTACAAAAGCAGGATATGAGGTTACAGTTCATACTACCATAAGTGTTATTGATACGGCAAAAGCTGCCCGCTATGCCTGCGAAAACGGATACGACCTGCTTGTCTGTGCAGGCGGTGACGGAACACTGAGTCAGTGTCTGCAGGGAATAATGGAAAGCGAAAACCGTATTCCGATAGGCTATATTCCGGCAGGCTCAACAAATGATTTTGCAAGAAGCCTTGATATACCGAAGGATCCGATTAAGGCAGCAGAATTCATCATTAAAGGAAAACCTGTATACTGTGATATAGGCGGACTGAATAAGGAGTATTTTTCATATGTTGCAGCCTTCGGCGCATTTACTGATGTAACCTATGAAACTCCGCAGAAGGCAAAAAATGTTCTGGGTCCGGCAGCTTATTTTCTTAACGGATTAATGCATATGACAAACGTACGGGCAAAGCGCATGAGAATAGAATATAACGGTTATGTGATTGAGGATGAATTCCTTTTCGGTATGGTTACTAATGCTGTGTCTATAGCAGGACTTTTTTCGCTTAATAATCTGATGCTTGATGACGGAGTATTTGAGGTTACCCTTATTAAGAAGCCCGAAAATGCAGGAGAATTACAGGATATAGTACACGCTATGGTCACTGAACAGGGAAAAAAGAGAAACAGCAATGTAATAACCTTCAGAACAAATAAAATAACCTTTACTTCCCTGAATAAAGAGGCTGTAACGTGGACAAGAGATGGTGAATACGGCGGCGATTCTGAAATCAACACGGTTGTAAACTATAATAAAGCAGTGCGGTTTGTTGTCTGCCGCAATAAAAAATCGAAATTCTTCGCAGACCACTGATAACAGCGTAAATCTATGTTATTAAATGAATGGACAGTCTTATGACTGTCCATTCTTGTTATAAATGTATAAAAAGCAAAAAAACGGTTGCAGTAATTGAAAAACTTTGTTATAATAAAAGGTGACCATGTCAGGCTGTGTGCAAGCCTGAATTCATGTGTCAGAGAGTAAAAATGAATTACGGTGTTCCGCAGCCGGATAAATGCGGAAAGCTTCTGGTGAAGCTGAGGAGATAATATGAAAAAACACAATAAATTTCTGGTCTGTGCAATCACAGCTGTACTCGGAGCAATTGCAGCTGTTCCGGCAGCCGCTCAGGCTGAGGAGTATGCTCCCGAAAGCTCAGCTGCTGACAGTGTACAGATTTCCTCGTGGTATACTGATGAAGAAGGACGTATTTTTTACTATGACAAAAACGGCGAGGCTGTAACAGGTACACAGGTTATAAACGGCAGAATTTACCTTTTTTCAGAAAACGGTGTGCAGAAAACAGGCTGGAGAACGGTTGAGGGACAACGGCTTTACTACGACCCGATTACAGGCAAGCACGTTTACGGCTGGTTTGAATACTGCGGAAAGAACTATTATATCGAGCCCGGTCTTGGAAAAGCTACAGGATATGTCTTTGACGCAGACGGCAACAGCTATCTGTTTGACGATTACGGCGCTCAGTTTGACGAGGAAGGCTTTGTCAGCTACAAAAATGCCTGCTATTATATCGGGGCGGACGGAAAGCTCCTTACTGCTCCTGCGGAAATCGACGGCATATACTACGATATTTCCATAAACGGAGAAATCAGCACAGGCTGGCAGACCTATAACGGCAAAAGCTATTACTTTGATACCGCAACAGGACAGGCAAAAACAGGCTTGTTTGAGGAAAGCGGAAGCTGGTACTATGTAACTGCCGAATCAGGAAAAAATACAGGAATTGTCAATATAGACGGTGTGAATTATCTTTTTGACGATAACGGCGTTATGCAGACAGGTCTGCAGTCAATTGAGAGCAAGCTCTATTACTTCAACAATAACGGCAGCTATCAGACAGGCTGGCTTACCCTCGACAACGGCACATATTACTTCGGTGAGGACGGTGCCGCCCTTCTCAGCTGGCAGGAAATCGACAGCAAAAAGTATTACTTCGGTCAGGACGGAATAATGCTCACAGGCAGACAGATTATCGAAGGAAACAAGTATTCCTTCGACGAAAACGGCGCTATGCAGACAGGTCTTGTTGCCTTTGACGACGGTACATACTGCTTCGGCGAGGACGGTATTATGCTCACAGGCTGGCAGACAATCAACGATGAAAAGTACTATTTTGATAATAATGGAAAAATGCTCACAGGCAGACAGATTATCGAAGGAAATAAGTACTATATCGCTGAAAACGGCGTTATGCAGACAGGCTGGGTGACTCTTGACGACGGCACATACTACTTCGGTCAGGACGGAATAATGCTCACAGGCAGACAGATTATCGAAGGAAATAAATACTACCTTAATGAAAAGGGTATCATGCAGACAGGCTGGATTACTCTCGATGACGGCAAGTATTACTTCGGTGCTGACGGCATTATGCTAACAGGCTGGCAGGATATTGACGGAAACAAGTACCATTTCAGCACCAGAAACGGCAAGCTTGATACATTCACTGTTCTTGACGGCTATGTAATCGGTGCGGACGGAATCGCAAAGGCTCCCTCAGCAGTACAGAAGCGTGCGCAGAATGTTATTGCCTCGATAGGCAAAAGCGCAGATGCTATCTATAATTACGTAACAAGCAAGAATAAATATAAATTGATTGAGTCAACAAAAACACTTGCTCAGATAGAGTCTATCGGCTGGTCACACTTTGCAAACTATGCTCTGGACAATAAATTTGTAGTATGCTACTACTTCGCCGCAGTCACCGACGTTCTCTTCCAGAATGCAGGCTATGAATCAAGAATTGTTTACGGTACAGGACGAGGCACAGGTGACCATTACTGGAATCAGATAAAAGTCAACGGTGTGTGGACAAACTATGATACCTGCAACGGCTATAAGAATGTAACATTTGAGTTCCTTCAGGCACAGAATTACACCTTCAAGCAGTACGTTTATCCCGACTACAATAAATAAGGAGAAATAAATATGAAAGAAAAAATAACAGCATTACTTGCCGCAGCGGCAATCTGTACAGCAACAGCAGTATCCTGCGGTGATAAGGTTGACGATTCGGTTGCTCTTGATATAAACAGCAAAACAACAAGCGCTTCAGAGGCGGCAGCAGAGACTACGTCAACCGAAGCAGCTTCCGAGACTACAACTAAAAGTACAGAAACCACAACTGTAACTGAGGAGGAGCCTTCAGCCACAACTACCACAGCCCCCGAAGAGGATAATCCGGACGAAACCTCAGGAACTACTACAGCAGCACCGGTAACTACCGAGCCTGAACAGACAACTACAGAGCCTGTTCAGCAGGTGCAGACAGGTTCATTCAGCAGCAGCGACCTCAATTTCATGGGCACCTCACTTCTCAGCGATGTAAGCGGACTTATCTCAGCTCTCGGAGAACCTGTGTTCACCGAAGCGGCTCCGGGCTGTCTTTCAAACGGCGCTGACCAGAAAATCTACCGCTATAACGGTCTTGACATTTACTGCTATATTGACGGCGGAAGTGAAATTGTCTACGATATTACCATATCAGGCGGATATTCCACTCCTAAGGGAATATATGTCGGAAGCTCACGTGCCGAAGTAGAGGCTGCATACGGAAAGGGCAACGGCGGAACAAACGAGGTTCTCTATGGTTCCGAAAATCACGGCCTTTATATTTTCTACAACGGTGATACCGTTTCAATGATTGATTACTATTCACTTGTTTAAGGAGGAGCTGTTTTGGTTTTCAGCAGTCCCGTATTCCTGTTTATATTTTTAACAGCGGTATACATACTTTACAGGCTTATTCCGACTGTTACCGCAAAAAATGTACTTCTGCTCATTTTCAGTATAGCATTCTATACCTACGGCGAGCCAAAGGCTGTAATCCTCATGCTGATTTCGATTGTCATGAACTACTTCTTCGGTCTTGCTATGCAGAGCAGAAACAAATCACGCAAAACTGTTCTTGCGGTAAGCGTTGCGGCAAACCTGTTAATGCTGGGTATATTCAAGTACGCAGGCTTTGGCGCAGAAATGCTGAACAAGCTTCCGTTTGTAAGCGTTGCGGTACCTAAAATTGCACTGCCGATAGGAATTTCCTTCTATACCTTTCAGGCAATGTCCTATGTTATCGACGCCTACAAGGAGCCGAAATATATTCAGCGCAATCCGTATAAGCTCGCTCTTTACATAACCTTCTTTCCGCAGCTTGTTGCAGGTCCGATTGTCAAGTATTACGACTTCGCAGACCAGATTGACCGCCGCAGTATAACTCCAGAAAAAACTGCCGTCGGAATAAAACGCTTTATTACAGGACTTTCAAAAAAGCTCCTGATAGCCAATACAATGGCTCTTGCAGCTGATTATGTGTACTCTCTTGATACCGCTGAGCTTTCCATGCCGCTTGCATGGCTGGGTGCAGTTTCATACCTTTTCCAGATTTATTTTGATTTCAGCGGCTACAGCGATATGGCAATAGGTCTGGGAGCAATGTTCGGCTTTACCTTCAAGGAAAATTTCAATTATCCGTATATTTCCCAGAGTATGCAGGAATTCTGGCGCAGATGGCATATTTCCGTTTCCACATGGTTCAAGGAGTATCTCTATATTCCGCTCGGAGGCAACCGCAAGGGAAAGGTAAGAACTGCCGTCAACAAGCTTATCGTCTTTTTCTGTACAGGACTATGGCACGGCGCAAGCCTGAATTTCATCGTCTGGGGACTGCTTAACGGTCTGTTTATGATGCTTGAATCTTATAAGCTCATCAATACTGAAAAATGGTTCAGACCGTTCAGACATATTTATGCTGTTTTCGTGACAATTATCGCTTTTGTATTCTTCAGGGCAGAAAGTCTTTCGGATGCCTGCGGCTTTATCGGTAAAATGTTCAATCCGACAAACGGCAGCAGCGAAAAAACAGCAATGCTCATGCAGCAGCTTACACCTATGTTCCTTGTAATGCTGGCAATGGCAATCATTTTTTCAATGCCTGTTATGCAGACCCTCCGCAGCAGAATCAGGTCAACAAAGGCTCTTGCAGCAGGAGAAGCGTGCTCATATGGAATTTCGCTTGTGCTGCTTATGGTGTGCATTATCACGCTTTCATCGGCAAGCTACAATCCGTTCATCTATTTCAGATTTTAGGAGGACGGCAGTATGAATAAGAATTTACTATACAGACTTTATGCGGCTGCTTTTGTCGGAATATGCCTTGTCCCTTCGGCACTTATGCCCTTTTTCAAAGGCGATTCCGATAAGGAAAAGCGTGACCTTGCCGATGTCCCGTCTATTAAAACTGAGGACGGAAAGCTCAATTTCGATTTCTTTTCTCAGTTCGAAACGTATTTTTCAGAGCACTTTGCATTACGTCAGCAGCTTGTAACAGCTGACGGACGTATAAAGGCAGCGCTTCTGGGAACCTCCCCTAATTCCGATGTAATAGTCGGAAAGGACGGCTGGCTTTACTACGGCGATACAGCTGACGATTTCCTGAATATAAATACGCTCAGCCGCAGAGGAATAAATAATATCTGCAATAATATTGAGCTTGTAAACCGATACTGTGAGCAGAACGGCGCAAAATTCATATTTACCGTAGCTCCGAATAAAAGCTCGGTATACCCTGAATACATGCCCTTCAACTACGTTGAAGCTGATAATAAGGACAACTATGAAATGCTTTCCGAGACTCTTGAAGGCACTCCGTACTGGTGCGATATGAAGGCTGCTCTTATGGACGCAACCGCAAGCATTCCGCTTTATCACAAGACAGATACTCACTGGAATAATCTCGGAGCGTATGTGGGTCATGTTACACTCATGGATATGCTCGGAAAAGAAAGCTGTCCGGCAGGTACGGGGTGGTTTACAAGAAATGACCGTCTCGGCGACCTTGCAGCAATGATTTACCCTGCTGAGGACGCTAAAGATACTCAGGTCTACAACGATTATGAATACACCTACAGCTATCAGGGACGCTTCAGAGCACTGGACGATATAAATATCAAAACCGTGTGTGCAGAAAAGGACGGTTCGCTTCTTATGTTCCGTGATTCCTACGGCGAGGCTATTCTGCCATATATGGCGGAGTCGTTCGGCTCGGCTGAATTTTCCCGTTCTGTGCCGTATCGTCTTGATACAGCTGCGGGAAAATCGGTAATTCTTGAAATAGTTGAGCGTAACATCGGGAATTTACAGAAATATGCTCCCGTTATGCCTGCACCGCAGACTGATACGGACGGTATCAAGCCGCAGCTCCATACAGGTGAAGGCGTGACTGTGAAAATTGAGGAAAACGGTCAGTATTCGCATATATTCGGCGCTCTGCCCGATGACTTTTTCAGCAGTGACAGCACACGCATTGTTGTGACCGTCGGCGATACGTCATACGAAGCGTTCAATTGCTTTGAGGATAAGCTTCTGGGTTGCGAGGGAGAATCAAGTGATAACGGATTTTCGCTTTATATCCCGAAATCAGACGCTCTTGAAGCAGATGATATAATTATAACGGCTATCAGCTCAGATGGACGGGCTGTTGCAAATAAACAGAATAAGGAGAAATGAGAAATATGAAGTTCAGCAAAACGGCAGCAGCAGTAATGGCTGCAATGTTATTCGTAATGCCGGCAGGTTCAGCTTATGCAGCAGAAAGTCAGCAGCCGGTATTCGAGTATTTCAATAAAAATGACGTTAACGGTACTATCGTAATAGACCTGCCTGATGATGTTGAAGCTCATGTTGAGATTACCTTCGACTCTCCGGAAGGTGTAGGTGAACCGTATTACGTTACCGAGTGCACAGGAGGATTTGAATACAGCTTTGATATAGAAGGCAGGGACAATACCGCTGACGATTATCGTTTTTATAATCTGAGCATTTCACTCAGCAAGAGTAATTCAACCGCCTCGCCTGAACCGTTCATGGACAGAATTACAGTCCCCGACGGCAATGATAATCCTGATTCCTATGTAACTTATAAATACACTATTGAAGCTGATGAGGAGTATACAGGTAAATCATGGGACACATTCTCTGTAACCGATACTGAAAAAAAGGTGCTGTTTCACTTTGAAACCGCAACTCTGGGCGATGTAAACGATGACGGAAAGGTTTCCGCAATTGACGCTTCTATGGTGCTTTCTGAGTATGCGGAATTATCTTCGGGTAATGAACCATGCTTCACTCCCAAGCAGATTGCCGCTGCCGATATTGACGGAAACGGTAAAACAGACGCCTCCGATGCGTCAAAAATCCTCAGATACTACGCCGACCTTTCCGCTGGCGATGAGCCAAGCTGGGATTAAACCGCCATGTTCTGAAAAAAATATAATTAAAGGGACGGTAATAAGGGTAGTATTCATATAGAAGCTTTATATGTATTTATCGGTGGAAACCTTTCTGAAGAAAGGTTCTCCCCCGTACCCCCTTCCAAAGACT
The DNA here is from genome assembly GCA_017935095.1 of Ruminococcus sp. Taxonomy (GTDB): domain Bacteria; phylum Bacillota; class Clostridia; order Oscillospirales; family Ruminococcaceae; genus Ruminococcus. The sequence continues at coordinate 7,927 of JAGBIH010000052.1, forward strand.
TTTAATGCTAATTTCAGCCCCATAGGGTGCATATCAAGAGAAAAATAAAACTTCTCAATAAAATGATATGCACCCTATGGGGCTGAAATTAAAACTGAAAGTTTTAGGAAAGGAGTTTGAGGAAGAACCCTTTTTCAAAAGGGTTTTCCTCAATAATTATACGTACAAACTTCTGTAAGAGCGCTCCCCTATTACTGTCCCTTTAATTATAATGCTTTTATAACTATACACGTTACGTTGTCATGTCCGCCGTTACGGCACGCTCTGTCTGCAAGCAGACCTGCGCTGCATTCGTCATTCATGCTCAGGAGCTCCGCAATTTCTTCATCGCCGCACATATCAGTCAGACCGTCGCTGCATATCAGAACAAGTCCTTTTTCAAGGTCTACAGGCTCATAGCGGAGGGCTTTCAAGCCGATTCCCCTGCTGTCAACACCGAGAAATGAGGTCAGCTTATGAGCGTCCTCGCTGAGTTTAGCCTCCTCCTCAGTATAGATATTGGCTTTCAGCTTCTTGACGGCAAGAGTCTGGTCCTCAGTAACCTGAGTGAGTTTTCCTCCGCAGTAATAATACACCCTGCTGTCGCCGATATTGAAGATATACGCAAGCTTTCCGACAGTACATACCATTGCAAGCGTGCTTCCGCTGAGACTTGCCTTTCTGTCGTCAACCATTTTACAGATACGGTTATTAGCCTCAGAAGCATACTCGTTCACAAGCTCCGGCAGCCCTTCAGGCTCTGTTTTTTTCAGCCTCACAGCATATTCCGAGAGCGCAGAAACTGCAATTTCCGACGCTGTATCGCCGAACGCCTCACCGCCCATGCCGTCGCACACCGCAAACACATAGCGGTCAGAATGCTTGAAAAGCCTGTTTTCTGCGGAGCTTTCAAGTCTGCGCACACCAATACGGTCTGCGTAAAAATTATCCTCGTTGACCTCTCTTATGCTGCCGACATTCGTTGCAACACTGACTGAGATGCACTGTTTTCCGGGAGCATTTTTCCCCGTAAGCTTATGGATGAAATTCATCATACTGCCCATGCTGCCTCCATTATGCGCCTCTGTTGCGGAATTTGAGGCTGATTATACTGATTATTACGCACACTACGGAAATCAGCATAATCATCAGCCATGCTCCGATCAGATTGGACGCAGCTGCTTCATACGCAGCTTCCTCCTCAAGACGGCAGACCTCCGGGAAAACAAGACTCATTTTAAGCGGAAGTCCCTCGTCATTGAGGTCGGCAATACTTCCGAGAGCCGACATTCCCCACTTGCTGAATGTTATATTTGCAACAGTCTCCGACCAGCCCTCCAGAACGAACAGTACTCCGCTCATTACGAGCTGAAGAATGAGCACAAACGGCATTGCTGTCATTGCAACATTCGGGGTTGACGCAACTGACGATATCATGATACCCATTATGTCAGCACCCCAGATTACGAGGAAAAGGGTGATGAAGTATTCCGGAATTGCTACTGTAATTATGCCGTCCGACGGAAAATCAATAAACACGCAGCAGATTATCATGAGAATAACCGACTGTATCAGGCATATGAAGAAATCGAATATTACGTGCGAAAGGATATACGAGCTTATATGAAGTCCCGAACGATACTCACTGGTAATGGTATTATGCTCCTTGCATATCCTCTGGATAGAATTGAATATGCCTATCCAGATTGCCGCAGATATTATTGCAAAAAATCCCGATTTGGTATCCTCATATGTCTCGAACATATTCTCGCCCACTATCGAGCACACAAGGAATGAAATTACTGCTGCAATAAGTATAAATTTCCAGTCCTTCTGGTTCATGAACAGTCTGAAATTTTTTCTGATATAGATTTTAGTCTGCTGAATTCTTTTAGTCATGCTCAGCCTCTCCTTGTTCTCTCAAATTTCTGAATAAACTCGTCTGCTCTGCCCTTACCGCCCTCATAATTGATTTCCATTACGATTTCACTCAGCTTGTTTACGCCAAAGAAGCTCAGTGCATTCTGTACATCGCCGTAATAGGCAAGATGTCCGACCTCGTCAGACTGGCTTTTTGCAAGGACTATGACCTTTGTAAACATATGTGCGGCATCATCGGGAGAATGTGAAATTACTGAAACAACACCGCCGCTTTCCGTACAGGATCTGAGGTTTTCCATAAGGTCAACACGGCTTGCAAAATCCATTCCCGAATCAGGCTCATCAAGGATGAATATTTCCTGATCACCGATAGCCTGAATTGCAACCTCAACACGCTTTTTCTGTCCGCCGCTGAGGTTCCTGATGAGGTTATTTCTGAGGCTTGTAAGCATCATGCGCTTGATTATATCCTCAACACGCTGTCTGATTTCTTCGTTTGAATAGTCTCCGGCAAGCTTTGAGAGTGCAGCGTCCTCGATTGTATGATAGACCGTATCGTTATCTCTTGTGCTTGAAAACTGCTCAACGATACCGATTTTATGCTTGAGCATCCTGAAATTCTTGTAAAGGTCCATTCCTCCGAGCATGATTTTTCCGTTTGCACGGTATTGACCGAGCAGTGCACGGAGAAATGTAGTTTTTCCTGCTCCTGAGCCGCCGAGAATAAGAATAAAATCTCCTGATTCAATATCAAGGTATATATTCCTCAGAAGTGTCTTTCTGGAAAGCGAGCCATGCTTGCGCACCTTTACCTCGTTGATTCCTACATTCATTACAACTGCACGGCTATCGTAATTCTGCTTCTGCGTTTTGGTATTGACAGTATTGTATACTATTTCGTCACCAAGAAAAATAAGTGTTGTATTGGCTATCCTGATGACGTCAAACAGATTAAGCAGCTGCTCATCGTCGATTACATTCCTGTTTACTGCAACGCCGTTTTTACTGTCGCAGTCAGTTATTTTCCAGCGTCCGTCCGGCTGAACTGTCAGCAACGCATGATTTCTCGAAACCATAAAGTCGGTCAGGGCAATTCCTGTATTGATATTTCTTCCGATATGAACATCAGTCTGACCTGTAAGAGAATAGCGGTTCCACTGTTCATCGGTATTAAAGGTTGTGCTGAAAATTACCACAACCGCCTCAGGATGTGGTTTATCAAGATTTTTCCTGTCTATTCTGAGAACATCTCCGTCATTCAGTCTGACAGCTCTTGAACCACGCTCATTTATCTTTTCCAGCATAACGCCGTTATAATATGTACCGTTAAGACTGCCGTTATCCTTATAGTAATAGGCGTCGTCAGAGAAAATGAACTCGCCGTGATTTCTCGAAACGATACACGAATTAATTCTTATATCTGCCGTTGCGCCGTTTACCTCTCTGCCGATACACATATCGCCGTCCAGAGTCATTACCCTTACGCTGGCTCCGGGTTCAAGTATCAGCAGCGTTGCAGGTTTAGGCGGCAGCGGCTTGTAGTATATTGTTTTTCCGTCCATAAAGCTTACTCCCATTCACAAACAAAGCCGTAATAATCAACAGGTGCGTCGCTGTCACCGTTATTCCTGGTATCAAGCCATCCGCCCTTGTTTGCATACCAGTCAAAATAGTCAAAGTCATCATTTGAATATCTGATATAATATTCCTGCTCCAGATAGTTATCAGGCTGACTCATGATATCGCCGTCATAATTTTCCCATGAGTCCCAGTTTGTATAGTCAAAATCAGAGCCGTCAGTCCAGTACCATGTATCCTTATCATCCTGGAGCCGATAGCCGCCTATCCATATATTATCAACAGGCTCATTTTCCGTAAGATTCACCAAAAAGTTCTGCTCGCCCTTGCTGTTGACTGAAGCAAGATGTCCGCCCTGCTCAACGCAGTAAGCCTCAGCGTCCTTCCATGAAAGAGCCTTGTCAAAGAACTTATAGTAATGGCCGTCATACTCCACTGCATCTTCGTGATGAGAAGCAGCCTTCTTGTCGTCCTTGTCTTTTCCGAAGAATATGAATGCACCTGCTGCACCTCCGCCTATCAGGAGTACGGTGAGAACCGCAAGCACAACAGGAAGCTTGCTCTTTTTCTTTGGCGGCTTTTCCTCGTGGACTGAAACGGGAGCATCATCATTGGAATACACTGTATCATCTGCATAAGCAGTTCCGTAATCTGAGGGATTATTGCGCAGTGAGTCACGTCTGACAGAGCTGCCTTTACTGAAAGAGCCCTGATTCATACTGTTCTGATTAAAAGGATTATTCAGACTTCCGTTATTGAAGGAGCCCTGATTCATGCTGTTCTGTACAAAAGGATTATTGATGCCTGAAGCATTATACGACTGCTGTACAGAAGCTGCTCCGCTGTATCTTAAAGCGCTGATATCCGCAAGCATTTCGTCAATAGTTGTATATCTGTCATTCAGCTCATAGGCGCACGCTTTGAGTATGATTCTTCCGAATTCCTGAGAAGCATTCTTAGGCACAGGCAGAGGCTCACCGCTCATTCTGCGGTCGATAGCCTCATCGGCAAGGCAGTTATCCTCAAATGGGAAGCAATAGTCATTCATCAGCTGATAAAGGCAGATTCCGAATGAATAAATATCCGCCTGCTTGGTATAGACATTCTCGACGCTCCTCTTTGCCCTGTAGATTTCAGGAGCTATATAGCCCTCTGTACCTGCAAAGGAACGTGCGGAGGCTGAGGTCTTTGAAATATTGAAATCACCGAGCTTATATGTACCGTCCTCAGCCGACACAAAGAAATTGGCAGGCTTCACGTCACGGTGAATTACGCCTATATCGTGAGCAGCCTTGATTCCGCTGCCTATTTCATATGCAAGCTTCAGAACATTGCTCTCTGAGCGGTCAAATCTGCCCTCTTTGACCTGAGTCTGAAGGCATTCAAGATATTCCATACGGATAAGCAGAACATAGCCTTCGGTATTTTCAAGCTTACGGATGTCCTCATCCTCATAGCCTACGATATACGGACATTTTCTCAGCTTATACATGATTCCTGTCTCATTCACTGCTGCCTGACGCTTTTTCTCAAGATAATCAGCTTTCTTTTTATCGTCAAGATAAAGCACATCATCAAGTGTAATCGGCTCGACCTTGAGTGCCGATACATCTGTTCTGTTTTCTCTTTTTGCCTCTATTCTGTATACAACGCTTGAAGCACCTGAGCCGACTTCTCCCGTAATATACCAGTTATGCCACAGGGGCTGTTTTATTTCCGCTATTATGGACTTGATATCAGCCATATTAACTCCTCCGATTCACAAAATCAACTGCACAAACTGCATACTTTATCTTATAATTATATCATATTTACCGCTATAAATCAAGGAAGATGCAAATAATCAGAAACATTGACAATATCCGCATTGTTTTCTTGTGTATAATACCGCTTCACTGCTAAAAACTCAGAACGCTTCATTCGTAAGCACTGAAATTCAGACCGGTATTCTGTACATTTTTTCTTTTATTTCAAAAAAATATCACAGAATATACATATCAGACGTTTATAATACTGCCATAGAGATAAAATATGGAATTGGGAACTTAAGAAAGCGGTATATTAAATGAAACATTTTAATGCAAAGAAAAAAGCCTTAGGTTTCCTGACAGCAGCCATTGCGTTTTCAGCATTCGTAACAGGCTGCAGCAGCAAGGACTCCGATTCATCAGAATCATCACAGATACCCGACACAACTGTCTCCGCTGAAACAGAAAATACTGAAGCTACAGAAGCTGCCACAGAGCTGCCTTCAAATACGCTTTCAGGCGAACAGGTTGTAACTGACGGTATTTTCTCCGACAGAGACCTGAAGCCCGATTATGATTCCGTTACAGCCGAAATCGCCCTTAACGGCGACTCCGTACAAATCAACGGCTCAGGTGTCAAAGCAGAAGGTACAATAATCACTGTCAGCGAAGAAGGTATTTACCGCATCACAGGCACTCTAAACGACGGTCAGATTATCATTGATGCCGACAAGGCAAAGGTTCAGCTCGTCCTTGATAATGCCTCGATAAGCTGCAGCAATTCCTCTGCTATCTATACAATCAACGCTGACAAAACCTTCATCACCCTTGCTGAGGGCAGTCAGAACACAGTCTCGGACGGTACCTCCTACAGCTATGCTGATGATACTGCCGACGAGCCTGACGCAGCTATTTTCAGCGAGGACAGCCTTACAATCAACGGTACAGGCTCACTCAGCGTAAAAGGTAATTACAATGACGGTATCCGCTGTAAGGACGATATCGTAATTACAGGCGGCAATCTTAATATTGATTCTGTCGGTGACGGTATCAAGGGTAAGGACTACGTTGCGGCGGCAGGCGGCAATATTACTGTAAATGCCGGTCAGGACGGTATCAAATCCACAAATACTCAGGATACAGGCATGGGCTTCATCTATGTTGAGGACGGAAGCTTCAATATTACAGCTCAGCAGGACGGAATTCAGGCTGAAACAGTTTTTCTTGCGTCAGGCGGTAATTTCGACATTACCTCAGGCGGAGGAAGCTCCAATGCTGTTCAGACTCCCGAAGATAATTTCGGAGGCATGGGCGGCTTCGGCGGCGGTCACGGCGGTATGCACGGCGGTAAATCTGACCTTGAAGGTATGATGCCACCAAATGCTATGACTCCCCCAGATGCTATGATTCCTCCGGACGGTATGATTCCACCGGACGGCGGTAATTTCGGCGGCTTTGCCCCTGATGAAAACTTCACCCCCGATATGAATGGCAGATTCCCGTCAGATTCTGTAACTCCCGACAGCTCAGCCTCTTCTGAAAGCTCCGTGAGTATAAAGGGTATCAAGGGCGGTACAGAGGTCAATATATCAGGAGGTACATTCAATATCAACTCTACAGACGATGCTCTGCATTCAAATATAAATCTCATAATCTCAGGCGGTTCACTGACTATTGAGGCAGGCGGCGACGCTGTCCATTCCGATTCTCAGATTGATATCAGCGGCAGTTCAAACACTGTAATAACAAAATCGTATGAGGGTATCGAGGCTGCTGTTATTAATGTCAGCGGCGGCACTCTTGAGGTGAATTCCTCCGACGATGCCTTCAACGCAAGCGACGGTACTGCTCAGGGCGCTATGGGAACTTATTCTGCCAACGCTCAGCTGAATATAAGCGGCGGTACTGTTTATGTAAATTCCGACGGCGACGGTCTTGATTCCAATGGCAATATGCTTATAAGCGGCGGTACTGTCATTGTAAACGGCCCCACAAATAACGGCAACGGCGCTCTCGACGGAAACAATCAGATTACCGTTACAGGCGGTCTGCTCATTGCAGCAGGAAGCTCAGGTATGGCTGAATATCCCGACAGCAGCTCGACTCAGAATTCAGTTTCCGCTAATCTCAGCAGTCCGCTCAGCGGCGGAACTCTTGTAACTGTTACAGACAGCAGCGGAAATGAGGTCATCAGCTTCGCTCCCGAGAAAAACTTCAGCAGCATTGTTATCAGCTCTCCCGACATAAAAAGCGGCGGGACCTATACTCTGTATACAGGAGGTTCAACTTCCTCCGCAGAAAAATACGGACTCTGCGAAACAGGCGGCTATAACAACGACGGTACTGAGGTAGGAAGCTTTACCGCAGATAATGTTACTTCATTCATCGGCACCCAAAGCATGATGGGCGGAGGCGGTCACGGCGGTATGCAGGGAGGCGGATTCGGCGGAGGACGTGGTGAGCGTCCAGACCGAAATCGTCAGGAAATCCCCACACAGCAAAGTACTGATGACATTCTATAATCAAGCCATCTTCACTTTTCATATAAACCACCCTAACGTCAAAGGCGGTCGGAGAAATCCGACCGCCTTTGGCTTTATTCATCATGCAACATAACTAATTTACCGTTTTCATCATTTAAGAAAAGTATGTCGCCCATAACAACCGGATATGATACAACTCCGAACTCAGAATAGGTTTCAAGCGTCCTTCCGCTCAGGTCAAGAACTGTCATATTGCCGCTGTCATTTGTACAATATATCCTGCCCCGACTTAAAAAGATGCAAACTACACGATAATACACCAATATCCAGCATTAAATTTTGTGAAAAAGAGAAAAAATTCAAAAGATATTGACAAGTTTATCCGATAGGTATATAATTACAAGGTTGAAAATAAAAAATTACGGAACCGTTTTCCGTTAAAAACGGATGCGTGCTTTGCAGTGCATATGGAGCTTGAAATGGATACTATTGAATTTTTTCTGAATAAGCTTGCCGACTCAAAAAAAATCTACAGCGAAATCTCCGAAAAACTCGGGGCTGACTGTATTTCCGATAAGGACAGCCTCAGCGGCTTTCTTATGAATGTCGCTGAACCGATGAAGCTCATGCTTTATATCTCAGACGAGGATATCGTAAATGAAACAGTAAACGAGGCTGTTGACTGCTTTACTCTCTGTGCTGAAAAAAATAATAATATAAAAACAGAGCTTAAAGAGGATGAATTTCTCAATCTGATAGATGAAAAATCAAGAATGACCGGCGCAAGTAAGCCCCGTACACTTATCCACAGAGACGGCGATCTCCATCCGACCGTACATATCTGGCTTATCAAACGCAGGGATATGGGAGTTTTCGTGCTTATGCAGAAAAGAGCACATGAAAAAGATATCAATCCTGATTGCTATGATGTTTCTGCCGCAGGCCATGTATCTCAGGGCGATGAATTCCGTAAATCTGCTGTCAGAGAGCTTCAGGAAGAGCTTGGTCTTACCATAAAGGGCAACAAGCTTGAGCTGATAGGATTAAGAAATCATTCCTTAACCACAGATAATATAAAGGATAACGAGCTGTGTGCTGTTTATCTCTGCCGAGAGAATGTCGATATTGACAAGCTGCAGCTGAACACTTCTGAAGTGTCTGAGGTTGTATGGGCGGAAATCGACGAAATAATCTCGGTTATGAAGCACAGTAGTTTCCCGAACTGCATTTCTGTTGACGAGCTTAATATGATAAAAAAATCAGTGTTCTGAGCATTGTATAAATATTAAAAGCACCTGTTTTCACAGGTGCTTTTTTATTCAATTATCACTCAGGTCGTATGGCGGCTCTTCATTTGAAAGTGCAAGCTCAACTACCTTGCCGTAAAATCCGGCAGGATTCAGCATGATTTTCTCACCGATAAGCTTTGCCTGAGTAAGGTCAGGCGCATAAAGCTTAAGATCCATAAGGTCGCAGTCAATATCCAGACAGCGTACATGAGTATAGTAGCCGTTTTCAATCGGAATGTACTCAATTTTGATTTCCTGCTCATACTTCAGACGTGCAAAATATCTCATTGCCGCAAGCATAAGCTTGTCCCTGTAGGACTTCGGTGCATAAGCCTTCAGCCTTCTTGCACACTCTCTGCCTTTTTCTTCAATAACATAACAGTCGATTCCGCTGCGGTTCTTTTCAAGTGAAACAAGTCCGTTTTTTATAAGATAATCAACGGAGTCCTGATAGTAGAAATAATTCACAACCCCTGTACCGATAGCAATGTCATACAAATGCTCAACCTCTACAGGCTTTGCAATCTTGTTCAGAAGAAAGCATAAAAGAATATTCAGCGTCGGAACGTCCTTTATTTCAGTATCGGCACGCTCCGCCATTTTCATTATATTTTCATCCTGCATAGTATCACCTTAACAAAAATTCGGATAATCAAGCATATGAGAAAGCAATGCAATATTCACAGCTGCTTCAACACAAGGTACAAGTCTTGGTACACTGCACGGAACATGAGCCGCTGTATTTTCCTGCTGATTTGACGCCGGAGGCGAGGGCTTGAACGCTACATTGAGCATTATCGGCATTCCTGTAGAAATACCGCCGAGAATTCCTCCGTGATTGTTGGTTCTGGTGAGCACATGGCCATGCTCGTTTACATAAAAATCATCATCACTCTGACTGCCCACCATTTTTGAGGACAAAAAGCCTGCTCCGAATTCAATTCCCATAACTCCCGGAATTCCGAAAATCAGCTGAGCAATATTGTTCTCCAGACCGTCAAAAACAGGTGAACCGATACCTGCGGGAACATTCACTGAGACACATTCGATTACTCCGCCCAGCGACTCCCCTGCCTCACCAGCCTTGTTGATATCCTCAGTCATAAGCCATCCCTTGCGGTCGTTTATTACCGGAAAATTCTTCCGTCTTACGCTTAGAACGGCGTCCCTTGAAACATTCACAGGGTCGAACGGATTGTCCTTTATATTATGGATTCTTGCAATATGTGCACCTGTATAGATTCCTCGTCTTTCAAGTATCTGACCGCATATTGCTCCTGCAAAGCACAGCGGTATAGTAAGACGTTCAGAAAAATGACCGCTGTCTCTCACATCATTGAAGCCTCTGTAACGAACTGCACCCGTATAATCAGCGTGTCCTTGTCGGGCAAGTCTGTCAATACCGGAATGCTGCGGTGCAGACGTTTCCTCATTATGAATAAATGCACAAAGAGGTGCACCTGTAGTACGGTCGTTATAAATTCCTGACATTATATGCGGAACAGCATTTCGTCTGCGCTGTGAAATCTCGCCTGAAATTGCAGAATTTCTTCTTGCCATAAAACGTACGAGCTCATCAGCGTCAATATATTCTCCCGGAGGAAGATTGTCAATAGTCACACCAATTGCAGGACCCTGAGCCTCGCCGAATATTGAGACAGAAATTCTATTATTCCAGATCGATGACATTTGCCTTACCTCCGAGATTAATATAGTCCTTAAAGAAATCGGGATATGATTTTTCAGCCGCCTGAGCGCCCTTTATAATGACTTCCCCGTCAATTCTGAGCGCCGCAATTGCAGCAGCCATAACGATTCTATGATCGCCGAAGCTGTCAACGATTCCGCCGTGCATTGTTCTTACGGGACGGATAATGAGTCCGTCATCAGTAATTTCAACATCGCCGCCAAGATTATTAAGAAGTGCGGCAGTTGTTTCAAGTCGGTCACTTTCCTTAATTTTCAGTCTTCTGGCATTATAAATCACCGATTCTCCGCTGCCGTAGGCTCCAAGAACTGCCAGAATCGGGACAAGGTCGGGAATATCAGAGCAATCGGCTTTATAGCTTCCGATACTGCCATTATAGCACATTTCACTGATTATTTCAAGGATTTTTCTGTCTCCCTGAACACTGTTTTCATTGAGATTTTCCAGCTCGACCTGTGAACCGAGAGCATTTGCGACAAAGAAAAATGCCGCCTGTGAATAGTCACCCTCAATTTTTTCATCGTGAGGAGTATATTTCTGACCTCCTGCAATATGAAAACCCTTTTCGGTCTCGTCAACGGTAATGCCGAATCTGCGCAGAATGTCTATAGTAATATCAACATACGGACGTGATTCAAGATGTGATGTAAGGACAATTTCCGAGTCAGCCTCAAGCAGCGGCAGTGCGAAAATAAGTCCCGTTACAAACTGTGATGAAACATCACCCTCGATTTCATACACACCGCCGTTAAGCTGCCCTGTGATTTTATACGGCATTTCTTCTGTCAGAAACTTCACTCCGTTTCTGCCCAATTCACGCTTGTATATATCAATCGGGCGCTGTGGGAGTCTGCCTCTGCCGATAAACTCTGCGTCAGCACCGAGTGCCGCAGCAATAGGAATGACAAATCTCAGTGTTGAGCCGCTTTCATTGCAGTCAATAACGGCATTTTTTACATCGTCTGTTATTCCCCTTACCTTTATTACATCTCCGCTGACATCAAAACATGCACCAAGTGCAGTCATAGCTCCGATTGTAGCCTCTATATCCTTGGACATACTAACGCCGCTGATAGTGGATTCTCCCTCTGCAAGAGCTGCGCAGATTATTGCTCTGTGGGCACAGCTTTTTGATGAAGGTATGCTGAGTTTGCCTCTGAGAACCGACGGCTTTATACTGATATCCATTTTTTATCCCTCCATAAGACGGGAGAATTCCCCGACAGTTACTTTCACGATTTCTGCCTTGCCGATTTCATTGCAGATAATATAGCTTAAATTGCCGGATTCACGCTTCTTGTCCTTTGAACAGTACGGCAGCAGCTCACTCATCGGAATATCCGTGCCTGTTGGCAGCCTGTATGCTTCCGTACATTTTTTCAGGCGCTCCGCAAGCTCTGCCGACGCAAGCCTCTCTGTTATCATGCACATTCCCGCAGCTACTCCCATTCCGTGAGTATAATCAGTATAATTATGCCAGCCCTCCAGCGCATGACCGAGTGTATGTCCGAAATTAAGAATCATCCGCTCGCCCTTATCAAATTCATCATGCTCAACAACGTCACGCTTGATGTCGATACAGGTGTACACAAGCTCGTCCATTACCTCGTCAATAGTATCAAGATTGTGCGACTCAATAAGCTCAAACAGTTTTTCATCACGTATCATTCCGTATTTTATTGCCTCTGCCATACCGTCGGAGAGAATTTCCGGCGTAAGTGTTTTCAGTGTATCGCTGTCGCAGATTACAAGTGCAGGCTGCTTGAACGCTCCCACAAGATTTTTGCCGCCCTTTATGTCGATTGCAGTTTTTCCGCCTACCGATGAATCTATCTGTGAAAGAAGAGTTGTCGGAATCTGGACGAATTCTACTCCCCTCAGGTATGAAGCGGCAGCAAAACCTGTAATATCGCCGACTACTCCGCCACCGAGAGCAATAATGATATCGCTTCTTGTAATTGCACTTTCGCAGAGGAAGTCAAGTATATCGCCGAAGGTAGAAAGACATTTTGACTGCTCTCCGTTAGAAAAGGTGAAAACTGAACACTCAAAGCCGCTCTCTTTCATTGATTCAAGGACTGTTTCAGCATAGAGTCCACCTACTATATCGTCTGTAATTATTGCAGCTTTTCTTGAAGATGTAATTGCCGAGATATATTCTCCGCATTTTTTAATTCCGCCTCGTTCAATAAGTACATCATAAGGATGACTTGTCCTGACATTGATACACTTCATCGTTTTAACCTCCGATAAACAAAAAACCGTCGCTTAATCATATTAAGCACGGTTCAATTTATAAGCTTATACAATCAGCACTAAAAAAGCTGCTGTTTATACAAGAATAATTTCCCTTTAAGCTATTTAATTATAACACAGACGCATAAGATTGTCAAGAATTTTATTGAGCGAGCAATCAGCATAAATTATCCTGCGATTCAACATAATATTTTTATAAATTTACGTAAAATTAATAAATAGTTGTTTATTGGTACATTTTTGTGTGATATTATTAAAGTGTGTAGATATAACCATAAACCAGATTTTATGAAACAATACCCCACAAAATTTACACAGAAAATATAAGGTCAGATTTTTTGTTTATGCCTTCAGACAGGCTATGTGGTGTATTTCATAAAGATGATGTGTTGTTCCTGTGTGGAGGAAGACAAAATGTGTACTGATGATTATTTAATAGCATTTGAAAAATTTCTTAACATTATGCGAACTATGCCCGATACAATAACCCCTGATGTCAGTGCAGCAGTTGACGATCTATGCGATATACTCAGAATCGGAAAAATTGAAGTTTCATTCTATGACAATATCACTGCTGAGCTTCTTGATAAGGATGAAACAACCTGCTACTATGACTGCGGAAACTATGATGAAAGCAAGTTCATCTCTCAGAGAAATATCACTACCGAGATTAATGTGGCTGTTTATACTGCGTGGTTAAGGAACGGCGCTGAGGAATGGTCTGAGGATGAGCGTAAAAAAATCCTGCTTATACTCAATATGATTTTCGTTTTCAATGGCAGAAGCCGTGCTGTCAAGGTTGCGGAACGCCTTACCTTTTTTGATCAGGACCTGAATATCCATAATATGAAGTTCTTCCTGCGATTCTTCAATCAGCTATGTGAAGAATCCAGAATATCCGGTTATGCCGTTGTTTATTTTAACCTTAGACGTTTTTCTATCGTCAACCGACAGGTCGGACGCAGAAACGCTACAATTGTCATGCAGAAGTTTGTTGATATGCTGAAGGATATGCTTGATGAAAACGAGATTATATGCCGTATCGGCAGCGACAATTTCTCAATGGTTCTGAAACAGGAAAAGCTGGATAATATTATCAAATTATTAAAGGGTACAAATATTCCTATTGATAACAATAACGTATTTATCTCCGCATCCGCAGGTATTTATGTAATCCCTGATGACGAAAACCTCCCTGCTTCAACAGATGTTATGGACAGGGTCAGCCTCGCTTTGCATACCGCAAGAAGATCAGGAAGAAAAAACATCGTTTTCTTTGACGAAGAACTGTCTGAATTCAATAAGCGTAACATGGCTATTTCTTCAGTATTTCCATATGCCATTGAACACAATGAATTTCTTGTCTACTATCAGCCTAAAATCTCCCTTGACGGATACCGTCTCGCAGGTGCAGAAGCGCTGTGCCGATGGAAGCATGACGAAAAACTCATTCTGCCCGCTGATTTCATACCGATTCTTGAACACGGAATGGATATATGCAGACTCGATTTCTATATGCTTGATCAGGTATGCAAGCATATAAGACATTGGCTTGATACAGGCAAAAATGTTGTAAAGGTATCTGTCAATTTCTCAAGACGCCATCTTTCTGATTTATCTTTGCTGGAACAGATTCTTGATATTATTGACCGTAATAATGTTCCGCATGAATACATAGAGATTGAGCTCACCGAAACTACCAACAGCTTAGAATTCAAAAATCTGAAGCGTGCTATCAAGGGGCTTCAGAATGCAGGTATTTCTACCTCTGTGGACGATTTCGGTATAGGTCATTCCTCACTGAATCTGATAAAGGAAATCCCCTGGAATGTGCTTAAGCTCGATAAGAGTCTGCTTCCCTCCAATGAAGATGATAACAATCATCAGAAGACTGTTATGTTCAAATATGTTGTAGCCATGGCTCAGGCTATGGGGCTTGAGTGTATTGCTGAGGGCGTTGAAACACCTGAACAAATCGAAATACTTAAAGAGAATTCATGTAACTTCGCTCAGGGCTTTTACTTCGACAAGCCTCTGCCGATTGAAGAATTTGAGGCAAGACTCGATAATTTTGATTATACTCATCTGCTTCCTTAGTCCTTGATGTTTAAGGCTTGATTCAGTTTACTTCCGCAAGGCTTTGAAATTTTGTATTGATAAAATAAACGCTCTCCTTTTTCATACATAGGAGAGCGTATTTTTTATTCAGTTTTTTGAGTCACATCTTCAGTGTAGAAGCTTTCTGAAAAATCAATCTTATTTTCTTTGAGGACTTTGTGCAGCGCCTCCATTGCATTGACCGATGCATCATCATCAATGATAGCTACTACAATGCTTTCATCTGTAACAAGACTTGGTATTATAGAATCAAATTCCGACTCGCTGCCGTCAATATAATATTTGTCTCCTGATACCTTCACTTCAACAGTTTTTACTGTGTCTTCATCCTCTGTTGTCTGCTGCTGTGAGGCCGTTGTTGATTCGGAGCCTTTTTTTCCGCCGTCACCGTCGCCGCCGAAGCCGAATTTGAAATGATTTAACATCCAGAGAATCACAAGCATTATAAAAAGTATAAGAAGCAGCAAAAGTCTGCCTCTCTTTTTACCCCTTCTTTTTTCCTTGTGTTTCTCAGGTCTTTCCCCGTGATGTTTTTCATGCATATTTTTATTCCTCCTTTTTATCTTGCTGTATTGATATAAGTGCAATAAAAGCTTTTATAGACTTCGCTGATCCTGTCCGTCGCTTCCCTGACCTTCTTTAAATCCTTGTAAAGAGTCTTATTTCCGTCATAGACAAGTGCGCATAAAATCACATTGTCCTTGCTGAGTCCGGCTTTTTCAAGAGCAGCTATCATACCATTGTAAATACCATCCTCCGAGAAAAGCGAGGCTTCTCCCAGCCGCTCATTATAATTATATATAATAAGCTCTCCGTTTGATTCATATCTGATATTCATTGTCACAAGCATTCCCTGCTCGTAGCCATAAAGTGCCTGCTGATTTGCTGCTGCATTTTTATCTGCATTCTGAGCCATCTGCCAGATTCTTGCAATCTCCGCATCAGTTTCCTCACGAATAGAGTCAAGTTTTTTCTGAGTTTCCTCAAGCTCCTGCTGAACAGCTGCGGTCTTGCTTTCAGCTTCAGCCTTTACCGCATCACTGTTGTCCTGAACATTCATCATAACCCAGAACAGCATAATCAGAATAACGTCAAGAAGTGCCGTAAGCTCAATAGCTATTCCCTTGTTTCTACGGTTCATAACTTTTCATCTCCTGAGCTGAGGGAATTCAGCAATTCATAGACGGAATAATCATCAGATTTGTTCCTCTTATTTTCAGAAGAACTGCTGTCAGCTGCCTCAGATTCAGTGCGTTCACTCTGCTCATATGTAATATCAGCTTCCCTTTCAGGCATACCGATTCGTCTGTAAACAGGCTGCGGAGCTCTGGCGGCTGAGGAATTTCTCTCAAGATATAAAGCAACACTTTTTTCATTATCCTCAATTTTTGCTGAGATAATGCCGTCGAGGAATTTGAAGATAATCGCAAAAACCAGTCCCCAGAAGGTTGAGGTAAGTGCTCCGTAGAAATTACCTGTTACATTTGTCGAATCAGCAACAAGTCCGAGAAGCGAAATAACCGTACCGAGTATTCCCAGAAGCGGAAAAATTCCTGTAAGATTGACAAAAATCGAATACTGTCTGCCCGTCTGGTTTCTCATTGTGACGATATCTGTTTCACGCAATTCTGAAATATCGCTGTCCGCTTCTTTTCTCGAAGCGCCTCCGTCAGGTACAAATACAGTAAGATGCATTTTTTTATAGAGCTTGTCCGACGATAGATTCAGATAGTAGTATACTATAGCCGTTATAACTGCTGCAATAAATATAATGAGGTCATAGCCCCAGAAGTTCATAAAAATAACTGAAAATATATCTTTCATCAGGATATCCTCCTTTATCATATAATAGCACATCTCTGTACAAATTGCAAGAATTTTTCATAAATTATTACCAGTAATGCCAAAAATAAAACCGAGGCAAAACCTCGGCTTAATTTTAACAATGGTGCAGATAGTGGGACTTGAACCCACACGTATTGCTACGGCAGATTTTGAGTCTGCTGTGTCTGCCATTCCACCATATCTGCATTTGCTTTACAACAATAATTATTATATCATAACCTGTTAATCTTGTCAAGAAAAAAGGAATATTAATTATACTTATGAATAGTATGATTATATCGGGATAGATAATAAGCACAGGAGGTAAATATGAAAAAAACAATATTACTTGCAGCAGTATTGACCATGTTCGTCACATCCTGCACAAACAGCAAAACAGAATCGGAAACGAAAACAAAAAAACAGCTCCCTACAAGATATGTACAGGAAATAGAGCACCTTTATATAAATAATACACAGGCTTATAATCCCCTGAATTATTCATATCATACAGGCTTATGGATACCCTACACTTACTATGATGAATATATGTCTGGAAAATCAGAGGAAGAATTTCGTAGTATAATACGTAAAAAACTTACAGACGCAAAAACAGATGGCGTAAATACTGTTTATCTGCACGTTCACCCTTTCGGCGATGCATATTATCGCTCTGAAATCTTTCCAAAAGGCTCATTTCTTGACGGAGAATATGACCCTTTACAAATTATGCTTGAGGAAGCTCATAAGCTCAGTCTTTCAGCTCACGCATGGATAAATCCGCTGCGCTGTCAGACAGTTGAAGAAATGAAGCAGCTTCCTGATACATTTATAATCAAAACGTGGACAAATGATACAGAAAACAATTCTGTAAAAATCGTCAATGGCCGTTGGTATCTGAATCCTGCTTACGACGAAACGATAAAACTTGTAAGCCAATGCGTCAACGAAATCCTGAATAATTACAACGTGGACGGCATACATATCGACGATTATTTCTACCCTACAACAGCAGAGGATTTTGATAAAGAAGCATTTGAAGCAAGCGGTGATACAAATCTGACAGCATGGCGTACAGAAAACTGCACTCGTCTCGTAAAAGCTATATATGATACTGTAAAAGCTTATGATAGTAGAATGCTGTTCGGAATAAGTCCGCAGGGAAATATAAACAGTAATTACACAACTCAATATGCCGACGTCAGACTTTGGGGCGGCGAATCAGGCTACTGTGATTATATAGTTCCTCAGCTCTATTTTGGTTTTAAAAACGAGACGTGTCCGTTTGAACCTACACTTCGTGAATGGGAAAACATCGTAAAGAATAGCTCTGTGTCACTTGTTATCGGACTCGCCGCTTATAAACTCGGTAAAGAGGATACATGGGCCGGTGCTGCCGGCAAACAGGAGTGGATAGAAAATCCCGACATAATAGATGAACAGATTGAAAGTGTGAAAAAATCCTCCGCAAACGGTTATTCTCTGTATAAATAAAAAACCCTGTCCTATTGGACAGAGTAAAGAGTGTCGGCATTGAAATAATTTCCCGGGTCGTTGCCAACCAAGTATCGTCTTCGCAGCAGAGCTTAACTTCCGTGTTCGGAAAGGGAACGGGTGTGACCTCTGCGCCATAAACACCGACTAAAACCAAAAAACGAATAAAGCGTAATGTAAACGAGAGAGAACAAACATGAAGAAAAAGGAAAAGCCCTCGACCGATTAGTACCTGCAAGCTGAACGTGTCACCACGCTTACACATCAGGCCTATCAAACTCATAGTCTATGAGAGGTCTTACTCTTACGAAGGGATATCTTATCTTAAGGACGGCTTCACGCTTAGATGCCTTCAGCGTTTATCCGATCCGCACTTAGCTGCCCAGCTGTGCCACTGGCGTGACAACTGGTGCACCAGAGGTGCGTCCAT
>JAGBIH010000053.1 GCA_017935095.1 Ruminococcus sp.
CTCACTCGATAAGGCAGAGGCAGTACTTGAAAAGGAGCACTATGGTCTGAAGAAGGTCAAGGAGCGTATTCTTGAATTCCTTGCAGTACATATGCTTAATCCTGAAATAAAGGGACAGATTATCTGTCTTGCCGGACCTCCGGGAATCGGAAAAACATCAATTGCAAAGTCTATCGCAAAGGCTATGGGACGAAAATATGCAAGAGTTTCCCTTGGAGGCGTCCGTGACGAAGCAGATATCAGAGGTCACAGAAAAACTTATGTCGGAGCTATGCCGGGACGTATTATAACTGCACTCCAGCAGGCAGGCTCAGCAAATCCGCTTATTCTTTTTGACGAAATTGATAAGCTTTGCAGTGACATTAAAGGTGACCCTTCCTCAGCAATGCTTGAGGTTCTTGACGGTGAGCAGAATAATGCCTTCCGTGACCATTTCATAGAGGTTCCGTTTGATTTAAGCAAGGCAGTATTCATTACAACTGCAAATAATGTATCAGCTATTCCCGGACCGCTTCTTGACCGAATGGAGGTTATTGAGCTTCCGAGCTATACCGCTGAGGAAAAATTCCACATTGCTAAGGAGCATCTTGTTCCGAAGCAGCTGAAGGAACACGGACTGAAGGCATCGCAGCTTAGAATTGACGACGCTGCAATCCACGATATCATACAATTCTATACAAAAGAAGCCGGAGTACGTACTCTTGAAAGAAGAATTGCTTCAGTCTGCCGTAAGACAGCAAAAAGAATTGCAGGCGGCGAAGTGAAGAGAGTTACTGTGAAGAGTAACAACCTTAAAGAGCTTCTCGGTACACAGAAATATCTGACTGATTATTCATCGAAGGAAAATCAGGTGGGAGTTGTAAACGGACTTGCATGGACGTCTGTCGGAGGAGTCATTATGCCTCTTGAAGTTCTTGTAATGAAGGGAACAGGTAAGATTGAGGTCACAGGCTCACTCGGCGATGTTATGAAGGAAAGTGCAAAGATTGCGGTAAGCTATGTAAGAAGTGTTGCTGATAAATATGGAATAAACCCTGAATTCTATAAGGAAAACGATATACACATTCATGCTCCTGAGGGTGCGGTACCGAAGGATGGTCCGTCAGCAGGCGTAACAATGACAACTGCACTTATATCGGCACTTTCAGGAATACCGGTACGTGCTGACGTTGCAATGACAGGAGAAATAACGCTTCACGGAAAGGTTCTCCCTATAGGCGGACTGCGTGAAAAGACAATGGCAGCTTATAAGGCTGACATAAAAACTGTAGTTATTCCGATAGCAAACAAGCCTGACCTTGAAGAGGCAGACGACGTTGTAAAGGATGCTATTGAATTCATCTTTGCTGACAAGCTTACAGATGTACTTGATACAGCTCTGATACAGAAAAAGTAAAAGGAGGATTTCCACATGAAGCTCAATTATAATAAAGCCGAATTTACAGCCTCTTACGGAAAATTCTCACAGATACCCCCGTCTGAGCGGATAGAAATTGCTTTTGCAGGTCATTCAAATGTAGGAAAATCCACGCTAATAAACAAGCTGTTCAACAGAAAGAATCTTGCGAGAGTCAGCTCTGTTCCGGGAAAGACGGCAACTATTAACTTTTATGGACTTGAGAATATTTACTTTGTTGACCTGCCGGGATACGGCTACGCAAAGGTATCAAAATCCGAAAAAGACCGATGGTCAGGGCTTATAGAGGGATACCTCAGCTCTGATCGTGATATACGGCTTGTATTTATGCTTGTTGATATGCGTCACAAGCCTACAGCTGATGATATTCACATGATAAACTATCTGATTGATACAGAAATGCCGTTTGTGCTTGTATTCACAAAGGCTGACAAGCTCAAAAAAACTGAGCGTGAAAAGCGTATGGAAGCTTTCAGGGACGAAATCCCGTATTTTGATGATATGCATATTATACCTTTTTCCTCTATGACCTTTGAGGGAGTAGAGGAGCTGAGACAGATTGTAGAGGACATAGCGTCAGATGACGAGGAGTAAGTATACGGAAAGGATGTAAAAAAATGTTTGTATCGGATAATTTGAACATAAACGAAAACGGACACCTTACAATAGGCGGAATTGACGCAGTTGAGCTTGCTCAGCAGTACGGCACTCCGCTTTATGTTATGGATGAGCAGGTAGTAAGAAGCGCCTGCAGTCGTTTCAGAGACAGTATAGAAAAGTATTATGACGGTCAGGGACTTGTCTGCTATGCAAGCAAGGCGTTTTCCTGCCTTGAAATGTGCAGGATTATTCAGAGCGAGGGCATAGGTCTTGATGCGGTATCTATAGGTGAGCTGTATACTGCAGTAAAAGCAGGTGTTGACGTTAAAAAGATTGGTTTTCACGGAAATAACAAAACAAACGAGGAGCTTTGCTATGCTGTTGACTGTGGCGTAGGACATATAATCGTTGACAACATCAGCGAGCTTGAGCGCCTTGAAAAAATTGCAGAGGAAAAGGGCGTAAAACAGCATATCATGCTGCGTATCAAACCCGGTATTGATGCACACACTCATGATTTTGTAAAGACCGGTCAGATTGACAGCAAATTCGGCTTTGCACTTGAAACAGGCGAAGCGTTTGAAGCTGCAAAGCAGGCAATCTCGTGCGGAAACGTCGAGCTTATGGGTCTTCACTGCCACATTGGCTCACAGATTTTTGATATTGCACCTTTTGAAGAAGCTGCTAAGGTAATGCTTAATCTTATAGCGCAGATCAAAAAAGAGCTGAATTACGAAATCAAGGGACTTAACCTCGGCGGAGGATTCGGAATCAAGTACCTCAATGAGCATGATCCAGCTCCTTTTGAGACATATATGGAGAGGGTTTCCAAGGTTGTAAAGAGTACCTGTGCGGAGCTTGGCGTTGAACAGCCGTTTATTTTCATTGAGCCGGGACGTTCAATCGCTGCACCTGCCGGAACAACTCTTTATACAGTGGGTGCACGCAAGGAAATTCCTGATATCAGAACATATATATCAGTTGACGGCGGTATGTGTGATAATCCGAGATATGCTCTTTATAAGTCTGAATATGAGGCTGTAATTGCAAACAAGGCAGCGGAGGAGCGTACCGAAAAAGTTACTATTGCCGGAAAATGCTGTGAGAGCGGAGACCTTATAGGAGAAAATATGCCGCTTCAGCACGCAGAGTCCGGAGACATACTTGCAGTGTGTGCAACAGGTGCATACAACTATTCAATGTCATCTAATTATAACAGAATCTGCCGCCCTGCTGTAGTATTTGTCAATAAGGGTGAATCCAGAATTGCGGTAAAGAGAGAAACTCCTGATGATATTATCCGCAATGATATATGAATAAATTGCGGTAATAAAGCTGCGCAAAAGCCGATAGGTCATGTTGACTTATCGGCTTTTTGAGAATATAAAAGTGAAAAGAGAAAAGTATTGACAAGTATGGAATACTATGGTAATATATATATAAGTGGACAGCAGGATTAATTCTGATGCCGACTTTTAAATCTGGATTGTTTTCGGGCAGCGGGGAAAATTCCTTGTTATCGGATAGCAGTAACATAGTTATATATTATGCGATTCTGTCCGTCTGTTCCCAGACGGATTTTTTATGCCCGTAATCGGAGGAAAAATGGAAAATAAAAGAATAGCTGTTGCAGCGATTGTTATTGATGAACAGTCCGCTGCGGTTGAAGTTAACAAGGTACTCCACGAATTCAGTGAAATAATTATCGGCCGTATGGGTATTCCGTACAGAGAACGAGGTGTTTCACTTATATCAGTAGCTCTTGATGCAGAGCCTGACGTTATAAGCCGTTTCACCGGACGTCTCGGACAGCTTTCGGGAGTTTCGGTAAAAGCAGCAATATCAAAGAAATGAGGTATAGAATATGTATAATGTAAAATCACTTAAAGCTGAGGAGTTCATCAATCACGAGGAAATACTTGAAACGCTTGAATATGCGGAGCAGAATAAGCATAACAGAGAGCTTATTGAGCAGATTCTTGAAAAGGCAGCTCCAAAGAAAACAGGCAGAGGTGTTGAATGTGCCGGACTTACTCATCGTGAGGCAAGTGTTCTGCTTGCTTGTGATATTCCTGAAATGACTGAAAGAATGTATGAGCTTGCCCGTGAGATCAAGCAGGCGTTTTACGGCAACAGAATTGTAATGTTCGCACCGCTCTACTTATCAAATTATTGTGTGAATCAGTGTGTTTACTGTCCTTATCATTATCAGAACAAGGAGATTCCGAGAAAGAAGCTGACACAGGAGGAGGTTCGTCAGGAGGTAATTGCGCTTCAGGATATGGGTCATAAGAGACTTGCAATCGAATCAGGCGAGGATCCTGTAAATAACCCGATAGAATATATACTTGAATGTATAAAGACAATATATTCGATAAAGCATAAAAACGGAGATATCAGACGTGTAAACGTAAATATCGCTGCAACAACCGTTGAAAATTACCGCAAGCTCAAGGATGCAGGAATTGGTACATATATACTCTTTCAGGAGACATACCATAAGGAAAGCTATGAGAAGCTTCATCCGGCAGGTCCGAAGCATAACTATGCTTATCACACTGAGGCTATGGACAGAGCTATGGACGGCGGTATTGACGACGTAGGACTTGGTGTTCTGTTCGGACTTGATATGTACAAATATGAATTTGCCGGTCTTCTTATGCACGCTGAACACCTTGAGGCGGTTCATGGAGTGGGACCTCATACTATCAGTGTTCCGAGAGTGAAAAAAGCTTCTGATATAGACCCGAATGTTTTTGACAACAGTATTGATGATGATACATTTGCAAAGATAATTGCTTGTATCAGAATTGCAGTACCGTATACAGGAATGATAATCTCAACACGTGAAAACGAAAGCTGCCGTGAAAAGGTTCTGGGTCTTGGTGTATCGCAGATTTCAGGCGGTTCAAGAACATCAGTCGGCGGATATGCAGGCTATTCTGAGGATGAAAGACCTCACGATACAGAGCAGTTTGATGTATCTGACCAGCGTTCTCTTGACGAGGTTGTAAAATGGCTTATGGACGGCGGATATATTCCGTCATTCTGTACAGCCTGCTATCGTGAGGGCAGAACAGGTGACCGTTTTATGTCACTCTGCAAGATAGGACAGATTCAGAACTGCTGCCATCCAAATGCGCTCATGACGCTTCAGGAGTACCTTGAGGACTATGCACGTCCCGAGACAAAGGCTGTCGGTGAGGCGCTTATAGAGCGTGAAATAGAAAATGTAACCAATCCTAAGGTAAAGGAAATAGCATTGAAAAATCTCGAAGCAATCAAGAATGGTCAGAGAGATTTCAGATTTTAAATTACGGCAAAGCCTCTGCATAAGCAGGGGCTTTTGTTGACAAAAAATGACATAAGTGATATAATGTAAAAAATTATTAATCTGGAGGCTACGGATATGAAAAAAGCAATAGCACTGATTTCTGCGCTGATGATGGCTGTATGTTCCTTTACAGCTTGTGGAAAGGATGAGGATAACTCCTCAAAGGATAGCGATAAGGAGATTGTAGACCTCGCTGTGGCAAACAGTACTGCATCAACGATTTCAAAAGCATTTATGGCTTCTGTTTGTGATATGGATGTTGAGGGTGTTTACACGAAAGGTCTGTATATTTTCAGCTCAGACAGCGGGAAAGTAATTCTTGAAGATGAAAGCGCTGATTCACTGGGCGGAAACGCTGAGGAAGTTTATAAGGATGCGGAAAAGTATTTTGAAAGACTCAATGAAAATGAGTACTTTGCGGTATGTATCAACGGAAGCTGCATATATGCAGCTGTTGAAACAGACGGTGTTATCGGAACTTTTCCTTCCGGTCAGATCATAAGCAAATATGAAGGCGGAAGCTGTGATTTTGAAAAATTTGACACTAAGGGAGCCGATCTTGATGAAGTTTATGATAAGTGCATGGAAGCACTTGGATAAATTTTACAAAAGCAATATGATGTAATAAAATTATTAATCTGGAGGCTACGGATATGAAAAAAGCAATAGCACTGATTTCTGCGCTGATGATGGCTGTATGTTCCTTTACAGCTTGTGGAAAGGATGAGGATAACTCCTCAAAAGTAAGCGATAAGGAACTTATCGGAACTTGGGAGAAAATGGTTGAAAGTATTGTCGAAGGTGAAAATTCAGATTTTCTTGAATGTATATTCCCCAAAAATATGGTCGGAGGAATGGAAAGGGTCGAGTTTTCTTATTTTTGGTTAGATGACATATTTGAAGAAGTAGAAGATAGTGAAATAAAAAGCGTTGCGAAAAAAGAAGATGTATCAGAAAAAGAAATTGAAAACATGGAGAAATATTACTCCTTATACGATGAGTTTGTTGAATTTATTGACGACAATGATGTTACCTTTACAGAGGCTATGATGGGCAACATTGAAGATGAACTTAATGATGAAATACAGGAGAAATTTGGTGAGCTTGGTGATTTTTCGGATTTAGATGATCTGGATATTGATGTAACGGTTGATATTCAGGATGCCAAGGATGTTACCTTTATCTTTGAGAAAGACGGTGAGGAGTATGAGGAAGAAATTCGGATGTACAAGGTAAAGGGTGAAGACTGGAAAGTTGAATTTCTCTATTATTCGATGAAGGACTATGTAAAAGGATCAGAAATATCTTCGGCAAACAGCGCTGCATCATCGATTTCAAATGGGTTCAATGCTTCTCTTGTTGATATGGATGTGAAAGGCGTTTCCACTGGTGGCTTGTACATTTTCAGTTCTGATAGCAAGAAAGTGATTTTTGAAGATGAAAGCTCTGATTCACTGGGCGGACACGCTGAGGATGTTTATGAAGGTGCACATAATTATTTTGGAAATCTTAATAGTTATGATTACTTTGCCGTATGTATCAACGGAAGCTGTGTCTATGTAGCCGTTGAAAAGAATGGTGTTGTCGGTACATATCCTGATGGAGAAATATTAAGCGGTAGTGGTTATGAATATGAGGAATTTGATCCTGATGGAGCCGATCTTGATGAAGTTTATGATAAGTGCATGGAAGCACTTGGATAAAAGGAGGTAAGTCATGAACGACGTATTAATGGCACTGATGACAAATCCACCTGTTACCGGTGATGACTTTCAGGCAATGCCTATATTTATAGTCGGAGGAATAGCAGTTGTACTTATGATTGTAACAACTGTATTATCGAAAAAGAAAAAGTGATTACGTGTGATTAATTTCTGCAATTGCACCGCAGTCTGTGAAATTTATTTTACATATAATAAAAAGCGTGTACCTTCGCATATATAGTTATCATAAATGTATATGCGGAGGTGCGGTATGATTTGCAGTCTTGAGGATTTACGCAGTAAAGAGGTTATTGACATTACAGATGGTGAAAGACTCGGATATATAGATGATGTAGAGCTTAACCTTGATACATCAGAGGTTGTTGCTCTGATAATTTACGGCAGAATTCGTCTTTTCGGCATTCTGGGCAAAGAGGATGATGTAGTGATTCCATGTGCTGATATAAAGGTAGTCGGAAGCGATGTTGTGCTGATAAAACGTGCTGAAAAGTCTGCGGTGTCATATTCGATAAATTCACATAAAATATCATTAAAAAGTTTGTTGAAATAAACGATTGAAAAAGTATTGCAGAATTTTGTATAAAATGGTATAATATTAAGGCAATTCGCACGCTTGTACTTTTGCGGACCGGTGCATTTATCATGATGTCGTCTGTAAGTTAAGTCGGGCGGAGGAAAATAATAACCAATTTAAGGAGGACTACACCATGGGAGTAGTATCAATGAAGCAGCTTCTTGAGGCTGGCGTTCACTTCGGACATCAGACAAGAAGATGGAACCCAAAAATGGCTCCGTACATCTTTACAGAAAGAAACGGAATCTACATCATCGACCTTCAGAAGACAGTAAAGAAGCTTGAAGAAGCTTATATGTTCGTTCGTGAAATTTCTTCACAGGGCGGCGAGGTTCTTTTCGTAGGTACAAAGAAGC
>JAGBIH010000054.1 GCA_017935095.1 Ruminococcus sp.
CACAGTATCACTGAGACTGTCAAGAATGTCCATAAGACAGCCCCAGAGACGCTTCAGCTCAGCAGCTTCATAATCACGGTTCTCCTTTATCAGACGGCTCATAAGCCTGCCTATGCTCATTTCAGCCCTGCATTCCTCAAGATAGTCATAAAGCAGTCTGCAAAGCTCAGATGCGGACATTTTTCTGCTCACACTTCTCTTCAGTCTGAGGATAGGTTCAATAACTGCAGAGCGAAGTCCCTCTATTTTTTCAAGCTCAGCATCCGGAGCACTAAACTCCGAATACCACATAGAGTCCTCAATCCCCCACTTATAACAGTAGTTTTCAAGAAGTGAAACCTCCGTCAGCGAATAGTCCAGAATACCGCATTTAAGCAGCCTGAATACAAGTTCCGAACGAAGCTTCCTTGCCGAAAGAATATCAAGCAGGGAGGTGAAAAACACCATTATCGGCGTGTGACTCACTGATTTCTCAACGCTCAGAAAATACGGTATATCATATCTGCCGAAGGTTGCCTTGAGCACATCCGAATACTCTGCTATGTCGTTGGATATAATGGCTATATCACGGTATTTCAAAGCATTTCCGCCATTTATGAGTCGTTTTACCGTTGCACATACATACTCCGCTTCGCTGTACATATCTCTCGCTTCAAATACCGTAATGTTTTCGGGATTCGGAGCACTTTCGGGGGCATATCTGAAATTACGCATAATATGACTGCTGAGATATTCAAGATCAGGATGAGCAAACCGGAAGCTGCATCCACAGACCGTAACCTTAATGTCCTCGTGAAGCTCACGACAAATTTCTGCTATTTTGCTGTATGTCCTGTTGACTGTTTCAAACAGCGTGAATTTTCCGCTGTTAACGTCCTCGGTACGGAGTGCAATAACCACATCATCCGCATCGGCAATTATCACCCGAAGCATTTTCAGCTGATCCCCTGTGAAGCTTTCAAACTCGTCAATATACACGGATGTGTCCTTGAAGCAGCTGTGAAGATTGGCAATTTCTGCCGCTTCGCTTATATTGTCGAGATTATCCTTGAAGCCGTATTCACTCATCAGTTTGTCATATTCCATGTAAACTGCCGAAACATCAAGCGTCTTATCCATAAGCTGCTTATCAAGCAGAAAAGCTTTATCTCTGAGCTGAGAGGGCGATATGCCTGCACGTTTCATGTCATTTATTACCCTCAGTACGTCCTCTGCAAATCCGCTGACTAAGCTTCTTTTACGGAAATAGCTGAGGTTTTCCGGAGACTTCTGAACAGCCGAAACTGCCTGATATATCAGAATCATGCGTGTAAGCTCATCGGCATATTCACCGTTTCTGTTCGGATCCCCGTACTGCTGGAAAAGCTGACGTGCAAGACTTGTAAAGCTCAGCGAATAAATATCGTTGAACTTCCCTGCTCCGATACGATAATACAAAGTCTTGTCAAATTCATATGAATACTGCTCAGGAACAAGTATATACTGCTTTTTCCCTTTTGCTGAAGCTTCTTCAATACGTTCAAGCATGAGCGTGGTTTTGCCGCTTCCTGCCTGTCCGATTATAAATTCAATCATTTTCTCACCTGCCGAATCAGAGCCTACTCCCCGAAAGGAATAGGCTCTGATGTTTTTTCTTCATTTAAAAACCGTTAATAAAGTTTTCCTTCATAATTGTAGGATAATCATAATAACAGTGATTGAGGTCTACTGCTGTGTAGATTCCGTTTACAGTTCCTGTTGACGAATACTGCCACATACCGAAATTGCCGTAATAATCGGGTCTGCTTACACCATAGTGCGCTACCCAAACGTCGAATTTTTCAAAAATCGACGAATCAAGTCTTGTATTAAGGAAGCTTGAATAGCTTGTGATACCTACGTAATAGCCCATGGATTCAAGATATGAACAGAATGCATCTGTTATTTCTGTAAGCTCTTCTGCTGACTTTCCGTCGAACACAGGGTCTTCTATATCAAAGTAAACAGGATACTCAAACTGATAATCCTTGATTACTTCGTAACAGGCCTGAGCTTCAAGGATAGCATCCTCAGGAGATGCTGCATAGCTGTACCAGTATACTCCACAGTCAAGACCTGCTGCCTTGGCTCCGTTGATGTTTTCAACGAACTTTGTATCAATCTGTGAAACAAGGTTTCCGTAGCCTGCACGGATAATTGCATAGTCCACTCCGGATTCTGCTACAGCATTCCAGTCTATGTCTCCCTGCCAGAATGAAACGTCGATACCTTCCGCAACGGAGTCCTCAACGGGATCCCACTTAACGGGAGGAGCTATATCGGGAACATCAGGATTGTCAGGAGCTTCGGTATATGTATCAGGTGAAATGATATACGGATAATTGAGATACGAATAATTCATATCAACATTACCGTTAATACCATCAACCCAACCTGTACTTGTATACTGCCACATTCCGTACTGTCCTGCATACTCGGGAGCCTCTACACCATAATGAGCAACCCAGACAGGATATTTCTCAAGAACTGTGGAAAACACCTTTGTGCTGAGAAGATTTGCATAGCTGTAAAGTCCGACATAATAGCCCTTGGACTGAAGCGTTGAGCAGAATGCTTCTATGATAGCGGAGGTCTGTACTGTTGAAAGATGAGACTGTGAAGGATCTTCAATGTCGAAGTACACAGGATAAGTAAAATCATAATCCTTAATTACTTCATAGCAGGCTTCTGCTTCTTCAATAGCCTCATCAACTGTAAGTGCGTAACTGTACCAGTACGTACCACAGTCGAGACCTGCTTCCTGAGCACCCTTCATATTCACATCAAAATATGGATCCTCCTGCCACGAGCATTTACCGTAGCCGGATCTTATAATAGCATAGTCAATTCCGCTTGCTTTTACTTTCGACCAGTCAACATAACCCTGCCATTGTGAAACGTCTATTCCAAGTGAATTACGGTATATCGAAGGCTGATTCTGATTATCGACATACTCCTTATGTGCCTCCATAATATTGAATACGTTGAACGGCACATCCTCAGACTGCTTGTACTGTGTTTCAGGCAAGGAATCTGTTTCTGATACTTTACTTTCAGAACTATTTATGTTATTATAAGAATAAACAGTTGTATCTGCTTCCGTATAATCTGCAAACGAAGTCAACACACCTGACGTATTCATCATGACACAAGATATAACGGCTGCAAATATTCTTCCATACCGCTTCATATAAAATCATCTCCTTAAAAAGGTAAAATAATATAAGTTTTGTTACAATTAATCTCACTAAGTTT
The DNA here is from genome assembly GCA_017935095.1 of Ruminococcus sp. GTDB lineage: Bacteria > Bacillota > Clostridia > Oscillospirales > Ruminococcaceae > Ruminococcus. The sequence goes on from JAGBIH010000054.1 coordinate 3,274, forward strand.
ACTAAATTATAACACAATAGTTAATTTATATCAATACTTCACGAAAAAAAAGACGTATTTTTACAAATTTTCGTAGCCTTAGCCAATAGTATGAAAGGCTTTTTGTGTATTTTACCATATTTTATTTGTAGTTTATTATATTAATTGGTCGAAATATGAATACTTCATAAAAAATATATGAACGTTATGAGAATAATAATATGTTTTGTCATTATTTAACAAAAACGAGGGAAAAATATGAAAATATTTATCATTAATGAAAACGACAGCGGTCAGCGCATAGATAAATTCATTACAAAAGCAATGCCTGATTTGCCTAAAAGTATGCTGTATAAGCTCCTGCGCAAAAAAGACATAAAAATCAACGGCAAACGATGTGACGGCTCTGCACGCATCTGTACAGGAGATACAGTCACAGTCTACGTCAAGGACGAGCTCTCTGCCGTAAAATTACATGATATGAGCTTCCTCAACGCTCCCGACTCAATTGATGTTGTCTATGAGGACGATAATATCATCATTGTCAACAAGCCTGTCGGTCTTGACTCACATCAGGGAAGCGGCTCATCCGATACGCTAATTAGTCGTATACAGCACTATCTGTACAAAAAAGGTGAATTCACTCCCGAAAAGGAAAGTTCATTCGCTCCCGCACTTTGCAGCCGTCTCGACAGAAACACCTGCGGACTTGTCACCGCAGCGAAAAAATCCACCGCATTAAGAGAAGTCAACTCCGCAATCCGTGACGGCTTAATAACCAAAATCTATCACTGTATCGTTACAGCTCCCCTGCCTAAAAAAAGCGACATCATAACCGCTTTCCACAAAAAGGACGACGAAAAAAACATCGTGACAATTTCAGATACCCCGTCCGACTGCTTCAGACCAATTAAGACAGGCTACCGTGTCCTTGCGGAAAAAGACGGTCTCACACTTGCCGAGATAACACTTTTCACGGGACGCACTCATCAGATACGTGCTCACCTCGCCCACATCGGTGCGCCTCTGCTCGGTGACGGAAAATATGGAAACAACATTGTAAACAAGCGTTACGGCATTTTCAGACAGGCTCTCTGCGCCTATTCCCTGCAATTCGCACTGCCTGAAAGCTCCACGCTCAGTTACCTCAACAAACTCAGGATTACCGCACCACCTCCGGATTTCGAAAGATTTATACGCTGAATATCAGTTAGGCTGACCTACTCTGTGACGCAGGTTGTCCTCCTTCAGCTCCCTGCCTTCAGCAATCAATGCACTGAGCCTCTCAGAATCACTGTTTTTCAGAGCCTCATTATACTTTTTCAGATTCTCTATAAGAATATCAAGCTCAAACATAAGATTCTCACGGTTCTGCATAAAGAGGTCCGTCCACATTTTCTCATTCATTGTGGCGATTCTGGTCATATCCTGAAAGCTTCCTCCGCTGAATCCGCACTCAAGCCCCAGCTCGGGGCTTTTTACGTACGCACTTGATACAATGTGTGCAAGCTGCGACGTATAGGCAATCATTTTGTCGTGATTATCGGGAGTTGTCTCAACAATTTTTCCTGCACCAATCTCAATCGCAAGCTCTCTCAGCATCTTTGCGTCATCCGCAGAAGAGTCCTCAAAAGGTGCAATAATGAAGTTTGCCTTGACGAAAAGCTCAGCCGTACTGTTGTAGTATCCACCAAACTCCTTGCCTGCCATAGGATGAATTCCAAGATACCTCAGACCATTTTCCTCAGCTGTTTTCTTCATTCGCTGTGAAAATTCTCCCTTGATTCCACAGACATCCGTTACAAGTGTTTTCTTGTCCATTTTTGCTGCATTTTCAGCAAAAAACTTCTCCGCCGCTTCCGGAAAAAGTGCTATTACAGCGACATCATACCCATCAAAACTGCCGTCAAATGTCCTGTCAACCGCTGCTTCACGGAGCGCCTGAATTTCTATATCCTTATTTCTGTCACAGCCTGTTACAGTGTGATATGTATACTTTTTAAGAGCCTTACAAAGCGAACCGCCTATAAGTCCCATTCCGACTACAAGTATATTCATTTTACACCTCATATAATTTACTTTATATTATTAATTATATCACTGCACTGCTCAAATGTCAACCGCAGATAACAAAGAACCTCACAGCATATGCATTTGCAGTGAGGTTCTTTTCGTTATATAAAATGACAGCCGCTTTCGTAGCGGCCGCCTGAGAATGATATTCAATTTTGGTTAAGGCAGCGACACGGATGAATTTTGCAGGCTTTCTATATAATTTTCAGGACGATGCGCATCTATACAGTTCCATTTTCCTTTTCCGACCGTCACTAATTTGCCTACATGGCGATAGAAGAATAGAGCAGGGGGGACATGGGTGACAATGTCTTTTTTATTTCTTATGACAAAAAAGCCGTTGAATCTTTCTTTCACGGATTTCCTGAGAAAACCAAAGGCAACTCGCGGGCATCCGAAGCCATATCCGTAAATATTTTCCCCGATATCTCTGCGATTGAACTTGCAGTATTCGTGGCAAAACAGGGCCAGTGCGGCGCCGTGAGAATAACCTGCAATCAGAATTTTTCTGATCTGTTGATCCTTTATGAACGGCGCGAGTTTATCTTCAATAACCTTCCATACCTTTAAGAAACCTCGGTGCGCATACCATCTGTTTGGCATATCACGATAAGGCTTTGCGGGAAAATCAAAATTATTTTTCCAATCCGTTGCGCCATTGCTCCATTCAAAAAATAAATATA
>JAGBIH010000055.1 GCA_017935095.1 Ruminococcus sp.
ACAGTCTATATTACGGGCGCTTATCCCAAGGAGGATTCCGTCAGTCCAATTACTGCTTTCATTATAGCTTAAGTAACAAGTACGTGTAAACCCTTACTGGCTTGCAAGGTTTTACCCGTCAATTATATTGTAACAGGAGGTCAGTCAGACCTAAAAATAAGAATTTGACTAGGGGATTTTATTATGAATAAAACGTTGAAATGCAACGGTGAACTTGTGAATGTAGACGGACATAGCATTCATATATACAGGACAGGAAATATAGGCACCCCTAAGATTGTGCTTATGTCAGGTTCAGGGACGGTTGCTCCTGTATACGATTTCAAAATCCTTTATGAAAAATTGTCAAAAAACTTCAGAGTAATTGTAATGGAAAAGTTCGGATACGGATATTCGGACATCTTTGATTCTCCTGCTGATATAGATACGATTGTTTCAACACAAAGGAAAGCTTTGGAAACTATCGGTGAAAATGGGCCATACATTTTATTGCCACATTCTATGTCTGGTATAGAAGCATTGAGATGGGTGCAGATGTACCCCGATGATGTAATGGCAATAATCGGAAATGATATGTGTACACCTTTGACTTATAGCGCATGGACTGATGAAAAGGTTGAAAAAAAGAGAAGATTGATGCAGTTTGCTACAAAATATAAACTGCAGGGATTGTTATGTCCGTTAAGCAATCGTTCCTTAACCAAATTTGAAATTAAGCAACACAAACTTCTGAGGAAGAGAAATGCTTTTAATATCTGCTGTATCAACGAATCTAAAGAAATATTAAGCAATGTAGGTATTGTAGAAAAAACGGGATATGTAAAATGCCCAATCTTACTGTTTTCGTCAAATGGGAAGCAAACAAAAGGACATTGGTCTGATGCACAGAAAGAATTTGCATCAATTCAAAATGCCAAGTTGATTCGTTATGATTGCGGGCATTACATTCATCATTATAAAAGCAACGAAATGTGTGAGGAAATAATTAGATTTTACAATTCATTAGAGAGATAAATTCCAATTTATCAAACCAAATTTAATTACATATCCGTTTTCATGTCATCTATTCTGAGCAAGGGTGACAGTAAGCCTCTGATGATTTTGCGTCAGAGGTTTTTTGTTGCAATAGCATGCCTGTTGTGGTATAATATAAGAAATCGTGCTGCCTGATAATCAGATTTCGACGGAGGCTGTATTTTATGAAAAAATATGTGTCATTGCTTTTTTTGTATCTCTGTATAGTATTTACGCTTGTCGGATGCTCGTCCGGATATAATGAGGATGACTTTATCGGAAAGACATCCTCTGAAATTATAAGCGAATTCGGCAGCTTTGATTGTGTGTTTGCGCCCGCAGACGAGGACGGAGTATACAGAAACTGCAAATGCGGATATACGATAAAGGAAGCAAAAAAAGGTTTTTTGGGGAAATCGGAAGAAGTGCTTCTTTTTATAGTGTTTGACGAAAACGGAGTCGCAATTGAATGCAGGGAAGGGAACCGTCCGGGCGGTTAAGCTTTTGATGAGCTGCAAAACCATATATAACCGCAGACCGCAAAAACACTTCAGAAGGGCTGGTGAATTGCTATGAATATAAATCAGAATACCGCAAAAATACTGGCAGAGCTTGAAGATTCAGGCTACGAAGCGTATCTTGTGGGGGGCTGCGTGAGAGACGCAGTTATGGGCAGGGAATGCCACGATATTGATATAACGACCAATGCCCGTCCGGAGGAGATTATCAGGGTTTTCAAAGAGTATAAGGTTGTCCCGACAGGTCTCAGGCACGGCACAGTGACGGTCTTTTCAGAAAAAGAAGCCTTCGAAATTACAACCTACCGCATAGACGGTGAATACTCCGATTCACGCCGTCCCGACAGCGTTGAGTTCACTTCCGAGCTTGAGGCTGACCTCGCTCGCAGAGACTTTACTATGAATGCCATTGCAATGGACAGAAACGGAAATTTCCGTGACCCCTTCGGCGGTGCTGAGGATATAAAAAAAGGTGTTATCCGATGCGTCGGTGAGCCGCAAAAGCGATTCACTGAAGATTCTCTGCGTATTCTCAGGGCAGTCCGTTTCGCATCTCAGCTTGGATTTGAAATCGAAAAGCAGACCTCCGAAGCTGTTTTAAAGCTCCGTTCACGTCTTGATTTAGTATCGAAGGAGCGTATCCGTGATGAGCTTGACAAGCTTCTCGGCGGAAGCTGTTGTGCGGAAATCCTGCTGAAATACCGTGAAATCATAGCACAGATTATACCGGAGCTTCGTGCCTGCTTTGATTTTCAGCAGCACTCCCGATATCACTGCTATGATGTATATGAGCATATTGCACGTGCAGCAGCGTCAGCTCCTGAGGATTCAATCCTGCTGAGGAGAGCCATGCTTTTCCACGACATCGGAAAGCCGCCTATGTTCACTCTTGATGAAAACGGTACGGGACATTTCAAGGGACACGCTCAGGTAAGTGCGGAAATCACCGATAAAGTCATGACACGTCTGCGCTACGATAACAATACAATCCGCCTGACCTGCACACTTATCGGTCTTCACAGCGATAAAATCCAGTCTGAGCGTCAGATAAAGCGCATGGTTTCAAAGCTTGGCATACGGAATTTCCTCTTGCTTTTAGAACTGAAAAAAGCCGATAATTCCGCAAAAAATAAATTTGTACTTGCAGAGAATGCGGAGTTTGAACGCTTTGCTGATATTGCACGGCGTTTCGACGAGGAAAACTGCTGTCTGAAGCTTTCACAGCTTGCCGTAAACGGAAATGACCTGCTTGAGCTTGGAATGAGGGGCAGAAAAATCGGAGAAACGCTTGATAAGCTGCTGGAGCTTGTGATTGATAATGAGCTTCCTAACGAAAAAGCCGCACTCCTTGACTATATCAGGAGGGAAGAAAATGCTTAAAGGACGCATTCACTCAACCGAAAGCTTCGGGACTGTAGACGGTCCGGGTGTAAGATTTGTCGTATTCTTTCAGGGGTGTCCTCTGCGCTGCAGATACTGTCATAACCCCGATACATGGGATTTTAACGGCGGTACTGAAATGACTGCGGATGAACTTATGGCGGAATACGATTCATATAAGGAGTTTCTTAAATCAGGCGGTATTACCGCTACAGGAGGCGAACCGCTTGCTCAGCCTGAGTTCCTTGCGGAGCTTTTCAGGCTTGCAAAGGAAAGGGGAGTTCATACCTGTCTGGATACCTCAGCAGGCGTTTACAACCCCGATTCTCATGAAAAAATTGACGAGGCACTGAAATATACCGACCTTGTAATGCTTGATATAAAGCACATTGATGACATATCCCACAAAAAGCTGACAGGCATCGGAAACTCAGATATTCTTGCGTTTGCAGAGCATCTGCGTGAGCTTGGAATTCCTGTCTGGATACGTCATGTTATAGTTCCGGGAATTACCGACGGCAGAGACGAGCTTTTCCGTCTGGGAGAATATATTTCGACTCTCAGCAATCTCAAAGCGCTGGATATACTGCCTTATCATGATATGGCAAAGCCGAAATATGAGAGCATGGGGATAGCCTATCCGCTGAGCGATACTCCTGCGGCTTCTAAGGACGACGCTCTGAAAGCCCGTGAAATCATTATGGAAGGGATAAAATCGGGACTGAGGAAAAATACGGATATATAATTATAGCCTGAGAAGCTTTTATATCTTCTCAGGCTTTTTTGATGCATACAGTGAGCCGATTATTTTACTACAACCTTTTTGAATGCCTTCTTGCCCTTACGCACTATAACATCGCCCTCAAGCTTAATCTGTGCCTTTCCGTCTGTCATCTTTTCGTCATTCACTGTTATTCCGCCCTGCTGTACAAGTCTGCGAGCTTCGGAAACGGACGGAGCAAGCCCTGCCTTTACAAGAAGATTGAGAAGTCCGATAGAACCGTCTGTAAGGTCAGCTGAGTCAATCTCAGCAACAGGCATATTCTCATCAGAACCGCTTCCTCCGAACAGTGCCTTTGCAGCTGCCTTAGCCTTTTCAGCCTCTTCCTCGCCGTGAACAAGCTTTGTAAGCTCATAAGCAAGAAGCTCCTTAGCAGCGTTGAACTGTGCGCCCTCCATTGTCTTTTCCATTTCCTCGATTTCCTCAACGGGAACAAAGGTGAGCATTTTCAGGCACTTGATAACATCAGCGTCCGCAACATTTCTCCAGTACTGGAAGAACTCGTAGGGAGTTGTCTTTTCAGGGTCAAGCCATACTGCGCCCTTTTCGGTCTTACCCATCTTCTTGCCCTCAGAGTTGAGGAGAAGAGTGATTGTCATTGCATAAGCGTCCTTGCCGAGCTTACGGCGGATAAGCTCTGTACCGCCAAGCATATTTGCCCACTGGTCATCGCCGCCGAACTGCATATTACAGCCGTATTTCTGGAAAAGCTCCA
>JAGBIH010000056.1 GCA_017935095.1 Ruminococcus sp.
CCATAGATATACCTATCAATTTATCATCTTCGAATAAACCATATACCAATGAATTACTTTGTCCTACCAAGTCAGACAAATACAAATCCAACTGTTCTTTGTTTGACCAATCATCATTCCATGGTTCGATTTTAAATACACCTGTAAACAACTTTTTTATGACCTCTATTTCATTCATTCCTATTCTCTTAAAGCTGTACATTTACACATATCCTCTCTGCTACAAATTCTTATTCATCTGTAAGTTTATTATAACAAAGCCAACATAAAAAGTCAATGACACAAGCAACGCAAAGCCACTTTTGACATTGATATCAAAAGTGGCTTTATAATACTTCTATATGACTATCCGACATATAGTTCGGGGATTTTTTTGTTATGCTACAAAAGCCGCATTCAGAATATTTTACTGAATACGGCTTTAGAAACTAACATATTAATCCTGATTATTCACATATTACCAATATGTAAAAACAAATCCGGCAAGAGGTGACAACACTATCATAATGACTGAAAAGCTGAACGACTCCAGCGAGGTGAGCGTTGCACGCTGTTCTGACGGAAACATATCCTGCAGGATAGCGTTTGTACGAACCTGCAATGCGTCATCGCCGAGAGCGGAAATAAATCCGCCAAGAGCCATTACCCAGTAAAGCGGCGAATGTTCCGCAACAACTCCCATCAGCACAAATGATGTTGAAATTGCAAATATCCAATTGTAGCTGATTTTCGACAATTTCAGTATCAGCTTTGACCCTGCAATTCCACCCATTTCCATAAACAGGAGCGCAATTCCAAGTCCCCATTCGGGTATGCCATTTTCAGGCAATTTTGCTTGCAGAAAAAATAACAGCAGAATATCAATTGCACCTACAAATGAGTTACACAGCATTAGTTTGAAAGCTTTTTTTACTTCCTTTATAAATGCGAAGCTTTCCTTGAAGCAGTTAATCAGCCTTCTGCCGAGGGGCACGCCGTTATCAGGTGCAGCCGCATAAACCTCGTGCAACGAGGCAAGAACAGCAATCTGTATTATGCCCGTGATAAGGTCTGTGCTGTAAGCAAGCTTGTGACCGATAGCAAGTGCAAAGCCTGCACAGAGCGTTGATATACCGCTGCAAAGTCGGTAAATAATAAGCTGATTGGACTCATAGCGTTCAAATCTGCTTTCCTGTTTTGCAAGCTTAAGCGAGTCGTAAGCCAGTGCATCGCCCGAGCCTGAGGAAAAGTTATAGCTTAGCGCCATAAAAGCGATAGACATACAAACCATAAAAAGATTGTTTGAAGCTATCATAATGACGTTGCCTATCATACGCATAAGCGTGCTGACAATAAGCATTTTCTTTCTGCCGAACACATCAGCAAGAACTCCTGACGGAATTTCAAAAATAAGGCTTGTGATATGGAACACAGTTTCGGCAATGCCGATTTCAACAAGGCTGTAGCCTCTTGCTGCAAGTATTGCAACCCACGCACCGGTCAGCGAAAGATTGCCAAGTACACTTGAAGTATACAATCCTGATATTTGCTTTTTGATTTTAAACATAAAAAAATCTCCTTAACTTAAATTTGGGCAGTTAAGAAGATAATGCGCATGTTATATTTGAAAAAAGTCAGATTTAAGCTTTCTTTTGACAAATCACCTTAAAAAGGGCGCACTATCCCCATAAGCGGGAAAAATGGAACCTTTTGTAAGCTGTACATTCGTCATTTTCCAAAGCATCGTACTGACTCCTTTCCTGATATTTGCTTTAAAAACACTTTTATTATATCACGTTGATTTAAAATTGTCAACAACTAATATCCAGCATAAAAACGCTTTAATTCAATAAGCGTCTCGTAAAAATAGGTATTTTTTTGAAAAAAATCGAAAAAAGGGGTTGACAAGTGTGTGTATAGGTGATATACTGTATATACAGCATATACACGGTATGCATATCAAATGAAAGGAGTTCACATATGAATATCACAATAAGCTATACAAGCGATAAGCCTATGTATGAGCAGATTGAGGACGGTATAAAAAAGGCCATATATGAAGGTGAGCTGAAAAATAATGAAATGCTTCCCAGCGTGAGACAGCTTGCCAAGGATCTCAATGTCAGTGCAATTACCACGAAGCGTGCATATATCGACCTTGAGCATGAAGGGCTTGTCTATACCATATCGGGCAAGGGTACATTTATAAAGCTCGATAAGCTTGAGGAGCTTCAGAAATCGCACGAAGCGGAGCTTATTTCAAAGGTAAGGCAGTCCGCTGAGCTTTGCAGAGAGCATGGAATCGATAAAGAAAAACTCGACACGGTAATACGTGAGGTTTACAAATAATTATTGAAGTCAAAACGAAAGGAAGTATAAATATGAAAAATCTGGCATTGGATATAAAAAACCTCTCAAAGGAATTTGAGGATTTCAGACTTGATAACATATCATTTGAGCTTCAGAAGGGTATGGTAATGGGACTTGTCGGCGAAAACGGTGCAGGCAAAACTACTATCATCAAGCTTATCCTTAACGCAATTGAGAAAAACGGCGGAAATATTAAAATCTTCGGCATGGATAACAGTACTGAGGAAATTGCCTGCAAGGAGAAAATCGGCTACGTTGCCGACGAGGATTACCTCATGGTAACCTCCAACATCAAGAACTACGCAAAGGCTTTTGCCCACATTTACAAGAACTGGGACCAGCCTCTTTTTGAAAAATATGCAACCATGTGGAAGCTTCCTCCGAAGAAGAAATTCTCGGAATATTCAAAGGGTATGAAGACAAAGGCAATGCTTGCACTTACTCTTGCACATCACCCTGAGCTTCTCATTCTCGACGAGCCTACCGCCGGTCTTGACCCTATTGCAAGAATCGAAGTCCTTGATATCCTCAGGGAAATCGTTGAAAGCGGCGATAAATCCGTACTTTTCTCCACCCACATCACAGGCGACCTCGATAAGATTGCCGATTGCGTTACTGTACTCAACGGCGGAAAGGTCACCGAATCCATGGAAATCGACAAGGTTGAAGAAAAATATGCAGTTATCAGCGGTTCGCTCTCTGCACTCAATTCCTCGAATGCTGAAAAGTGCGTCGGAATCCGCAAGGGCTCACAGAACTTCGAAGCGCTTATCGAAAGAAAATATCTTGACAGCTTTGAAAATGTCTCCGTAAGAACACCAAACATCGAAAACCTCCTCACATTCAGCATCTGGGGACACAGAGATGAAGTTGTAGAGCTTGGAGGCGAAAATTCATGAGCAGAAAAGTAAAAGAACAGGTTAAATATAACCCCTCCTATTCCTCCGTTAAAAGGACAAATAAGGTTTTCAAGGCACTTATCGGCAATACCAACCGCTGGGCTTACGTGCTATACGTTATCCTTATTATTTTCATGTTTATCGTTTCAACGTGCTGGGCTGTCTTTGATTCAGCAGATTTTATCGAGGACGACTCCACATCTATGTTCGGATATATGCTGATTTTCTTTGCAATTACCCTTTTTTCCATTAACTCCTGCGTTCCTAACACTGATACGAAAACTCAGGAAAAAGCAAGGGGCACTGTTAATGGATGTGCTGCAGTCAGCGAGGCAATGATGCATCTTCCGATTACAAAGCTTGATACTTACAGGCTTTCATTCAGATCCTACCTCGCATCAATGACATTTCCTATATGCCACATATTGATTCTCAACATCATGAGCGTTGTTGATGAGCGCTTTGAGGCTGTCGCAGTCAGCACAGGTCTGCTGAACTTGATTTTTGTTATATTCAACGTATTTACATACCTGACCTTCTTCAACGTATTAAAGCTCAGTGATAAAACGAGAGGACATCTTCTTCTTATATTTTTCCTGACATTTGAAGCAGTATGGATTCTTTCAATGTCCAAAACAGTCAAGGAAATCCTTGAATTACCTGTATTCAAGGTATTTGCAGGAATCCCCGGAATAGTAATGCTGATTTGTATGTGTGCGGCTGTAATCATAATCCAGAAAAAAATTGTTGAAAAGAGAGCCGCATCCACTGCATGGTATCAGTGTTAAGCCGACTCAGAAAGGAGCAGATCAATGGAAAATTCAACTAACCGCAAAAATGTATCGTTGTTAAATGAGCTTCTTCATATTAAAAGCACCTGTCTGTGGCTGACACTGAGTGTAGTTGTCATAAACATTTTCGGTGCATGGTTCAGATATGATAGGGACCAGTGGTTTATATTCAGCGGTCAGATTGCCTCGATAATGCTGATAATGTTTCTTGCAGCATTTATTGCAGTCAGCGTATCCTCCAACTACACCTTCATTGCAACCCTCCCCGTAAAAACCTCAGACATCCACACATATATGTCACTCACGCTCGACCTTGCATTCATTATCATAGCTGCTGCCGACGCTGTAGCCTTTGTGTTATTCGATATGGCTGTACATATCCCCATCAGAATGATTCCGCACCTTGTTATGTATATTCTCTGCCATATATTCCTCTACACACTGACCACTCCCGGCGGTTCAAAGCAGAATCCTCAGCAATTAGGCATATTCTCCGGATTTATAGGCTTTATAGGATATATCATGGGCGCAGTATCAAATGCATCCACAAGCTTTTTCATAAACAAGTATTCCAGCTACTCCGAAGACGGCATAACTGCAATAGCAATTATCCTCGGAGCACTGTCCGCTGCGGCAGTAATCACAAGAATTCTTTCAAATAAGGGCATAAGGTCGAAGCTGCGCCTTATAAAAATCTACAAGAAAAAGAAAAAATCCGACAAAGCCGTGTCCTACGTCTGATACAAAAAGCCGTGCTGATATATTGAATCAGCACGGCTTTGCTATTATTAATTGATGATAAAACATAAATATGGGAAGTTGTGGACGCTGTTCTCTGCAAATATGCTCACAGGACAGGCACAATGTTTATCCCCTCAGCAGAGCTTCCGGCACTTCCTCCGCCATGCGCATATAAGCCGACTGACTCGGATGCAGGTGATCGCCGCTGTCGAAGCCCTCAGCAAAAGCCTGAGGACGCTGAGGATTGCAGACCGCACGGTCAAAATCAATACAGCCGTCAGCCTCATTGGTTGTACGTATCCACTCATTGACCTTACAGCGGAGCTCCTCACGGAATTCCGCATAGGTACGCCAGCCCTCAATCGGCAGAAGCGTACCGAGATATGTTTTCAGTCCATAGCGCCTTGCCGTTTCTATGTACATACGCATACCGTCAATCATCTCCTGAGCCGACGGCAGATCGCTCCACGGACGGAAACGGTTTATCTCCTCGCCTACGGGATGAATTATATCATTGATGCCATGCTGGATAATCACCGTATCTGCACCTGAAACAAGTGCCTCCCTCGGAAAACGCACAGCGCCCTTCAGTCCGTATGAATCATAGGTGATATTGTCGTACTGCCTGAGAATACGTGTACCGCTTGCCGCCTTACGTACAACAGAGGTTGTTCCGTCACCGATTTCAAGCGTACGCTGAATCAGATAATCAGGCCAAGCCTGAGCTGTAATTGAATCACCGAAGCAGATAACCGCACGCTTTTCACTACCGGTCAGAACCTCGATATCGCTCAGGAAATAGAACCAGCTCGTTCTTTTTGAGGTATCAGGCTCAAGAGCAGTCTCCTCCGTCTGATTTCCTATAGCAAAATATCCCTTTGAAAGCGGACCTGTTATAAGCACACCCGAGCGCATTTCGGTGAAATCCCTGAAATAAAGGCTTACTGCAATGTCCTCCCCCTGCTTTACAGGGAATTCAACAGGATCGCTGACTATTTTTTCTCCTGCCGCAATAACAGCACTTTCATTTCCGCCGAACGTCAGCCTTCTGACAGAATTTGCCGATATTGCGTCATTCCCAACGGATACAGCTATATTTGCACAGGTCAGCGCCACAGCCTCTGTTCCGCAGAAATTATCAAGGGTTATACGCAGCGCCTCTCCGCCGAGCATCATCTTCACAGGGTAGCGCAAGGTAAGATTTTTCGCATAATTTTCGGGACGGCGTTCCGACACAGAGATTGCATTTCCCCATGCACCGACCCATTTCATCTTGTTTTCAGGCATTTTTTCACTCTCCTTGGGCAATATCGTACAGAGCTTGTGCGGTGTTGCCCTTGTTTCTTCTTCCAATTATTATACCATATTCCGACAAAATCTTCAACTCCTTCAATCAGAAAGTCCTCAGCAGCGCAATGGATATTGACAATAAAGAATTATAATCGTATAATATTTAATGTGGATATATAATTGAACGCTGAAAAGCGTGGGGACATTAAATATGAAGAATTTTTTCAAATCTATAAAAAACTTTTTGCAGGCATTGCCTCATTTTCTGCTATTTGAGCTGCTTTTCAAGCTGCTGCTTGTCGCAATAGGCGCACCTGTTATAATGCTGCTTCTCAAGCTGACCATGAACGCTGCCGGAATCAGCTATCTTTCAGACGAAAGTCTGCTTGTTTACGTTAAAAACCCTCTGACACTGCTGGTATTTGCAGTACTTTTATTCTGCGTTGCATTTCTCTCGTTCGTTGAGCTTTCAGGACTGGCGACGTGCTTTTCCTGCTACAGCAAAAATTATAAAATCACTGTCGGAGGTATGTATCTTACCGGACTGAAAGCATTCAAAAAGGCTTTCCGCGGTGCAGGAATTCCGAAATTTATTCTCTATATGCTGTGTATGCCGCTGGTACAGTTTACAGTTTCTTCGGGTATGTTCATGGCTCCGCTCCTGCCTGTCCTTCGTATAATATTCAAATCAGTCAGCAGCGAAGCGGCAGCTGTGGCATATCTGATCCTTCAGCTCACTTTTATTTTCGTTATCATAAGCCGCTGCTATACCCTGCACTACCTTGTACTGACCGACCGCAGCTTCCCTGAATGCAGCAGGAAAAGCCGTGAAAAAATCAGCGGAAAAAAGCTGAAAATGGCGCTTTCATTTTTATTATGGTCGCTCTTTATCCTTGCGGTAACTGTTGCTGCAACTTTTGCAATAAGCTTCCTTGTAGTTCTGTTTATCAAGGGCTTTTCCGCTCCTGATACCGCCTTCCGTACAGCACTTAAGGTTCTCGGATATACAATAAATATTTTCAGCGCAGTTTCAGCATTTTTCTCTGCTCCCGCACTGATGTGCTGGCTTACGGGACGTTTTTTCGGCGACCTTGAGCCGAATGAGAAAATTACTCTTCCAGACCGTGACAGAAAAAAAATGAAACCTGCACCAAAGGCGGCATTGATAATCAGCCTTGCTGTTACAGGCTTTGTACTGAATCTGACCTATATGCAGGCAGTTTACAAAGGCAATGTCAGCCTTAATATCGGTATAACACAGCGCCCTCAGATAAGCGCTCATCGTGGATTTTCGGCTGCTGCACCTGAAAATACAGTCTATGCCTTTGAGGCTGCTCTTGACAGCGGTGCTGATTATATCGAGCTCGATGTTCAGCTTACCTCCGACGGAGAACTTGTTGTTTTTCACGATAAGACCCTGAATCGTACCACTGACGGCAGAGGCAATCTCAGCTCAAAAACTTATGCCGAGCTTCAGGAGCTTTCTGCAGGAAGCTGGTTCAACAGCTCAGGAGAGTTCGATGACGCTAAAATAATGCTTCTTTCTGAGGTGTTTGAACTTGTCGGCAACGATATACTTCTGAATATAGAAATAAAAAGTCACGGAAATTATATTGCTGCCGCCGAAAAAGCTGTGGAGCTTATAGAGGAATATGATTTTGAATCCTCATGCTATGTAACATCATTTTCATATCCGGCTCTGAAAAGGGTCAAGGAGCTTAATCCGAAAATCAAAACAGCTCTTACTGCAAATGTTGCCGCATCTACGTCATATTCACGGCTTGAATATATTGACGCTGTAAGCCTGAATTATGTTTTTGTCAATCAGAGCATTGTCAATACAGTTCATCAGAACGGAAAAAAGATTTTCGTCTGGACCGTTGACCGCAATGATGATATAAAGAAAATGGCAGCACTCGGAGTCGATAATATCATTACCAACCGTCCCGATAAAGCTGCGGAAATCGTCTATTCACACAATGTCGGAGAAACTATCCTCAATGTCCTGGAACGTATCTTCGGTAACTAAAAACAAAAGCGTCTAAGAATAACACTATTATGGAAGTTTTTACGTGTTTTATTGAGGAAAACCCTTTTGAAAAAGGGTTCTCCCGATAAATACATATATAGCTTCTATATGAATGCTACTCTTAAACGCTTCTGTTTTTTTATCGCAGCTGCTTAATTGATATCCTTGTTGTTAATGAATTCAGCGTCAAGCTCATTGAGGAAATCCTCGACAATAAACCTCGGGCGCTGCTTGACCTCGGCATAGATTTTGCCCACGTACTCGCCTATTATTCCGAGGCAGAAAAGCTGGAGTCCTCCGATAAGCCAGATAGAGCAGATTGTACTCGACCAGCCAAGCTCTGCAAATCCGGCAAATTTTGCAATAAACGCCCAGATAAATGCGCCGATGCTGAGTACAGACGTCATAAAGCCAAGCGCCGTTATGAACTTCAGCGGCTTTGTGCTGAATGAGGTAATTCCGTTTACTGCAAAGGCAAGCATTTTCCGCAGAGGATATTTGCTTTCACCGGCAAAACGCTCACGGCGCTCATAGTAGACACTGCAGCTGCGGAAACCGATAAGCGGCACCATTCCCCTCAGGAACAGGTTTACCTCCTTGAAACCGGAAAGCTCCTGAAGCACCCTTTTGCTCATCAGACGGAAGTCCGCATGATTATACACCACATCCGCACCCATAAGCTTCATGAATTTATAGAATGTTTCAGCGGTGAATTTTTTGAAAAAGGTATCCGTTTTCCGTTCACTTCTTACTCCGTAAACGACATGATTGCCCTCGTAGTATTTTTCAACCATTTCGTCAACAGCATTTATATCATCCTGCAAATCGGCGTCCATGGTAATTGAAATGTCACAGATGTCCTTGACTGTCATAAGTCCGGCAAGGACGGCATTCTGGTGACCGCAATTATGAGCAAGATTTATTCCCGAAAAGAATTCAGGATTTTCCGTATGAAGCTCCTGAATAATATTCCATGTATTGTCCTTTGAGCCGTCGTTGACAAACACTATCCTGCTCAGCGGAGAAATCATGCTGCTTCCGATAAGCGACTCGTATTTTGCTTTAAGCTGCTTTGCTGTTTCACGCAGCACCTCCTGCTCATTGTAGCAGGGAATGACCATATACAGTATTTCCGGCGTCTGCATTATTCTCCTCCTTATGCCATGAATATGAGTCAGGACTATCTTTCAGCGACCTTTATTGAAGCCTCAAGGGCTATTTCCATCATGTCACGGAAGGTTGTCTGACGTTCTTCCGCAGTTGTTGCAAGTCCCTTCAGCGGGCAGTCGGATACAGTAAGTATGCAGAGTGCATTTTTTCCTGTTCTTGCAGCATTCATGTAGAGGGCAGCAGCCTCCATCTCAATACCGAGCACGCCCATTTTGTTCCATTCCGCAAGACTTGCGGCGTCGTCATAGAATGTATCGCTTGAGAAGATATTGCCCACGTGATAGGTGCAGCCCTTTTCCTCAGCAGCCTTTACAGCAGCCGAAAGCAGCTCCCATGAGGCAGTCGGAGCATATGTGCCGGGCAGACGATACTGAGCGGCATAGGACGAATTCGTACTTGCACTCATACCGATAATCACGTCCCTGAGGTTCACGTTGTCAGCGATAGAACCAGCAGTACCTACTCTGATAATGTTTTCAACTTCATACTCTGTGAAAAGCTCCCACGAGTAAATACCGATAGACGGCATACCCATACCGCTTCCCTGTACAGAAATACGCTCGCCCTTGTAAATGCCTGTAAATCCGAGCATTCCTCTAACTTCATTGTAGCAGACAGGGCTTTCAAGGTAATTTTCAGCGATGAACTTAGCTCTTAACGGGTCACCGGGCATAAGCACGGTTTTTGCAATATCGCCTTTTGCAGCATTATTATGTGGTGTGGACATGATAACTCCTCCATTCTGTTTGTTTTAATATCAGTATTATAATTATAGCACACTTTTTGCTCAAAGGCAATGACTGACGGACTATTCGTATAAAAAATTCCGGAAATTGATGACAAATATCCAGAATTGTGATATAATAAGATTTATAATCATTTTTTCGGAGTGTGAACTGATGAATAAATATAAAAATCTGGCATTCAATACACTGGTTTTCGCAATCGGAAGCTTTGGTTCAAAAATACTTGTACTGCTTCTGACCCGGCTTTATACAAATAATATCAGTCCCTCGGACAGCAGTACGAAGGACCTTCTTGAGACCATGATGCTGTTTCTGCAGCCTATCTTTACTTTTGCCCTGCAGGAATATCTGATACGCTTCGGTCTCGACAAAAAATATGACAAAAAAGAGGTTTTCACAACCTCCACAGTCCTTACACTCGCAGGCATGGGGCTTATGGCTGTTGCAGTACCGCTTCTGAGCACCATTGCGTTCCTTGATTTCATACGGGGATATACGGTTCTGCTTATAGTTTTCGTCTTTGTTTCATCAATACGTATGCTGTGTATGCAGTTTGTCCGTGCAAGAGGACTGGTAAAGCTCTTTTCGCTTGACGGAATACTCGCAACACTTACTCTTTTCATCTTCAATATAATTTTTGTCGGAGGTTTACATTGGGGCGTAAAGGGCTTCCTTCTTGCTGTTATCCTCTCAGACTTCCTTTCATCGGTTTTCCTGTTCATCACAGCAAAGCTCAGACGATATCTCGATATACACTACTACAACCAAAAGCTTGCTTCAGCTATGATGAGATTTGCGCTTCCGCTTGTACCTACTATTGTAATGTGGGTAATCACAAGCCTCTCAGACAGACTTTTTATCCGCTATATGGACAGCGACAGGGCCGTCCTCGGAGAAAGCGCCGCAGGAATTTACAGCTATGCAACCAAGGTTCCGAATCTTATATCCATGGTGTCAACCATTTTCTTTCAGGCATGGAATATGTCGGCTATTATGGAGAATGACTCCAGAGACAGAAGCAGATTCTATGAAAAGGTTTATTCCGCATATGAATCAATACTGATTATTGCATCGGCATTTCTCATCGCCGGAGTCCAGATTATAACTCCGATTTTCATAAGCACCAAGAAATTCAGCGAATACGGCGATGTTTATCTGTATACTCCCGTGCTTATTGTTGCTGTTATGTTCATGTGCCTTGACCAGTTCCTGAGCAGTATCTACACTGCTACAAAGCACACCAAAAACTCCTTCTGGACAAGCTTTGCCGCCTGTATGGCAAACCTTGTACTCAATTTCTTCCTGATTCCGCTCTGGGGTATTCAGGGAGCTTCAATCGCAACCTTCCTCAGCTACTATCTCTGCTTCTGGGCAAGAATCATCGACGCAAGATATTATGTGCCGTTCAGATTCGACGGTCTAAAATCTCTGATGAACACAGCTGCCCTGCTGGTTATGTGCTGGATTATCATATCAAAGCCTGTGGTTTATGGACTCTGGCTTGTAATTCTGTTAGCGGCTGTAATCTGGAGCAATTATAAGGCTGTTCTTGTTACAGCAAGGAAGATCCTTAAAAGAGGATAAGAAAAACCTATTATATCATCAATCTCAGGGACACGGTGCGCCGTGTCCTTTTTTATTATCCGGAAAGTCCGCATAGTAAAAAGCTGCAATTTTTTCCGTAAAAGCTGTCGATATATGTTGATTTTTTGCGTTAGCTGTGTTATAATTAATCGTCATATTATTATCGCTTTAAAACAGGAGGGATTTCATATAATGGAAAATATTGTCAGCCTGAAAAATATCATCGTCGAATTTGAGGATGGCGAACAGATTCTGAAAAATATAAGCCTTGACATAAAGGATAAGGAATTCGTTACATTTCTTGGTCCTTCAGGATGCGGAAAAACTACAACACTCCGTATTATAGCAGGCTTCCTTGAGCCTACAAGCGGAGATGTATTCTTTGACGGTCAGAGAATAAACGGTCTGCCGCCGCATAAGAGAAACGTCAACACGGTTTTCCAGAGATACGCACTTTTCCCGCATCTTAACGTCTATGAGAATATAGCGTTCGGTCTCAGGGTAAAAAAAGTCTCTGAAAAGGAAATAGTAAAAAGAGTAGGCGAAATGCTTGAGCTTGTAAACCTCAAGGGCTTTGAAAAGCGTTCGGTAAACCGTCTTTCAGGAGGTCAGCAGCAGCGTGTCGCTATTGCAAGAGCACTCGTAAATCATCCGAAGGTACTGCTTCTGGACGAGCCTCTCGGTGCGCTTGACCTGAAGCTGCGTAAGGAAATGCAGATAGAGCTGCGAAAAATCCAGCAGGAGCTTGAGCTTACCTTCGTATATGTAACTCATGATCAGGAGGAGGCTCTTACCATGAGCGACAGCATTGTTGTCATGAACAACGGCTGTATCCAGCAGATCGGCTCTCCTACCGATATTTACAACGAGCCTGTAAACGCTTTTGTTGCCGACTTCATCGGTGAAAGCAACATCATCAACGGCTGTATGCCCGAGGACTGCGTTGTGGAATTCACAGGCCGCCGTTTTGAGTGCGTGGACAAGGGCTTTGACCCGAATGAAACCGTTGATGTTGTAATACGTCCCGAGGATGTCAAGGTTATTCCTGCGGACAAGGCAAAGCTTACGGGAATTGTCGAATCTGTGGTATTCAAGGGCGTACACTACGAAATGATTGTTGATGGTGTTGACCATAAATGGATTATCCACTCCACAAAGGCTGAGCCTGTCGGAACAATGATAGGCATGACATTTGACCCGTATGATATCCATATCATGAAGAAATCGGAGGACAATGCCGGATGAAGCTGAAATATTTTTCTGCGCCGTATCTTGTCTGGATGGTGGTATTTATCCTTGTACCGCTTCTGATGATAGCATACTTCGCTTTTACAAATGAAAACGGCTCTTTTACCATACAGTACATTTCAGATGTGGGACAATATGCCGGAATCTTCATGCGCTCCATATGGCTCTCACTTATAGCTACGGCAATCTGTCTTGTAGTTGCATATCCTGTTGCGTTTCTCCTCTCACGTATGGAAAAGCATAAGCAGGGCACTATGCTTATGATAGTAATGCTTCCGATGTGGATGAACTTCCTGCTCAGAACCTATGCATGGATGACTCTTCTCGGAAATAACGGAATTATCAATCAGCTTCTCAGTCACATCGGTCTCGGACCATATAAGCTCATCAATACATCAGCAGCGGTAGTTCTCGGAATGGTATACAACTATCTGCCATTCATGATTCTGCCTCTTTACTCGGTAATGGTGAAGATTGATAAGAGTCTGTTCGAGGCTGCCTCGGATCTGGGTTCAAATCCTGCCTCTGTTCTTTTAAGGGTAGTGATCCCGCTCAGCGTCCCCGGAATAACATCAGGTATTACTATGGTATTTGTTCCGGCAATTTCTACCTTTATTATTTCCCGAATGCTCGGCGGCGGCTCAAACCTGCTCATCGGTGACCTCATTGAAATGCAGTTCCTCGGAAATGCATATAATCCTCATCTCGGAGCAGCAATTTCACTCGTGCTTATGGTAATTATTCTTGTTATCATGACCGTTATGAACCAGTTTGACCCTGACGATCAGGTTCTTATGTAGGAGGTGCGGCAAATGAAAAAGCTCGGTAAGGTTTATCTTGCACTGGTACTTCTTTTTCTGTATGTACCGATATTTGTGCTGATAGTATTCTCTTTCAATGAAACAAAAAGCCGCAGCGTGTTCAGCGGCTTCACTCTCGACTGGTATGAAAGACTATTCCACAACAAAATCATCATTTCCTCGCTCATAAATACAATTATAATCGCCGTTATTGCAAGCATCGCCTCCACTGTTTTAGGTACTCTTGCGGCAATCGGCATCAACAGCATGAGGAAGGTCCCGAAAACTGTCGTGATGAACGTAACCAATATGCCGATTATCAATCCGGAAATCGTTACCGGTGTATCACTCATGCTGCTTTTCGTTTTCTTCGCAGCAAGAATGAATCTTGAATTTGGCTTTGTTACGCTGCTTATTGCTCATATCACGTTCAATGTTCCGTATGTCATACTGAATGTCATGCCGAAATTCAATCAGATGTCCCCTCATATATACGAGGCGGCTCAGGATCTGGGCTGCAGTCCGTTTCAGGCTTTCAGAAAGGTTGTGCTGCCTGAAATTATGCCCGGAGTTGTCAGCGGCTTCCTTATGGCGTTCACATATTCGCTCGATGACTTCGTAATCAGCTATTTCACCAGCGGTTCAACCTCACAGACACTCCCGATTACAATCTACTCTATGACCAGACGAAAGGTTTCTCCGGAAATCAACGCTCTTTCCACACTCATCTTTGCAACGGTTGTGATTGTACTTATCGTAAAGAATATCATCGAAAACAAGGCTGCCAAGCGCAGCGGAGCATATAAGGGGGATTGAGCATGAAAAAGAAGCTTTTTTCAATCCTTGCAGCTTCCCTTATTACCGTCAGTATGCTCTCGGGCTGCTCCTCTGAAAGCGAGGAAGCCGAGGAGGAATACGGCTCGGAGCAGAGTCTGACTATCGCTGATCCGGACTACTATACACGCTTCAAGGGCGACGATATTTCAATAAATGTCTATAACTGGGGTGAATATATCTCAACAGGTGCTGATGAGGGAACTCTCGATGTAAATACAGAATTTGAAGAACTCACAGGTATTAAGGTAAACTACACTAACTACGCTACAAATGAGGAGCTTTACGCTAAGCTGAAAGGCGGCGGTGCTTCATACGATATCATAATTCCTTCCGATTACATGATAAGCAAAATGATAAAGGAGGAGCTTATCCAGCCGCTTAACATGGATAATATCCCGAATTACAGCTATATCATGGAAAACTACCGCAATCTTGCATACGATCCCGAAAATGCCTACTCTGTGCCGTATACATGGGGAACGGTCGGCATTATCTACGACCAGACCGTTGTGGATATTCCTGAGGAGGAAATCGACTGGGATATTCTCTGGAACGAGGATTACGCAGATCAGATTCTTATGTTCGATAATCCACGTGACGCCTTCGCAATTTCCGAGCTTATGCTCGGCTACTCCCTCAACACCGAAAATCCTGACGAGCTTAAGGCGGCTGCCGAAAAGCTCAAGGCTCAGAAAAAAATAGTTCAGGCTTACGTTATGGACGAAATTTTCGATAAAATGGGTGCAGGCGACGCTCTTATAGCTCCCTACTACGCCGGTGACGCTCTTACAATTATGGACGAAAACGAAGACCTTAACTTCGTTGTTCCGAAAAGCGGCACTAATCTGTTCGTGGACGCAATGTGCATTCCGAGCTCTGCTAAGCAAAAAGAAGCTGCTGAAATGTACATAAATTTCATGTGCGAGCCTGATATAGCATATGCAAATATTGATTATATCTGCTACTCTACACCTCATCAGGCAGCTTATGAAATGCTCGACGAAGAAGTGCGTGAAAGTCCGATTTCCTACCCCGACAGCGAGTTTATCGCCGATAAAACTACGGTTTTCGTAAATCTCTCCGACGAGGCAAACCTGGAGATGCAGAATCTTTGGACAGAAATGAAATCTGCTGAGGATGAGAACTCCAACAGATATTTTGTCCCGATATTCCTTATATTCTGTATTCTTATCATAATCTTTGTCCTTATAAGAAGACATATCAAACGCAGAAAGGATATTTTCTGATTGTTCGTTAATAATCTTATTTTCAGTTTTAATGCAACCATACCGGTATTTCTGATGATGCTGTTCGGCTGGTTTGTAAGAAGAGCCGGTCTCCTCGATGACCACTCTACCTCCCAGATCAACAGATTCGTGTTCAGGGCGCTTCTTCCTGCGCTTCTGTTCAAGGACCTTTCAACTGCGGATTTCCGCTCGGTATGGGACGCAGAATTTGTATTGTTCTGCTTAGCGGCAACACTATGCAGCGTAGGAATCGCTCTGCTCTATTCGCTGCTGCACAAGGACAGGGCTGAACGTGGCGAGATTATTCAGGCATCCTACCGCAGCAGCGCCGCAATACTCGGAATCGCTTTCATAAACAACATCTACGGCGAGGCTACTATGGCGGCGCTGATGATAGTGGGTACTGTACCGCTTTATAATATAATTGCGGTAATCACACTTTCGATGACCTCCCCTTCTAAGGCCGGCTGTGACAAAAAATCCCTCTGGCTGAATACATTAAGGGAAATAATCACAAATCCTATTATAATAGGAATTATCATCGGTATTCTATGGTCACTGCTCAGTATACCCCAGCCTGTTATACTTACAAAATCTGTAGCGTATCTGGCTAATATGGCAACTCCGCTTTCACTGCTGGCGCTTGGAGCATCGTTTAAATTCAGCGACACAAAAGGAAAGCTTCCCCTAACAGCAGGAATAGCCTTTATCAAGCTGTTTCTGTTCTGCGGAATTTTCCTGCCGATAGCAGTAAAGCTTGGCTTCAGAGACGAAAAGCTCGTTGCAATACTCGTTATGCTCGGCAGTGCAACTACAGGAAGCTGCTTTGTAATGGCAAAGAACTTCGGCCATAAAGGCATTATTACAGCTTTTGCCGTCATGATGACAACACTGTGCAGCGCTTTTTCCCTGACCGCATGGCTGTTTTTGCTGAAAACACTGACATATATCTGACAAATATAATCGACAGATTTATGGGTAGTATTCATATAGAAGCTATATGTTATTTTTATCGGTGGAAACCTTTCTGAAGAAAGGTTCTCCCCCGTACCCCCTTCCAAAGACTTTTAATGCTAATTTCAGCCTGACAGAGCGCACACCAAATATAGAAAGAATTTTAGATTTCTTTAGGTGTGCTCTGTCGGGCTGAAATTAAAACTGAAAGTTTTAGGAAAGGAGTTTGAGGAAGAACCCTTTTTCAAAAGGGTTTTCCTCAATAATATACGTAAAACTTCTATAAGAGCATTACACATAAGTCCGTCGATTTAATTTTTTGGCAGGACAAAATGAACGTATATTGTCAATAATCAGAAAAGTGTGTGAAATTCGTTGCAATATTTACACCTTTGTGGTATAATAAGCTTACAAATATCGTTTTTCAGAGAGGGAAATAAAAATGTTAAAACATAAAAGATTTACTGCTTTTCTTATGAGCCTGCTTATATGTGCAGCTACAGCAGCATATCCTGCTTCTACTTCTTTTGCAGATAATGAGGATACTGCTGTAAGCGAAGACGCTTCCGCAGATGACAACGCTGCTTCTGACGAAGATTCTCAGGAGGAGGCTTCGGATGAGACAATTGTTTCGGGCGATTTTACTTACTCAATCACAAGTGACAATACTGCCTGCATTGAGAACTGCTCAAGCACAGAGCTGAATCTCGTAATCCCTGATACAATCGACGGTATTGCAGTTACAGAGCTTGGTCCGACAGCCTTTGGTGAAGCACCGCCTGTATGTCCGTATGAAACTATCAGTCTGCCTGCGTCAATTAACTACATTTCATCAGATAACCCGTTTTCAACCTGCGAAATGCTGAAAGAAATTAAAGTGGACTCTGCAAACAAGGATTACTGCGTTAAGGACAATATCCTCTATTCAAAGGATATGACTGCGGTTGTATGCTATCCGCAGAGAAGAGCCGGTACATCCTTTACACTGCCTGACAGCGTCAAGAAATTGGGATTTGCTGCAATCTACAACACCTCCCTCACTGAGCTGAAGCTTAATTCAGCACTTGAGGAAATAAATCCTTTTTCTCTCGCCTACAACAATAAGCTTGAGTCAATTGATTTCAGCAATACAGCCCTCACAGAAATTGCCGGCTATTCCGTTTCAGGCTGTAAAAATCTCAGCGATGTAAAGCTCGGAAATAAAATTATTGCAATCAGAGGCGCTGCATTCTATAACTGTAATAGCATTGCCGATATAACCCTGCCTGAAAAACTTGAGGTTGTAGAACAGTATGCTTTCATGGATACTGCACTTGAAAAAATCCTCATTCCTTCATCAGTTGCAGAAATCGGCTACTGTGCATTCGGCTACTATACAACAAAAACAGGAGTTGAAGCTGCGGTCAAGGATTTTCTTGTTGTCGGCGCATATGGCTCTGCAGCTCATATATATGCTACCGATTCAGATGATGAATATGAATATTCCAACGACTTCGCATTCACTACCTTTGAAGAATACGGAATCATTGAGGAAATGGTTTCTCTTGAAACCATTGTTGACGGTCAATATGAATACGCTATTGTTGATGATAAAGCTGTTATCCTTTCATGCAGCTCTACAGATTCAACCATTACTGTTCCCTCTCAGCTCGGAGGCAAGACTGTAACTGCAATATACCCGTTTGCATTCCAGAATTCTGCCGCTCAGGAAATAATTATCCCCGATACTGTTACTACAGTCAGAGAAATGGCGTTCTGTCAGGCTTTAATGCTTAAAAATATAGTTCTCCCACAGAGCGTTACGGAAATAGGCGATTATGCCTTCGATAGCTGCGCTTCACTTGAATCCATCGATGCAGGAGGAGCTGTTATGATTGGTGAAAGTGCCTTTACCGGTTGTAAAGCTCTGAAAACCCTTACAATTTCAGGTAACTGCGAAGGTATCTACGGAAGCTCTCCGTTCACGACCTGCACTTCACTTGAATCCATTACAGTTACTGAAGGAGACGGCAATTACTCCTCCGAAGACGGCATATTGTATAATAAGGATAAATCCCTGCTTATCACCTATCCTACCGCTAAAGCCGGCGAAAAATTCAAGGCTCCGGAATCTGTTACAGAAATCAGTCCGTATGCCTTCTATTGCGCAAAGAACCTTGTAGAAGCTGATATATCCTCTGTAGAAATCATTAACCCTTCAGCCTTCAGAAACTGCGAAAAGCTTGAAAAGGTCAAGCTTTCAAAGGACCTTACAATTATCGACGATTATGCATTCCATAACTGTAACTCTCTTACAAGCCTCAGATTCTATGATAAGCTTGAAACTGTCGGTGATTATGCATTTGGTCTGACATCTGAAACAGACCAGAGTGCAGCAACTCTTGTCAAGGACTTCAAAATCTATGCGGAAAGCGATTCACTTGCCTATCAGTTCGCAAAGGCAAAGAACATTCAGATTGTTTCAGGTACAATATATATATTCGGAATGAATATTGATAAAAAGCTTGTAATGATTTCAGGAGGTGCACTTGCCGCAGCTCTGATTGCATTAATAACACTCATCACACGTAAAAGTCTGAAAAAGAAAAAGGAGAGAAAGAAGGACGCTGAGGCTAAAGAAAATGCTGCAAAAAAACGCAGCAGCAAATCCGAAGCTGAAAGCAGCGAGGAGGAAATAGCTTCCGAAATTCTCGGCACTGATGAAGAGCCTGATTCTCCTGAAAGTGATGAAAACAGAGAGGATAAGAATGATGAAGAATAAACTTAAAAAAATTATTTCAGCTGCCGGTGCAGTAATTATCTCGCTGACTGCAATGCCTTTGTTCAGTGTTCATGCTGATGACCTTGAACAGCCTGAGGATTTGCTTACCGACGGTACTTTCAATTATGAGCTTGTAGACGGTACATATACAATTACAAAATGCGTGGCTACAATTGTAACTAAAGTGCCCGCAGTACAGAACGGAGTTCCTGTAACCGCTATCGGCGATTATGCATTTTTAAACTGTACAGGAATATCAGAGCTTACCATTCCCGATTCTGTAAGGTCTATTGGCGAGGGCGCTTTCGCCGACTGCAGATCAATGGAGAGTATAAAGCTTCCTAAAAATATTGATTACTTCGGACCTGCGGTTTTTTCAGGCTGCGGAGCTCTTGAAAGCGTTACTATTCCCGATACAATAACAGAAATCCCTGATTATACTTTTTTCAAATGCTATAAGCTTACCGATGTAAAGCTTCCCGAAAAAACTACAAAAATCGGTGCATATTCATTCTATCAGTGTTCAAGCCTTGCTGAATTGAAGCTTCCGGCATCGCTTACAACTATTGACGAAATGGCACTCGGTGAAATGTTTTCGATACAGAATATAGACGCTTCAGCGTGTCCTGATTTCACATTCGATGAGGGTATGCTGATGGACAAAGACAAGTCTACAATTTACAGAGCTTCCGTCGATTTTGAGGGAGATGTGTATATCCCCGAAACAGTCACTACAATAGCCTCAGGAGCTTTTTCAACCTGCGGCGGTATTACAAATCTGTTTATTCCTCCATCGGTTACAACAATCGGTGCTGACGCATTTACATATTGTACTAACATCAAGAGCATTGATTTCTCAGAGGGACTCACCACTATCGGCGACAACGCTTTCCTCTTTGACTCGGGTATTGAATCCCTCTCCCTTCCGACTACACTGACCTCTATCGGCAACAACGCTTTCTCATACTGCGAAGGTCTTAACAAGGTTGTACTTTCTGAAGGGCTTAAGAAAATCGGTACGGACGCTTTTCTCGGCTGCGACAGTCTTACTAAAATAATTGTACCAAAAAGCGTTGAAACTATTGGTGACGGTGCGTTGGGCTACATTGTTGAAAATCAGCAGCGTACACCAAACAAGAAATTCAGCATGAGCGTCTATTCAGATTCAGCAGCAGAAAAATATGCTAAGAGCAACAAGCTTGAATATACGGTTACAGACAAAAGTCTCAAAAGAGTTGTTTTCATTATCGTTGCCGTTGGAATTATCATTGCAGCTATAGTCTTTGCAGTAGTATTGATGGCAAGAGGACGCAAGGGTGCTTCAATGAGTGCTAAAAAAGCACAGAAGCTTGCAAAGGAAAAAGCAGAAGAAGATAATTATAAAACGATTATTGACGATTCGGACAACACACCTGAAACAGACAACGATAAAAAGTCTGATTCAGACAAATAAAAAGCTACAGGCTATCGTGTGAAATACGATAGCCTGTTTTTTTATATAGATCAGCCGCTTTAATACGAGTACTTATCACGCTGCTCGACTGCAAGCCTGTCACAGCGCTCATTTTCAGGATGTCCTGCATGACCCTTCACCCAGTTGAAGGTCACATCATGCTTTTCAAGAAGCGGCAAAAGACGCTCCCAGAGGTCAACATTCAAGGCAGGCTTTTTATCAGATTTAATCCAGCCTTTTTTCTTCCAGCCGTATACCCAGCCTTTGGTAACGCTGTCTACTACATATTTGCTGTCAGTAGTGAGAATAACCCTGCATGGCTCTTTGAGTGCAGAAAGCCCTGTAATCACACCAAGAAGCTCCATACGGTTGTTAGTAGTTGAACTCTCTCCACCTGAAAGCTCCTTTTCAACCGTACCATAGCGCATAACTACTCCGTATCCTCCCGGTCCCGGATTGCCGCTGCAAGCGCCGTCTGTAAAAATTACAACCGTTTTTATATTAACCCCTCCCTTTAAATTATATAAAATAAAAACCCTGTCCTATTGGACAGGGTAAAGAGTGTCGGCATTGAAATAATTTCCCGG
>JAGBIH010000057.1 GCA_017935095.1 Ruminococcus sp.
CATTCCCGCAAAGGACATTACAGCGGCGGCAAAAACAGGCGTGAGGATAGATACAAGTGAATTTGAAAACGACCTCATTCCGCTTGTTTTCTGATAATGCTTTTCGGAGATGAGCAGCGTCACCGCAACATCGGCAGCAGGCGACTGTACCGAGTTCATCAGACCGTTTAAGGCGTTGAGGACATACAGATGCCACACCGCAAGACTGCCCGTTTTCATCAGCACAAGTGTTATGACCGTGCAGACTGCCGCAAAGCTGTCGCAGATGAGCATAACTGCCTTTTTGTTCCATTTGTCGCTTATCGCCCCCGCAAATATGCTCATCAGAACATAAGGCGCATAGGAGCACACGGTCAGCAAAGAGGTGGTCAGTGCCGAGCCGCTGTCCTGATAAAGCCATATTACCAGCGCAAAATTGGTCATTGCACTTCCGAGTGCTGAAAGTGACTGTGTAAGCCATAAAATTATAAATGATTTTAATTCTTTTAAAGTATTCATCTAACCTTGCTCCTTAATTATAATCAGTAATACATTTCAAGCAAGGTCTGACGGTTACGTATACTCCATGCAGTCCGTCATTCCTTGCATGGAGACATTACAATGCACAACAGCACAGCTTCTTCACCCCCGTAAATTATTCTTGTAACTACATTATAATTCTTTTATCAGCGGATTGCAAGTATTTCAGAAAATTATCCGAATTTTTCCGAAAGAAAAATCGAAAGCCTGTTCTGCATTGCATCGGCACACTGTTCAGCCGTGCATTCACCGTAAAAATACCTGTCAATCTCCTCATAGCCCATGTTGTAGAATTCATTCATTACCTCAAATGACACGTTTCCACGGCTGCTTCCCTTAACGATTTCCGCACCTGCTATCAGCGCATCAACCTCGTCAGCTATCTCCTCCGTTACACCTCCAAGCAGCAGAATATTATCTGTGCCGTCCTCGTTATAGCCTGCAAAGTAAAAATATCCCGTATAGCTGTCATCTTCAAGTCCGACGATACCTTCATTGTTCTGAGGCTTCATTTCATTCTGCTTCATCATTTCAAGCCCGCTGTATGTTACAGGGAAACCGCTGTAATCATTTATATCGTCACCATAATACTCATCACTTATGAAATATCTAACCAGATCCCACGCAAGATCCTTATGTTCTGATGTTTTATTGATAGCAAAATAATCGTGTCCGTTTATGGTAACACCGGTACTGCCGTCCAGCCCGGGAGTTCCGAGAATCCTTATCGGTTCTCCTCCGAATTCACCCTCCTTCATGATAAGGTAGTTGCTGTAAGCACCTATGCCGCCTGTATAGAATAACGCCAGATCATCAATATATCTGCGGTACAGCTTTGCCGTCTCCTCACGCTGGTCCTTTTCATCGGGAGTACTGTATACAAAATCTTCACCGACATCAACCATCGGTGCCTTATTGCAGTATTCAAGAAAACGTATAAAGCTCTCTGACGCAAAATCACACTCCGCATTTTCAAAATCCACCCAATTATCAAAATAGAAATTTCCCAGTCTGTTGTGTTTTGTATCGGGGATATCTTCCTTGTAATATT
This sequence comes from Ruminococcus sp., assembly GCA_017935095.1. Taxonomy (GTDB): domain Bacteria; phylum Bacillota; class Clostridia; order Oscillospirales; family Ruminococcaceae; genus Ruminococcus. The sequence goes on from JAGBIH010000057.1 coordinate 1,571, forward strand.
CTGTAAGTCCCATTCCTTCAGGCAGATTTTCCAGCAGCTCAAGGTACGAGTCAAAATTCCATTCCCCGATATCACCTACAAATTTTGTTTTTGCTGCATAGGGTATGTCAAGATAAAAAGCACGTGGAACAGTATACAAATGACCTTCAAACATATCCTCGGCATTTTCAAGTATCTGCGGAATAAAATTTTCACGTGACATTGTATCGTCATTATCTATGAACTCATACAAATCACACAATACATCCTTGTCCGCAAGATTAAGCTCTCCGAATGAACCGTCTGCACTGCTCATGAAAAGGACATCGGGCAGATTGCCTGAAAGTGCGGCTTCATCTATTTCTTCCTGCTCCTGATAGAATTTCACCTCAACCTGATAATCCCCGATATTTTCATTGTAATCACTTATTTTATCCTGCCATGAATTAGCAGCATATGGAATTCCGAAAGTAATCACAGGCAGATTTTCAAGCTCTGAAGGGTCACACGGAGTATACTTGCGCATCTTCACTGAAAAATCAGAATAATTTACTATCGGCAGAACAAATTCACCATCTGCTGCTCTTGCAAAGCCATTGAGATTCTGAACAACCGTTCCTGCCTTGTTTATTGAAAAAAGCGGTTCAATGGATGAATCACTGCTGCAGACTCCGTAAATCGTTGTAAATGTCATTATGCAGAGTGAATAATCTCCCGTACCAGGAAGCATTTCACAATAGATACTCTCAGGGAAATCATACGTCACAGAGCTTTCCTCAGCCTTGCCCTCTGTATTGATTTTACGCAGCTGCATTTTGTCCTCTTCATTTGTGACAGCACAAATCAGACTGCCGCTGCTGTCCCTTCCGATTTCATCTGCTGCCCAGCCGTCGCCTGCACTCAATTCACCGATGTACCTGCCGTCCATACCGAATACCTGATAAGCTCCGTTAAGCAGGACTACAATAATTTCTCCGTCCGAGGCAATTCCTGTAATCTGTGTGCTTCCGTCGGGATCTTCACCAAAGCCTGTTATATCAGTTTCCGTGAGCAGCTTTCCGTCAATCGAATATGTCTTGATTCTGTAGCTGTATTCCGCAGACGCCTCATATTCAGCAGGATTGTAGTCAGGGGCTTCAGGGTCAGGCTCAGGTAAATCACCATAGCTGACGTCATTGAGGAATCCGACTATTGTACCATCCTCAAGTACATCAATATCGTACTGGACGCCAATATCAAATTCAGGTATATCAACAGCCTTGAAATCGGTGAATGCCGAATCAACGGTCCAGAACGCAGGCGTTTGAGTTCCTGTTCCCAGAATGAGGTAATTGCTGCTGTTGTTATATGGTTCAAGGCAGTAAATCATCTTCATATCACTGGGAATCTCAATCGCACTCTTTTTGTACGCAACATCACCAAGCTGCTCCGCTGTAAAGCTTTCAGTTGTCCCTGCTCTGCTTTCCGATTCCTTTCTGCATGATACTGCCGTACCAAGCATCAGTACCGCTGTTATAAATGCACATATCCTTTTCATTTTCTTACCTCCTTGTTATTTGTTTTCTGACAGCAGAATTGATATGCGGCTCTGCATTGCCTCCGCACATTGCTCCGCTGTACACTCACCATGAAATAAACGGTCAAACTCCTCGAAGCATATCGTATAATAATCATTGTAAACATCTTCGGGTATACTTACATACTTGCTTTTTCCGACCTTTGCACTTGCAATAAGCTCGTCAACTTCATTTATCAGTTCATCTGTAACATTTCCAATCTTTATACACTGAGGGTTATAGTTTTCATCAACTCCTATATCATACAAATGTCCCGTATAATCCTCGTAACCTTTAATGAAGCTGTTGTTTACAGGCTTCTTTTCAATTTCCCTGATAACTTCAAGACCATTTTTAGTTGCCGGAAATCCGCCGTAGCGGTAACCGTCTGTATTGCAATGTTCATAGAATTCGTCACTGCAGAGATATTTTATAAATCCCCACGCAAGCTCTTTATTTTCCGAATTTTTCGTTATTGCAAAATTATCCACAGCATCAAGTGTTATAGGTGCACTTCCGTCAAGCTCAGGATAACCAAGAATTGTCAGCGGCTCATTATTAAATTCACCCTTTGTAAGATAGAGATATGCCTGATAGCCTCCGATACCGCCCGAATGAAACATTACAGCATCATCAATATATTTGCGAGAATCCTTCACACTCCATTCATATGCCTCTTCAGGAGTTGATTCTTCATAAACATATTCCTCCTCTATAACGGACGGTTCATTGCAGTATTCAAGGAATCTGACAAAGCTATCAGAATTGAAGCTGCACGTACCTGCCTCCATATCAACCCACTGACCCCAATCGTAATAGTTAAGACGCATATATTTTGTTTCAATTTTATCCTCAACAGGCATATTGAATACTCCCATTCCTTCAGGTCTGTTTTTTATAATCTCTAAATATGCATCAAAATTCCAGTTATCTATGTCATTTGCAAATTTTGTTTTGCACATAAAATCAAAATTAAGGTAGAACGAATTTGATAATGTATATAAATGTCCGTCAAACGGTGCTTCCAGTGTATCAAGTATCTGAGGAACAAATGAATTACGATCAAGCGTTTCATCCTTGTCCATAAACTCATACATATCACAAAGAGCATCCATTTCCGCAAAATTCACTTTACCGAATGAACCGTATCTGTCTGTAAGTTCAAGTATATCCGGTATATCTCCCGCAAGAACATCCTCCCTCATCTTTTCGGGATTATCCACAATATTGTATGGCTTTATGTCAATCTGACATTTATCGTTAATCTCATTAAATTGATTGACGAAGCCTACGATGTTTGAGGAATCATATGGCAGACCTATTTCAAGTCTCGGGATTTTTTCAAGCTCAGCAGGGTCAACCGGAGTATACTGACGGAATTTTGCAGTATAGTCTGTATAATCGTTTTCACACATAATAAACAACCCGTTATCATTTCTTGAAAATCCCTTGACACTGTCAGCAACGAGTCCCGCTTTATTTATTCCGAAAAGCGGCTCTATCGACGCATCATCGCTGCGGACTCCATAAACCGTTGTAAAGGACATTATATAAAGTGAATAGTCACCTGTTCCGGGAAGTATTTCACTTTTAACACTTTCTGTAAAATCATATGTAACCGAACTTTCCTCCAGCTTGCCCTCCGCATTGATTTCACGGAGCTGCATTTCACCTTCTTCATTTGTAACGGCACAAATCAGATTACCGCTGCTGTCTCTTCCCATTTCTTCAATCGTCCATCCACCGTCTGCTGTCAGTTCACCGATATAATTCCCGTTAATGCTGAACACCTCATATGTGCCATTCAGCAGGACCACAACTATTTTACCGTCACTCCTCATTGCATTAATCTGTGTATTACTGTCAGGAGCTTCGCCAAAGCCTGTTATATCGGCTTCAGCAAGCAGCTTTCCGTCAATTGAATAGGTCTTGATTTTATACGTGTATTCCGCAGCCATCTCGTATTCAACAGGATCATAATCAGACGACTCAGGATCCGGATCAGGCAAACCTCCGTAATCAACATCGCTGAGGAACTCTACTATTGTACCATCCTCAATAACGTCAATATCATATTGTGCACCGACGTCAAATTCAGGTATTTCAAGAGCTGTGAAATTTGTAAACGACGAATCAACAGTCCAGAACGCAGGCGTTGTGGCACCCATACCAAGAACCAGATAATTGCTGCTGTTGTTATAAGGCTCAAGACAAAAAACCTGTATGAGTCCGCTTGGAGAAGCTATCGTTTTCTTTTTATATGCCGTTTCTGCAAGCTGTTCAACTGTGTAGCTCTTGAATGAATCCTCATCGTCCGACTTTTTTGCACATGATACAGATGCAGCTGAAATTAATATTGCTGTAAGAAAAGCAAGCGTCTTTTTCATAAAAAATTCTCCTTCCACACGGTATTCACCGTTTCTATATAAAAGTGATTTTCAACACCGAAAAAGACGAAAAAAACCGTATTTTCATCATTGTGCTCAAAACAAAAACAGTATTATTGTACATAAGCTACAAATCAAAGCTTTTCCCATAATTCCGCTCATTGGTCAATTTCAACAGTTTTTTTATGCGCTTGATGTGCAATTAAACAAAATTCACTAATTCTCTTTTAATTTATTTTCAAAAGTGTTATAATATGATTGCATAATTGCATATTCATATATAATAATTTTATTTCGGCAGGTGAAAAAATGAATATTGATAAAATTACAAACATCGCTGTTGTTGTTGCCGGAATCGATGAGGAATATCAGAATACTATCATCAGCGGTATCAACACCTATGCAAAAGAAAACAATATAAATATCTCATATTTTGCTGCATTCGGAGGAATGCTCGAAAGCAAGCGCTTTGATATCGGTGAATATAGTATCTATAATCTTATTGATTTCAGTAAGTTCGACGGCGCAATTCTTATGACAAATACAATCTGCGACCCGGCTGTAAATGAACGCATTATTGAGCGTGTCAGAAAATCAGGTATACCTGCCGTAGTTTTTGACTGCGCTGATTATCCTGAATTCTTCAATATCAGTATCGATAATAATTCGGCTATGAAGGAAATGGTGCGTCACGTCATAAATGTGCATGGCGCCAGAGTTATCAATTATATCTCAGGTCCTCTTTCAAACCCCGAGGCTAAGGCACGATACGAAGCCTTTCTCAGCGTCATGGCTGAAAACAGACTCCCTGTTCAGGAGGAACGTATCTTCTTCGGAGAATTCAGAAGCCATGACGGTATACACGCTGTCGAAGACTTTATCGAATCAGGCTTATCCCTGCCTGATGCCTTCGTGTGCGCTAACGACGCAATGGCACTTACAGCTGTTACTACCCTTGAAAAATATGGATATAATGTTCCGGATGATGTCATCCTGACAGGTTTCGACGCTACATATAATGCAAGAAATTTCTGCCCTGCACTCAGCACTGTAAAGCGTCCTTTGTTCCGTGCCGGCTATAAGGCTTGCAGTGTAATAATTGATATCCTTAACGGAAACATCCCTTCTAAAGAAATTATGCTTGAAGCAAAGCCTGTTTTCTCGGAAAGCTGCGGCTGCAGCACCGAAAGTCCCGATGATCTCAGAGAATTCAAGAAGAAAAATTACGGCAGAATTGAAACTACCAACACAAATATTTCTATGCTCAATCGTCTTACCGCTCGTCTGGCAGAAACTGAAAACTCCTCTGAGCTTTTCAATATCCTTGAAGAATTCATCGAAGAGCTTGAATGTGAAAAATTCTGTCTCTGCCTTACAGAAGACTGGCAGGACGCATTCAGCAGCAATCTGCCGATTGCATCAAACATTTCATCGTATTGCGGATATATAACAGCACCTCTTATCTGGGAAAAAGGTGAACGAAGAAGCATAGGCTATTTCCCGAGCAGCAATATGTATCCAGAATCATTTGAAAACGGTGGCAACATCAGCTATTTCCTGCCGCTACATTTCCGTGAAAGATGCCTCGGCTACTACATAATAACAAACGGAGATTTCCCGATTTACAGCCTCCTTTGTCATACGCTTACTATGAATATAAGCAATTCTATCGAAAATATCCGCAAGCTTTTCCACCTCAACAAGGCTATGGATGAGCTGAATCGTCTCTATGTTATTGATCCTCTGTGCAATATCTATAACCGCAATGGCTTTATAAACATTGCTGACGATATGTTCAGGGACTGTGTTGCTAATCATAAAAATGTTATGCTTAGCTTCATTGATATGGACGGTCTCAAGTTTATTAACGATAACTACGGTCATAATGAGGGCGACTTTGCTATACAGCGTCTTGCAAGTATCATTCAGGAATGCTGCGGCACCAAGAGTATCTGTGCACGTTTCGGCGGCGATGAATTCGTTATTTTTGACGCTGACGCAGCTGAGGGTTCAGATATGGCTCTTGAAAGACGCTTCAATGCTAAAATTGATAACATGAACGCTATTATCAAAAAGCCATATATGCTTTCTGCAAGTGTAGGAAGTATCATTACATCTGCTGACAATAGTGACACCCTTTACAGCATAATCAAACAGGCTGACGAGAAAATGTACGAAATCAAAAAACAGAAGAAAAATTCTCGTATCGGTTCTTCTGAAAAGCCGCAGAATACAAATTGAATACCCTTTCAGCAGCCGGATTGACTTTGTTCTCCGGCTGCTTTTTATGCTGAATTATATGGTGCTCAGGTTGTAAAAAATGCCGAAAATTCGTCTTTATCTGCTGGATATAATAGGTAAAAACAGAGGTTTACAAATACAAATTGTAAACTTTCTTTTTTACACCTTTACAAGCACTGAAAAAAGCATTAAAGTAATATGTGGAAAACCAACAAAAATAAACATATGAATTTATGGAGGTTGCTTGCATGAGCAGAATAAATAAGCTTGGAAACAGATCCCTGTCTGCTATGGCTGCTGCAATAATTGCAGTCGGATCACTCTTCCCTGTCGGAGCCGTTATACCGCTTGCAGCAAATGCAGGTCAGCAGCTCGGTCAGACTGACTTCGACACCGGAGTAGGTCTGCCATGGCATATTGTTGAATCTGCTCCGGGAGAAATGGATTTTGAAATTGATAACGGTGTTTATAACGTCACTATCATTAATCCCGGCGGTGCTTCAAAGGGCGGTGAGGACAGATGGGACTGCCAGTTCCGACACAGAGCTTTAAAAATAGTATCCGGTCATCAGTATGAGGTTTCCTATGAAATCACTGCTTCCAATGACGGCAAATATTATACAAAAATCGGTAACCTCGACGGTGATGTCGAAATATGGCATAATCAGATGGCTGATAACGGCCCCGATTTCGGTTCTTCATGGGACCTTATTCCGATCAGAAAAAATGAAACGCAGAAGGTCAAGCTCGTATTTACTGCCAACCAGTCGCTCGATGTTGCAGAATGGGCATTCCATCTCGGAGGCGACGGACAGTATACAAATGGCGAATGCTTCCCTCAGGGTACTGTTATTACATTCGATAATATGTCTCTTGTTGACCTGACAGGCGATGAAAACGACTACCCCGAAGTTCAGCAGTGGGAGCGTGCTGAAATTCTTACAAATCAGATAGGCTATTTCAGCGACAGAGCAAAAAAAGCTACGCTTCTCAGCGACGATGATGACCCTGTTGAGTTTACAGTCACTGACGGTTCAGATAACCTGTATACCGGAACAAGTACTGTTTTCGGATATGACGAGGATTCGGACGATTATGTTCATGTTCTTGACTTTTCTGAACTGAAGGATGTTGACGGAAGTGTATATATAACTGCTGAAAATGGTGCGGAAAGCCGTGGATTCCATATCTCGGATGATATCAATTCTACATATTCCTCAATGCTTCACGACGCTCTAAATTACTTCTATCAGAACCGAAGCGGTATAAATATTGAGGAGCAGTATATAACCTCAGGCGACAAGAGTGCTCTTGCCCGTTCAGCAGGTCATACTACAGACAACGCTGAAATCGAACAGGTCTGGGGATATAACGGCAGCAGCGGTACTGTTGATGTGACAGGCGGCTGGTATGATGCAGGCGACCACGGTAAATACGTCGTAAACGGAGGCTTCTCCCTCTGGATGATGCAGAATCAGTACGAAACGGCTCTGAAATATGGTTATGCAGACGCCTACGCCGACGGTACAATGAGCATTCCCGAAAATAATAACGGAAATCCCGATCTCCTCGATGAAGCACGATGGGAAATGGAATGGATGTTCAAAATGATTGTTGACAGCGGTGAATATGAGGGTATGGCTTACCACAAGGCTCACGATGAAAAGTGGACCGCCCTCGGAATTGCCCCTGCAGACGATGAAATGAAGCGTATTGTAAAGCCGCCGACCACCGCTGCTACACTCAATCTTGCAGCGTGCGCTGCTCAGGCTTACCGTCTCTGGAAGGATATCGACCCTGACTTTGCAGAGCAGTGTCTTGAAGCTGCTGAAAACGCCTATAAAGCCGCAAAAAAGCATCCTGATATGCTTGCACCGCTTGATGAGTCAATCGGCGGCGGAGCTTACGGTGATACGGATGTGGACGATGAATTCTACTGGGCAGCCTGTGAGCTTTTCCTCGCCACAGGTGACGACAGCTACTATGAGGACGCCGAGGATTCCGATTTCTTCCTGAAGCTCCCCGTTTCACTCGGAGGCGGTGAAAGTGTTGATACAGTCGGAAGCTTTGACTGGGGAAATACTGCTGCTCTCGGCACATTCAGTTTTGCCCTCAACGAAGATTCAATAAACAGTAAGGACTATAAAGAGGCAATTGATAATATTCTTTCAGCTGCCGATCACTATATTGAACTTGAAGAAAATCAGGGCTACGGACTCCCCTACGGTCAGAGTACACTAAGCTATAATGACAAGGATAAGGGTTATATCTGGGGCTCAAACTCATTTGTGCTTGACAACTCGGTAGTAATGGCGTACGCTTATCTCCTTTCAGGTGACGATTCCTATATGGACGGCGTACTCGGCGGAGTCGATTATATCCTTGGAAGAAACGCAATGGATTACTCCTACGTGACCGGTTATGGTACTCATGCGATTGAATTTCCTCACCACCGTTACTGGGCAAACCAGATTGACGCAGGCTTCCCTAAGGCTCCGAATGGTGTACTTTCCGGTGGTCCTAACTCAGGCATGCAGGACCCTTGGGTACAAGGCTCAGGCTGGAAGAAAGGTGAGATTGCTCCTCAGAAATGCTACCTTGACCATATAGAGGCATGGTCTGTAAATGAATGTACAATCAACTGGAATGCTTCCCTTGCATGGGTAATCGGCTTTACTGCTCAGGAAAACGGAGGAATTTCTGTGGACGGCGCAATAATCGCTCCCGATACCGATGATTCCGAAAAGCCTGCAAAGAAAGAGCCGACAACCTCAGAATCAAGCACTGCAAAGGATAAGAATGACAAGAACGATAAGGACGACAAGACATCCTCAGAATCAGATGATGACAATGACAGCGACAAGTCAAATATCGTTGTAATTGCGCTTATTTCAGGTGCGGTCGTTATCGGGCTTATTTCTATCGAAATTTTCGTCTATAAAATAATTAAAATGAAAAAGAAACAGTAAGGCTGACCACTAACCTTACGCAAGCGCAAAAAGCTCTCCATCTTACCAGATGGAGAGCTCAGTTTTTTTAGAATAAATCTTATAATTTTCAAAAGACATCCTATCCCACAGAATGGTCAGGCAATATCATTCTGAGAGTGAAAATCGTCCTCCCTCAGCTTTCTGCGAAGTATAACAACAAAAGCCACAACATTAAGCAGCAGTGCCGCAATCCACGCCGCAGAATTTGCGTATGCGGTCGCTTTGAAGCCCAAACTTGAAACAAAAAGTACTATCACTATAATTCTCATCAGCATCTCCAGTATGCCTGAGCACATCGGTATAAACGGATAGCCCATACCCTGAACTCCGCTTCTGAAAACAAAAAGAAAATCTACGCCGAAAAGTGTGATTCCGCAGATAGGCAGGAACTGTGCCGCAATCGCAATAGGCTCTTCACCATTGAGCATAAAGCCTGCAATTGTTTCCGGAAAGAATACCATAACTGAACCAAGCAGGACATATGATACCATAGCTATACCGAGACAGACTTTCAGCCCTTCCTTTATGCGTAAATATTTTCTTGCACCGTAATTCTGGCTGGCAAATGCCGACATTGTAAAGCCGGCAGTACAAGCAGGGTCCATAAACAGGTTGAGATATCTCATACACACCGAGTATGCCTTTGTATATGCAAGTCCGAGTCCGTTCACAAAATACTGCACAACCATGCTTCCTACCGCAGTAATAGAATTCATCAGAGCCATTGCTATTCCGTTTTTCAGGAGATTTCCATACATTGAATAGTCTGTTCCGAAATCTTCCTTTACCAGATGAATGATACTGATTTGTCTGAGCTTGCGGAAGCATATGTACGTTGAGGCAAGCTGTGCAATAATCGTAGCCGCCGCAGGACCTTCAACTCCTGTTTTCATGACAAAAATTGTCACACTGTTAAGCACCACATTAATTATCGACGAGGCTATTATTGCCATAAGCGGAGTCTTACTGTCACCAAGCGCTCTCAGAACAGAGGCGCAAAGATTGTATGAAATCGTTGAAAACAGACCTCCGAAAATGATATAGCCGTATAGCAGGCTATCATTGATAATAACATCAGATGTATCAAGAAGTATAAGCGTTTTTTTCAGGAATATTACACTTATTGCAGTCAGGATTACAGTAATGACAACTGCTAATTTTATGGATGAAGCAATAGCCTTTCTTAGCTTATTGTAATCCTTTGCACCGAAATTCTGAGCAATGGTTACTGAAAAGCCATTGGTAAGTCCGATAGAAAAGCCTATTACAAGAAATGTCAGAGAGGACATATTACCGACCGCAGCAAGAGCATCATCGCCAAGTCCCTTTCCTACTATAGCCGTATCTGCAATTGTATAGATCTGCTGCAGCAAATTTGTCAGAAGCATCGGAAAAAAGAATGCAAGAATCAGTTTTGAAACCTTTCCCTGTGTCAAATCATAAGTTCTGGTCATACCGTTACCTCCGTCTTTTATTATACAAATTCTGACACAGACTTGTATACCATATATATTATTTTTATATCAAATTTCTGATATCATCACCTATAATCTGACATTTACAGTCATAATACTGTTTAATTCATTCCTTTCAGAAGCTTCCTTCTCATTTCAATTATATCAAAAACATCAATTTCTCCATTTCTGCACAGGTCTCCTGCCGCATAATCATTGAGGCAACTTTTTCCGAGGATAAATCTCTGCATCATAACAAGGTCAGCTGCATTGAATAAACCGTCCGCATTTACATCTCCCATAATAATACCGGATTTCAGCCGTATACCGTTTTCCTTCGCATAGTCAGCCGCTGTACCTGAAGATGCGTCAATAATAAAGCCTTCCTTTATGCCATAACCATTATCATATTCATATCCCAATGAACGCTGACCGAATGAAGTACCATCTCCCTCTATCGTAATTTCATTAAGCGAATTACAGTTGAGGAAAGCATATTCTCCTACAGCCGTACAGGAAGCAGGTATAGCAACCTCTGTAACAGAATCACAGCCGCAGAAGGCTCTCTGCTCAATTATTGCAAGACCGTCAGGAAGTTCAACTCCACGAAGCTTCGGACAGTCATAAAAAGCATACTGCTCAATAGAATACAGCGACGACGGCATATTTACCGTCTCAAGGGAGATGCAGTGTGCAAATGCAAAGCGGCTGATATGCGTTACAGTATCGGGAATGCTGACCGATTTAAGCTTATTGCAGTTTTCAAAGGCATACCAGTCAATTACGGTAACCGGAAGTCCGTCTATCCTATCAGGAATAACAATTTCCTCCGCAGACTTATCACAGCCTGTAATACGGATACTGCTTCCCGAAACTGTGTATGTCAGATAATCAAGTGCGGTTTTGTTCCATTCCACTGCCTTACCCATGTTAGCTGCACTGTTTTCGGAGACAAGATTGTTTGTATTATCGGGAGTAACGGTATAGCTGCTCTTTTCGGAAACATTACCGCACACGTCTATGCACTCGAACTCATAAACGGCAGTTTCGTTTCCGAGATCAAATTCATAGTCAATCCATACATTCTGTGTTGTATTTGAGCCTGAGCCGCCTGTATTCACTCCGGCAACAAGATAATCGTAAAGTCTGCCGTTTTTGTAGATATTCGTCTGTGCAACTGCTGTATTATCCGTCATACCGTAAAAGCTGAGCTGTAAGTGAGGAGCATTCTCAGCCGTAACAACCTCCGTTTTCAGAACAGTGGGCGGCATTGGCGGTTCAGCTTCTATTTCACCTGTTTTCAGGTATTTCATAAAATTCTCGTGAAACTGAGGCATTGCATTATACGGAGAATAATGGTGCGGATATGCAAAGCAGAATAATGAATCTACATACGGCTCGGCAATTTCAAGACTTCCTGTAAATTCATCCACCGTCTTTGTACCGACATACGAAACTCCGTGAGGATTATTCATACGTGAAGCGTCAGGTGAGATGAACATTTCTGCATTCGTTCCAAGAAGAAGCTTTGTTCCTCTGACTGCATTTGAACGGTCTACAGCATTTCTATACGCCGCTATCCATTCTTCAAGATGAGAATTATTGCAGCCGCCTGCACCACAGCTGTCCTGAGGACAAATCATGTCACCATCACGGAACGGTATACGACTCAGCACCTCGGTATAATATTCCGTAAATCTGTCAGGATTGATGCTTGCATATCCATATCCGAAAATATTCACGTAAGGACTGAACAGAAGCGGCATATCAGGATTGAGCTTATTGCAGTTGTCGATAACCATTGTGAACATTTCATCAAGACCTTCAGCATATGCATCTATGCCTGTATCGGTATCCATATAAATAGTGTTATACAGCTCGGTTACGAAATAAAAGCCGTAATACGTATCGGGATACTGTGCTTTGTATTTGTTGTAAAGCTCAGTTGTTATCTCATTACATTTCGTCATGTATTCCCTGTTGGCTTTTCTCCCCTCCTCTGAAGCTATATCACTGTTCCATGCACAGTCAAGCCCCATGCCAAGATAGAGCTTGATGTCGTATTTATCGCAATAGTAAAGAAGATTGCCTATTGCATCATAAACATAATAGTCCTTGAGATAATCTATCTCGGACGGATAATATACAGTCCATGTACCATCGGTATTGTGATTTGCAACATCTCCCATAATCAGATATTCTATACCGATTTCCTTCATTGTCTGCATTTCGGCATCCCAGCGTTCTTCATCATAGGCAGCATACAGCCATGGCTGTATAAATGTTCCGTTTACTTTCGTTATATGATCCTTTGATGTCTCTGAAACGGCAGAAGCTGAGGCTGTACTGCCTGTCACTATACACATAGCCGCCATTACGGCGGATATTGCTTTTCTGATATTCATAATACTCCTCCTTTTTCTGAAAATAACCTGATAACGCATCCGAATTATAAATCAAATGCCAGACCAAAATAAGAAGGCGGCTTACATTTACTGTCATGCAGCGGATAATACATTGCAAACGGTTTATCATCACCCGGTATTCTGAATACACCATCTGCATAACCCAGTGTCTTTACAATTCCCGAAGCTGCATTCTTATCTCCAAGCAGCTCCACACCGTAAATGGTATCGCCTTCACCATGAGCTGTCAGCAGAAAGTCTGAACCTGAATAAAATTCTTCCTGCGTCTGAAGAAGATCCAAATTCTCATTTTCCTGCACTACACCGCCCTCCGGAAGCATCAGCCGTCTTAGCTCTGCATATTCATTTTTTTCGATCCGCCGCAGCTCAATCCTGTCTGCCGTTTCACCGCTGCACCTGAATTCGCTGATACCGGAGCAGGTCTTGTAACCCATCCTCTCATACATACTGAACAGACTTCTGCTGCCCGGCACAAGAATTACTCCTTTATAGCCAAGCATCTTCAGATAATTATGTGTGTCCTCCATAAGCTTACGGCACAAGCCCTGTCCACGATATTTTTCTGCAGTTGCTACACCATACAGATATGCCGCCTTGCTGCCCATATGCACGCAGTCAAACCAGTATAATGCAGCCGCAGGTTCTTCATTTACCGTCACACAGCGGCAGCGGTCTGCTGAAAAAGCAGTCATAAAAAAATCATTCAGGAATTCATCTGTGTCATTAAATGCCTCCTGCCACAATAGCTGAAGCGGCAAAAGCTGCGATTCAAGCGGTTTATCAATCCTCATGCTTATTCTCCAATCGGTACGCTGTGGTTTAAAGTTTGTGTGATATTACCTTAAATATACCCGTTATTACAACTTTTGTCAAGAGCATCATTGAAAATTATACCGATCTGAATTAGCGTCTGATTCATTAAAGCTTTTACACCTAATCAACAAAATAGTTGCTTTTCCGGAAAATATATGGTATAATTTTAATATATTTTTGCTTGACTAAATAATCATAAAAGGAGCTGTTATAATGAACGATAATAAAACTATTGATGAGTTCAACAGAAAAATCAAACGCATTATTATCTCAGAGGAGGAAATTGCTGCTGCAATAAAAAAAGCAGGCAAACAAATCAGCGATTCCTATGACGGACGCCCCATACTGTTGGTAAGTATTCTTAAAGGTGCCTTTGTATTTATGGCTGACCTGTGCCGTGCGATAACTGTGCCGTGCGAAATAGCATTTATGTGCGCTAAAAGCTACTATAAGGGCACTACCTCATCAGGTATTGTGAAAATTACAATGGATCTTGAACAGGATGTCAGTCAGTATCATGTTATTATTGTAGAGGATATCATTGATACAGGAAGGACTCTGAATGATATTGTGAAGCTCCTGAAAGCACGCAACCCTCTGTCTCTGAAGGTAATTACACTTCTGGACAAGCCCGAAAGACGACTTGTGGAGTTTGACGCTGATATCACATTGTTTACAATTCCGGATTATTTTGTAATAGGATATGGTCTTGACTGCGGCGAATATTACCGTAATCTTCCATACATAGCCGAATATAACGAAAATGGTGATTGATATGCTTAATAAAATTTTTAAACTGAAAGAAAACAACACTAATGTTAAAACTGAAATAACTGCCGGTATCACTACCTTCATGACAATGGCTTATATTCTGGCAGTTAATCCAAGTATCCTCGGCGAAGCAGGTATGGATTCTACCGCTGTGCTTCTTGCTACCTGTATCGCCTCATTTATCGGTACCGCCTGTATGGCACTTATGGCAAATCTGCCGTTTGCTCTTTCTGCAGGCATGGGTCTGAACGCCTTTCTTACATATACCGTAGTACAAGGCTTCGGCTATACGTGGCAGACTGCACTTCTTGCCGTTTTTATTGAAGGTATTATCTTTATTATACTCTCCGTTACTAATGTCAGAGAAGCAATTTTCAATGCTATACCATTCTCGCTGAAAAACGCTGTTTCGGTAGGTATAGGACTGTTTATAGCGTTCATAGGACTTCAGAATGCAGGACTTACCGTAGCTAATCCGTCAACGCTCGTTTCAATTGTGAGCTTTACCGATGATTTTTCTACCTCAGGAATATGCGCACTGCTTGCAATGGTGGGAACTCTCTTTACAGCTATTCTTTATATAAGAAAAATAAAAGGGTCAATTCTGATAGGTATTCTCGGAACATGGATTTTAGGTATTATCTGTCAGCTTACAGGTGTTTACGTTCCGGATAGTGAAGCAGGCTTTTATTCTCTTCTCCCTACATTTTCTATGACCGACTTCTCAAAGCTTGGTAAAACCTTCGGTCAGTGCTTTGAAGTTGATTTCAGCAACGTAGGTATCTTCAACTTCATTGTTATTATTTTCTCTTTCCTGTTTGTTGATTTGTTTGATACACTTGGTACACTTATCGGTGTCAGCACTAAGGCTGATATGCTTGATGAAAACGGAAAGCTGCCAAAAATCAAACCTGCACTTCTTGCCGACGCTATTGCAACATCCTCAGGTGCGGTTCTCGGTACATCAACAACAACTACCTTCGTTGAGTCATCGGCAGGTGTTGCCGCCGGAGGAAAAACCGGTCTTACTGCTATGACAACCGCTGTCCTTTTCCTTATTTCCATGTTCTTTGCTCCTGTATTCACTGCTATTCCGTCATTTGCAACTGCACCCGCACTGATTATTGTCGGTTTCCTCATGTTCAGCAATATTTCCGAAATAAAGCTTGACGATAAAAACTATACAACCGCAATTCCGGCTTATCTGTGTATTATCTCAATGCCTCTGTTCTACAGTATTTCCGAGGGTATTTCAATTGGTGTTATTTCCTATGTACTGATTAACCTCGTATGTGGAAAAACAAAGAATATCAACCCTATTATGTATATTCTCACTGTGCTGTTTATCCTCAAATATATTTTCCTCTAAGAACAAAAATCGTCACCCTTATACGGTGACGATTTTTTCAGATAAAAACAGGATTATTCCTCGCTGAAGCTATCCTTACCTACTGCACAGAGAGGGCATTCAAAATCTTCCGGCAGATCCTCGAATTTTGTACCGGGAGCAATCCCCATTTCAGGAGCACCGAGTTCCTCGTCATAAACCCATCCACATACATCACATACATACTTTTTCATAAAATAACCTCCGTTTAATTTACTTTATTTCTTCAAAATCAGCAGCACCGTGTTTACACAGCGGGCAGATGAAATCCTCAGGAAGAGTATCGCCCTCATGCACATAGCCGCATATCTTGCATACAAAGCCCTTTTTCCCTTCTGTTTCAGGCTTAGGCTTAACATTGTTCTGATAATAGGTATATGTCATAGTCTCTTTATCTGAAAGCACTCTCGCCTCAGTAACTTCACATATAAACATTCCGTGTGTACCAAGATCAACATACTGCTCAACCTTCAGCGACATAAATGAGTTAATGTATCTCGGTAAAAATACAAGACCATTATCAGAGCGAAGAGAATCATAATCCGTAAACTTATCCGTATTTCTTCCACTCTGAAAACCGAACTTCTCAAAAACTGCAAATGGGGCGTCAGTTGTCAGGCAATTTATATTCATAATACCCGTCTGTTTTATAACATGGTGGGAGTAATTCTCCTTGCTGATAGTAACAGCTATTCTGTTGGGAGTATTCGTAACCTGAGTCACGGTATTTACAATAAGACCATTATCCTTTTTGCCGTCATTTGAGGTTACAACATAAAGTCCGTAACCGATATTGAAAAGCGCTGAGAGATCATTTTTATTTGCAGTAGAGTCCTGCTGCGCTATATACTCCCTGCAGAGCTCGTCGGCAAGTGCATTCAGCTGCGCTGTGCTTTCCTCATTGAGTGCTGAAAGGATTTTTACAGTATTCTCAGCAAAGGTCAGTTTTTTGCTTTTTTCAAACATACCCTTCATTACCTTTGCAGCAAGAGGTGCCCAGCTTCCGTTTTCAATAAACGCAACAGTACGGTTCTGGAAATTACGTTCTGTAAGGTGAGTTATAAACTCATGCATGAACGGGAAAATTTCCGCATTATAAGTAGTGGTTGCGAGTACAATTTTACTGTAGCGGAAAGCATCCTCAACAGCCTCTGCCATATCACATCTTGCAAGGTCGTTTACTACGACCTTAGGACAGCCGTTCTGCTTTAATCTTTCTGCGAGCTGCATAACAGCCTTTCTGGTATTGCCGTAAACAGATGTATATGCAATGACGATGCCTTCTTCCTCGGGCTGATAGCTTGACCATGTGTTATAGAGTCCGAGATAGTATCCGAGATTTTCTTTAAGCACAGGGCCGTGGAGAGGGCATATAATCTGAATATCAAGTCCGGCTGCCTTTTTCAGCAGCGCCTGAACCTGAGCGCCGTACTTACCTACGATACCAATATAGTATCGTCTTGCTTCGCACGCCCATTCCTCCTCGACGTCAAGTGCTCCGAATTTTCC
>JAGBIH010000058.1 GCA_017935095.1 Ruminococcus sp.
GCTAAAACCAAGCACAATGAGGTTGCTCCGGCTCAGCATGAGCTTGCCCCTGTTTTTACTACTTCAAATATCGCTGCCGATCATAATCAGCTCACTATGGAAATCATGAAGAAAACTGCTATAAAGCATGGTCTTTATTGTCTTCTTCATGAAAAACCATTTGCTGGCGTTAACGGTTCGGGTAAACATAATAACTGGTCTATGTCATCAAATGACGGTCAGAATCTTCTTGATCCCGGTGACACTCCACAGAATAATCTTCAGTTCCTTACATTCCTGTGTGCTATCATAAAGGGCGTTCATGAATACGCTCCTCTGCTGAGACTTTCTGCTGCTTCAGCCGGAAACGATCACAGACTCGGTGCTAATGAAGCACCTCCCGCTGTTGTTTCTGTTTTTATCGGAAGTGAGCTTGAGGCTGTTATTGATGCTCTTGAAAATGGCACCAAGGTCGCCTCTATTGCAGATAAAAAATTTGAAATCGGTGTGGACGTTCTCCCGATTTTCCCGAAAGATACTACAGACAGAAACAGAACGTCTCCTTTCGCCTTTACCGGTAATAAGTTTGAATTCAGAATGCTCGGTTCCTCTGATTCAATTTCATGTACAAATACTATCCTCAATACCATTGTTGCTGAAGAACTTTGCGGTTTTGCTGATGAGCTTGAAAAGGCTGATAACTTCGAAGCTGCACTTAAAGAACTCCTTGTAAAAACTATCAAGGAGCATAAACAGATTATTTTTAACGGCAATGGCTACTCCGACGAATGGATAGATGAGGCTGTAAATGTCAGAAAGCTCCCGAATCTCGTTTCAGCTGTCGATGCGCTTCCTGAATATATAAAGCCTGACAGTATTGCTCTGTTTGAGAAATTTAAAATCTATACCGAGGCTGAGCTGCGTTCAAGAACTGAGATTCTCCTTGAAAACTACAGCAAGGTTATAAATATCGAGGCTCTTACTATGCTCGATCTTGTAAAGAAAAAGATCGTTCCTGCTTGTATTTCTTACATTAAGGAAATTTGTGAAACAGGTGCGGCAAAAAATGCCCTCTCAATTCCTGCAACCCTTGAACAGGAACTTGCTTCAAAGCTCTCGTCACTGACTGAGACAATCTACAGAGAGGCTGCTATACTTGAAGAAAAGGTTTCTGCTGCTCAGGTGCAGAACGAAGGTCTTCCTATGGCTCGTTTTTATCGTGATGAAATTTTCTCTCAGATGCAGAAGCTTCGTGCCGTTGTTGATGAAACTGAAACGAATATGAGTGAAAAGTATTGGCCGCTGCCATCTTATACCAAGCTTTTATTCAGCGTTTAATGCTAAAATATAAAATCAGGCTGCCGAATTTAAGGGGCAGCCTGATTATTTTTAAGAAAAAAATAACGGGAAGCATTGTATCTTTATGCTCCCCGTTTTTTTATAATGTTGCGTATAAATTTGTTTCCCATGCAGGAATGTAAAGCTGATGACGTATATAAAGCTTATATGCAGGATTCAGGTTTTTAATAAGAAGCGGAAGCTCAAATATATCCTCATTTCTATGATAAAGCGATACCATGAGCTTCGGCGAATAATGAGAAATCGTCAGCGCTGCACCCCAGATTGCTTCACGTTCAAAGCCTTCCACGTCCATTTTAATTATGGTTGCAGGCTTATTTCCAAGAATACTGTCAACCGAACGTGCTGTAACCATATTCTCTGAACCGGCAGTAATCGCAGACTGTCTGCCAGCCTTTGCTGCAAACGGCAGCTCTGTGTCAACACACCATGCAGCTGCATTATAAGCATAAACGTGATTCATGCCATCAACAAATTTTGCAAGCTTCTTGAAATTCTTTCTATCCGGCTCAAGGGCATATACTGACATATATTTTCCGTGAGTGAATTCCATAAGCTCTTCAATTGTGTCGCCGTTATATGCACCGAGGTCAACATATACTTCGTTTAGTCCAGGTTTTATTATTTTTTTATAAATTTCCGCCTTAGAGGTTGTTACAGCAGAAAGATATTCAATTTTTCCGCTTATCTTGAAATTAATAATATTTGCATAAACCTTGCGTGAATAGTCGTCTGCGAGGCTATCATAAACCTGACGAATCTTTTCTGCGTTTTCAAGACAGTATTCGTATGTGAAAAGCCCC
>JAGBIH010000059.1 GCA_017935095.1 Ruminococcus sp.
CAAGGATTTCAGCTTCGTGTGAAATGATTGAAGATTTGCTGAAGCGTCGTGTTAAAGGTGATACTGATGGATATACAGATGAAATATTGGCGGTTTGCAGAGATCTTGTGCGTATATCCGAGCTGAGTACTGTTCTTGCCTCTCAGGATGATGATATTGTAATTACGGATATTGACTTTTTTCTGGATGATTTTGCATCAGGCTGTAAAAATGCCCTTGGAGATAAGGCTGATGTAAAGCTTGACGAAAAATCATACAGCTTTGTAAAAACAGATGAAAACGTCCTTAGATTTCTGATGCTGAACTTTGTCAGAAAAGCGGCTTTAGCAGCAAAAGAAGGTTCTTTTAAAATAGAAATTGGTGCAGAGAAGGATGAATCTTCCGTGATTATTTATATGCGTACGGATATGGATTTTTCTTCTGATGTAGACGATATGCATGAAAATGACAAGCTGCTTGACAGCTATTCTGATACGGTTTTCGATATTATTGCGGAACGACTTGGCGTAAGTTATGAAACAAATGGTTCGTTAATGAAAATTATAATAATGAAAGCTTCTGATAAGGGAGAGTCGTTACTCAGAAATCCAAGACTTCATTATGATGACGGCACTTTTTCAACATATAATATAATGCTCGGCGATTTGTCCGGACAATGAATGTGTTACGAAAAATGACGTAAAATAGGCGATAACCATAGTTTTCAACACTTGATTTTTTTAAGCATTTTTAACAGAAAGTCTTGAAAATTTTTGTTGACAATATGCAAAAAAAGTTGTATAATATATTATGATACTATTAATGTGTAATGTATTTCGGAGATGTGGATATGGCAAAAGGACTTGAAATCGAAAGGAAATTCCTTGTGGAGTTTCCTGATATCGGATGTCTTGATGTGAAACGGAAAATCGGAATTACTCAGACATACCTCAGCAGAGGGGAGAATAATTCTCAGCGCAGAGTCAGAAAAATTTCTGAAAACGGAGCCGTAAGCTATACCTATACGGAAAAGGTTTTTCTCTCACCCCTGACACGTGAAGAAAATGAGTTTGAAATCAGTGGGCAGGAGTACAGGGAATTGCTTGAACAGACGGATAAAAGCTGTGCTCCCGTTGAAAAGGTGAGGTATTGCTTTGACTATCACGGTCAACTGTTTGAGCTTGATACGTACCCGTTTTCAAAAGAGCTTGCCATTATGGAGCTTGAGCTTGATTCAGCGGAGCAGAAAATTGAACTTCCGGATAATGTCAGGGTACTGAAGGACGTTTCCGCTGATAAGGCATATTCAAATGCAGCTCTTTCAACTGCCGGAGCATTTCCGGTATAGTCAGCTTGCCGCCGTTGAGAATGAAGTCTCAGGCGGAGGAATGGAGATATTTAATGTCGGAAAAATTTGTTGCGGTTAATAATCCGGAACAGCTTTCAGCAGTTTTCGGACAGCTTGACGATAATGTCAGCCGCATTCAGAAGGAATATAATGTAACCGTTGTCAGCAGAGACGGCGGTATCAAAATCATCGGCGATGAAAAAAATGTGGCCGACGCTGCACGTGCGCTTGAAGCGTTGCTTAAAATCAGCAGCAGAGGGCAGTCACTCAGCGAGCAGACCGTCCGTTATGTGACCTCAATGGTTGCGGACGGAATTGAACAGCAGCTTGAAGAGCTCGGCGGAGACGGAGTGTGTGTAACCGCTTCGGGTAAAATCCTCAGACCACGTACTGTCGGTCAGAAAAGATATCTTGACGCAATAAAAAATAATACCATAGTCCTCGGAATAGGACCTGCCGGTACCGGAAAAACCTATCTTGCGGTAGCAATGGCGGTCAAGGCGGTCCGTGAGCATAAAATCAAGAAAATAATCCTGACCCGTCCGGCTGTAGAGGCAGGCGAAAAGCTTGGTTTCCTTCCAGGTGACCTTCAGGATAAGGTTGACCCGTATCTCAGACCGCTATACGATGCACTTTTCGATATGTTCGGTGCCGAGAGCTTTTCAAGATATATGGAAAAAGGTATTATTGAGGTCGCTCCGCTTGCCTATATGAGAGGACGTACACTTGATGAGGCTTTTATTATTCTTGATGAGGCTCAGAATACAACGTCTGAGCAGATAAAAATGTTTCTGACACGTCTCGGAAATGAAAGCAGAATGGTTATAACCGGCGATATTACTCAGATTGACCTGCCGGATACAAAAAAATCGGGACTTGTTGAGGCTGTAAAGGTCCTCAGAGGTATTGAGGATATAGAAATTCACAGGTTTACCGAAAAGGACGTAGTACGTCACAGACTTGTACAGGATATTATTAAAGCATATGAAAAATACAACGAAGGGAGAATGAAAAACCATGGCTAAGTTAAAGGTTTATGTTAAGAACAATCAGACAGAAGTTAAAGTACCGGTAGGTATCAGACTTCTCATAAGAAGATGCTGTCAGGCAGTACTCACCACTGAGAATTTCGGAAAGGACGCTGAAGTCAGCGTATCCTTCGTGAGCAACAGCGAGATAAAAAATCTCAACAAAATTTACAGGAATAAGGACAGCGTTACGGATGTCCTTTCATTCCCGCTCACAGGAAGCGACGGCTCCGTTGAAGTAAATCCCGAAACAGGTGCGGTGCTTCTTGGAGATGTAGTTATTTCTCTTGAGACTGCTGTAAAGCAGGCTGCAAATTACGGCCATTCGCTTGAAAGAGAGGTGGGCTTCCTCACTGTTCATTCCATGCTTCATCTTCTGGGATATGACCACGAGACAAGTCTCCTTGATCAGCGCATTATGCGTGAGAAGGAGGAGTCTGTCCTTGAAAAGCTCGGAATTTCAAGAGATGCTACCTTTGTGGTGAACGGAGAGAATAATTAATGTCAAGAACTGCTTTTGTTACTATTGCCGGACGTACAAATGCCGGAAAATCTTCACTGCTCAATGCCATTATAGGCGAAAAAATTGCCTCGGTCAGCAATAAGCCGCAGACTACACGTACCCGTATTACAGGAATCCGTAATATCGACGATGTACAGCTTGTTTTTTTTGATACACCGGGACTGCATAAGCCGGTTAATAAGCTGAGCGAGCATATGCTGAATACGGTTAAGGAATCAGTCAGCGATATTGATGCGGTGATTTTCGTTATGGACTGTACCAAGAAAATCAATGAGCATGAGCTTGAACTGCTGAAGTCACTGAATGCCTCAAAGATGCCGGTGATTCTCGTACTTAATAAGATAGATCTGCTGAAAAACAAGAATGACCTTGTTCCTGTTATTGCAGGTCTTAACTCAAAGGTAAATTTTCAGGCTGTAATACCGGTCAGCGTTACCGAAAACAACGGTGTTGACATCGTTATAGATGAGATAATAAAGCTCTCGGAGGAATCTGTTCATTTCTTTCCGGATGATATGATTACTGACCAGCCTGAAAAGGTGCTTGCAGCAGAGATGATACGTGAAAAGCTGCTGGAGCTTCTTAATGACGAGGTTCCTCACGGAATTGCAGTCGGAGTTGAGGAAATGTCCGAGCGTGAGGACAAGGATATCCTTGATATATCAGCTGTCATTTACTGTGAGAGGGAATCTCATAAGGGAATTGTCATCGGTAAGGGCGGAGCTATGCTCAAAAAGGCTTCTACAGCTGCACGTCTTGAGCTGGAGGATTTTTTCCAGATAAAGGTCAATCTGAAATGCTGGGTAAAGGTCAAGGAGGACTGGCGCAACAGAGAAGGCATTATCCGTAATTTCGGACTTTCTGATAAATAAAACCGTTTCATAAGCAGATGCAGACATTCTGATAACGGACTTTGTGCTGCTCTGTTTGGGGACAGGTTCAATTTTCCGCTCATAGAATCACGCATACCGCAGAAAATATAAGTGCAACTATAATTCTGCGGAGGTATATATGTCGGAAGATACTTTATGGAATAAATTTGTCGAATCGGGCAGGATAGAGGATTATCTGCGCTATTCGGCTGCTAAGGAAATAAAAAATGATAACAGCAGAGGGAATCGTCCTTAAAGAGCGTTCTGTCGGTGAACAGGACAAATTTATTGATATTCTTACAAAAGAGAGCGGAGTGCTTGAGGTTTCGGTGAAGGGTGCAAGGAAAATCAACGGAAAATCAGGCAGCTCCACTCAGCTTTTTGCGTATTCAAGGTTCTGCATGAATAAAAGAGGCGAACGTTTTTACCTTAACAGTGCAGAGCCGATACATATATTCTATGACCTGCGAAGCTCACTTACAAGGCTTTCGCTTGCGTCTTATTTTGCCGAAGTGCTGAGGTTCTGTACAGTGCCTGAGGCACGCAATAATGATATACTGCGGCTTTTTCTGAACACACTCCACTTTCTTGAAAAGGGACTGCGTGAGGAAAAGCTCCTTAAGGTTGTATTTGAACTGAGGCTGATGTCGGAAATTGGCTATATGCCTGACATTGTAGCTTGCAGAGACTGCGGACTTTATGAGCCTGAGGAGCTGTTTTTCTGTATAGACGACGGCGGTTTTTATTGTGCTGAATGCTTCGGCGGAAGCGAAGATAACAATTATTTAAAGATGAAGCTGCCTGTACTCAATGCGGTGCGACATATTGTCCTTGCCGATTTTGACAGGCTTTTCAATTTCAGAGCCTCGGAAAAAACAATGCAGACGCTTGCAGCTGCAGCTGAAAGCTATCTGATATCGCATCTTGAACGCAGCTTCCGTACTCTGGACTTTTATAAATCATTATAAGGAAAAATTATGAATAAATATCTGAAAACACTTGAACTTGATAAAATCCTTGAAATGCTGGCGGAGCTTACCTCCAATGACGAAACAAGACGTATGGCTCTTGCACTCAGACCTGATACCGATATTGAAAATGTGCGTAAGGAATGCCTGAAAACCTCTCAGGCACTCGAACTTTCGGTACAGTTCGGAACACCGCCGTTTTCAAATTTCAAGGACATCAGTACTGTTGCTGCCCGTGCAAAATCGGGGGCAGTCATCTCTTTGCGTGACCTCATGGACATAGCTGCCATGCTCCGACAGATAAAGGGTCTTGCGGATTGGTACAGTCATTGTGAAAATATTGAAACGGAGCTGAGCTACCTTTTTTCACGTCTTATGCCGAATGAATGGCTGCTGGAAAAGCTTGAGCGCTCGATTATCTCAGAAAATGAAATTGCCGATGCGGCAAGTCCTGAGCTTGCAGCGATAAGGCGGAAAATCAATCGTGCAGGTATGCAGCTCAGAGAAACTCTCGACAAAATGATAAAGAATAAAACCACTCAGCAGTATCTTCAGGAAAATTCCGTCACAATCAGGGACGGACGCTTTGTTCTGCCTGTAAAATCAGAGTACAGGGGACAGGTCAGCGGTCTTATTCACGATACCTCCGCTACAGGTCAGACAATTTTCATTGAGCCTATGGCAATAGTTGAGGCGAACAATGATATCCGAATCCTTGAAGGCAAGGAGCAGGAGGAAATAGAACGTATTATCCGCGAGCTTTGCCGTGACTGCGGTGACTATGCGGACGTCTTATGTGAAAACTATAAGGTCTGCACAGAGCTTAATCTTTACTTTGCAAAATCAAATCTTGCGGCGAAGCTGAGCTGCTCGCTGCCGGAAATTACCGATGATGGTAAAATGAATCTGAAAAAAGCCCGTCATCCGCTTATAGACAAGAAAAAGGCTGTACCTGTAAATCTGACGCTCGGAGAGGAATATCAGGCACTCATTATTACAGGTCCTAATACGGGCGGTAAGACCGTTTCACTGAAAACAGCCGGTCTGCTTAGTGCAATGACAATGTGCGGACTGCTTATTCCTGTTGCAGACGGCAGCAGAATTTCGGTTTTCAGGCATATTCTTGCCGATATAGGTGACAGTCAGAGTATTGAGCAGAATCTTTCAACATTTTCATCGCATACAAATAAGGTCATTGAAATCATCAGAACCGCAGATGAAAATTCGCTTGTGCTTCTTGACGAGCTTGGTTCGGGAACTGACCCTGTTGAGGGTGCGGCACTTGCGGTTTCGATTATCCGACGTCTTATGAAGTCCGGAGCAAAGGTCATGGTTACAACGCATTATCAGGAGCTGAAGGTGTTTGCCATAGACAGCCCGAATGTTGAAAATGCTTCGTGTGAGTTTGACATAGAAACTCTTCGTCCGACCTACAGGCTGATTGTCGGGTCGCCCGGAAAATCCAATGCATTTGCAATCTCCGAAAGCCTTGGTATGCCATCTGATATAATAGCGGAGGCGAAAAATAATGTCAGCGAAGCAAACAGCCGTCTGGAGGATGTTATCGGAAAGCTTGAAGCGTCACGTATGGAGCTTGAGCGGCAAAAAGAGGAGATTTCACGTCTTAAAGCTGAGGCGGCAGAGCATGAGGCTGCTGCAAGAAAAGAGCGTGAAGAGCTTGAGCGTGCAAAGGCGGACGAGCTTGAAAAGGCAAGAATGCGTGCGATGACCATTATTGAACAGACAAAGGCGGAATCCAATGAGCTGCTCGACGAGCTTGAAAAGCTTCGTAAGGAAAAGGATAAAAGGAGCTTCAGCGAAAATGTTGCAGGAATGAAATCAAGAACGAAGCAGAGCTTCAATAAGATGTATGATACGGCAAATCCTGTTGAAAAGCGTGACCCGAATGAGGGATACGTTCTGCCAAGAAAGCTCAGGCGGGGTGATACGGTTTACGTTGTTGACCTTCAGAGAAAGGGAATAATCTCAGGTGAACCGGACGGCAGTGAATTTGTATTTGTCCAGATGGGCGTAATGAAAACAAAGATGAATATCTCACGTCTGCGCCTTGAAGAGCCCGAAAAGGTGACTATCGGAAATAAGCCGGCAAAACCGAACCGTAAGATGAATAAGGTCGGCGTAAAGGCTGAGCGCAGAGGCAAAATGGAGCTTGATATAAGAGGCTGTGCCTGTGATGACGGTGTTTATCAGCTTGATGCGTTTATTGATCAGGCGGTTATGTCAAATATATCTACAGTTACAATTATTCACGGCAAGGGGACAGGTCTGCTCAGAAGCGCAGTTCATAAGCGTCTGAAGTCTCATCCGTCGGTCAAGACATTCCGCCTCGGACTTTTCGGCGAGGGTGAGGACGGAGTTACCGTTGCAGAGCTTAAATAAAATCAGATTTATACTGCTTTTTCAGGGACAGCCTGCAGTAAGCAGATATACAATTTATAATATAGGGAGAAAAAATGTATCAGAAAATCAGAGCTTTTTATAAGAAGCATCCGGACAGGTCAGCTGTTTTGCTGATAATACTTACGTTTCTTTTGCTTGTCGGAATTATCATGTTTGTTATGAACAACGGAATTGTGTGGGGTTCTAATACTGACTGGAAAAGTCAGCATTTCGCTATTCCCGAATATTTCCGTACAAGATTCTACGAAACTGGCGACCCTTTTCCGGATTTTGCAATGCAGCTTGGCGGAGGTCAGAATATTTTCAATTTTGCCTATTACGGAATAGGAAATCCGTTATTCCTTCCTGCGTATGCAATGCCTTGGCTGCCTATGAGCGTCTATGTTCAGGCGATGTCAATGCTGCTGGTGCTGATATCGTCAATCATGAGCTATTTCTTCTTCAAACGGCATTTCAGACCTGTGGTTTCACTTTTACTTGCATTCATGTTTCTGTGTATGGGACCATTGATTTATCATAGTCACCGTCATATCATGTTTGTGAACTATCTGCCGTTTCTGTTTGTACTCCTTTATGCGTGCAGAAAAAAATGCGACGTGAAGAATTCGCTTTTGATTATTGTAATGTCATGCTGTATAATGTGCAGCAGCTTCTATTACAGTATAGGTTCATTTCTTGCAGCAGGCGCATATATGATATATCTGGAGCTTGAAGCAAACACTGAAATCTCAATATTGCGGATATTTAAAAATATCTGGAAAAAGATTCTCTGTGCAGCGTCCGGTGTTATTTGTGCAGCATTTTTATGGCTGCCGGCACTTTCTGCAATAATTTCCGGCAGAGAGAAAACATCGGTTTCAGTATCGCTTGGTCAGCTTCTGATTCCCACTATTGACCTGAGCCTGCTCCTTTACAGTGCATATTCTGCAGGACTTACGTCATTCGTAATACTTTCTGCGATATATGTTATCAGAAAAGGAAAGATTCAGGACCGTTTTCTTGCGGTAATAGCAATCAGCTGTACAGTATTTCCGCTTATTCCGTACCTGCTCAATGCGATGATGTATGTGGACGGAAAGGCACTTATACCATTTGCACCTCTTCTGCTTATTTTGTGCGGTAAGCTCCTTTCAGAGAAGAGCATCGTAAAAAAGGACATTATAATTGTAATAGCTATACAATGTCTGATGATGATAATATCGCTGATAGTGAGCGATACAAGCAAAATGGTATTTGTTATCATGCTTATAGAAACAACATTAACCTCGCTGGTACTTCTGTACGTTCTGTTTTCGGGAAAGAAAAAAATCCTGAAGATATATGCTGCTTTTACAGCATTTGCAGTATGCATATCAATCAATTCCATGGAAAATTTCGTAAAAAAAAGCGATATGGAGAATTTCCATAATCCTGATATAAAAGCTGCTGTTATTGATACTCTCGAAAGCGATGACGGTCTTTATCGTTTTGCTGATTCAACCTGTATTGATATGAACGTAAATAAGATTCATCGTCTTGACCAGCTTACTACAAATATGTATTCCTCGGTAAGCAATCCTGAAATGAGAAATTTCCGTTTCCATACCTCCTATGGTGAAAACAGAATAAGAAACAATGCTATTCAGGTTCAGCCGCTTAATATTATTTTCAACAGCTTAATGGGCTGCCGTTATCGTCTGACAAAGGATGATAACATTATGTTCGGAGAGACAAAGACCTCGCAGTACGACGATTTCAGAGTAATAAAAAATGAAAATGCTTTTCCGCTGGGATATGCTTCAGCTGCGGTAATGAGCGAGGATGAATTCAATAAGCTTGAATCTCAGCTCAAGCCTGAAGCTCTGCTCATGAATATAATTATCCCGGCAGAGGGGAAGGGCATGACTCCTGAAAATACCAGACCTCTTGAAGTTGATTTCACTCCTATTGCCGGTGCAGAGCAGATTACTCTTGCGGAAGGATTATATACAGTAAATGAGCCTGAAAAATGTTTTTCAGTCAGCATACCGCTTCCCGAGGTTATTGCCGATAAATTCCTTATTGTAAAGGTAAAAGCTGATAATCGTCTGGGAGATATAGACGAGCAGAGTGACATTATTCTGACAATCAATGGCGTGAAAAATAAGCTTACAGATCCTACATGGAAGTATAATAATAAGAATTATGATTTCACTTATGTAATTTCGTCCTCAGAGCCGACAGACAGCCTTGAGCTTATTTTTTCCGAGGGCTATTATACACTTTCGGATTTTGAGGTCTATACTGTTGATAATACGGTGCTTTCCGAGGCTATGAATAATAAGGACAGCCTTGTGATTGACCGCAGCAAATCAACCGGAGATTCGCTTATCGGTAATATTGACGTAAGCAGGGAAGGCTGGTTCAATATATCATTTCCGTATGACAAGGGCTTCAGCATTAAGGTTGACGGAAATGAAACCGGATATAATAAGACCAATACCGCTTTTATAGGCTTCCCGATTTCCAAAGGTTCACACTGTATTGAAATTACATATGAAGCTCCGCTGAAAAGAACCGGAATTCTTGTGTCGGTTATAGGAATAATCCTGAGTGCTGCAGTATTGATAATTACCGGAATTACTGACAGAAAACATAGACAGCCAATAAAAAATAAATAAACTCTTGACATAATTATCAAAATATGATAAAATAATACAAATTGCAAAAGAAGCTTCGGTTTCAAAGCAAGATTTTTGACCACTCTTTAAGAGTTATGGCCATACGGACAGCCGGGTCAGATGCCGAGTGCTGGCGTTTTAACTGCCGGCTGGCAACTTCTGTTGCCTTATTGATTCGACGAAAGGTCGATAAACATTTTATAAGTTCTCATCAGCTTGTGAAAGGTCAATAAGAGTAGTAAAAGGTGATATCTTGCTTGTATAGACTCTGAAGCCAAAGTGAAATCGTTATGCATTTTGCAAAAAGGATTTTCATAGCACGTATAGGTTGATGAAGCCTGTACGTGCTTTTTATTTTTGAATAAAAGCAGTACCCCGAAAAGAACAACCGGAATTTGAATGTTCTTTGAATAAAAAATAATCATAGAGGTGCTTTATGGAAAATAAATTAAAGCTTTACGGATTCAATAATCTTACGAAATCGCTGAGCTTCAATATCTACGACGTCTGCTATGCAAAGACGCCAAAGGCTCAGCTTGACTATATTGCCTATGTTGACGAGGTCTATAATTCTGAGCGTATTACCAATATTATGACTCACCTCACCGAAATGATAGGTGCACAGGTTCTGAGTATATCCAAGCAGGACTATGACCCTCAGGGTGCCAGCGTTACGCTGCTGGTTTCGGAGGATTATCTGCCAAATGAGCTTATCGACGAATCCTGCAATATGCGCCACGTTCCCATTCCCGGAAAGCAGGACATTGCGGGGCATCTGGACAAGAGCCATCTCACCGTCCATACCTATCCCGAATTTCACCCCGACAACGAGATAACCACATTCAGAGTGGATATTGACGTATCCACCTGCGGACGCATTTCCCCGCTGAACGTGCTGGATTATCTTATCGGCAGCTTCGATTCGGACATTATCACCATCGACTACCGTGTAAGGGGCTTTACAAGAGAAATGTCGGGCAGAAAGCTGTTTATGGACCACAAGATAGCGTCCATTCAGGACTATATAGCCAAGGAGACCCTCGACAGATA
>JAGBIH010000060.1 GCA_017935095.1 Ruminococcus sp.
CTATCTGGACAACAAGTGGACCTGCTTCGGCAAGCTGACCTTTACCACCTCCGGTTCCTCCCGACGGTATACGGCTCGACTGACCACCGGCAATGTGGTCATCTTTCTTTGAGTGCTAATTATATTTTACCACCTTTTTACAATAAATCAAGAGTATTCTGCAAACTTTCACAATTTTTGGAATTCTGCACAAACGATGTGAGGTTTGGTGAATAATTGTGTACCGTTTATTTATTTGTGTATGTCTAAAGCATCATTTTACTTATAAAATTTTCATAGACAATATTTCCATAATTTTATCAAATTTAATTGACATTTCATACGGATTGCGTTATAATAAAAGTAATATATTGATTGTAAAAGAAAAGAGGTTAAATAACATGGCGATGGACAAAAGTCTGAAGGTTCTTATTGTGGACGACGATAAAAATATCTGCGACCTGCTAAGGCTTTACCTCGAAAAGGATGGATATGGCGTTATCCTCTCTCATGACGGTGAAGAAGCTGTCGTAAAATTCAATGCTCTCAAGCCTGATATGGTTCTTCTCGATATCATGCTTCCCGGAATGGACGGCTGGCAGGTATGCCGTGAAATAAGAAAGAAATCCAATGTACCGATTATAATGATTACCGCTAAGGGTGAAACTATCGACAAGGTTATCGGTCTTGAGCTTGGCGCTGACGATTACATCGTTAAGCCCTTCGATGCAAAAGAGGTTATTGCACGTATCAATGCTGTTACACGTCGTGTAGGTACAGGTATTTCAGAGCCGGAAATCAAAGAGGTTCATTATGATAAGCTCTCTGTAAATATGACACGCTATGAGCTTAAGGTTAATGGAAAGGCTGTTGATACTCCGCCTAAGGAGCTTGAGCTGCTCTTCTATCTCGCTTCAAATCCGAACAGAGTTTATACACGTGACCAGCTTCTTGATGAGGTATGGGGCTTTGAATATTACGGTGATTCACGTACTATTGACGTTCATATCAAGCGTCTGCGTGAAAAGCTTGAGGGTATTTCCGATAAGTGGTCACTTAAAACAGTATGGGGAGTGGGCTATAAGTTTGAGGCTGATGAGGAGGAATAATTCCTCAGAACAGAGCTTCTGCTCTATAATTCCGACTGATAGAAATTTATGGGGGACTCTTTTGTCCCCTGTTTTTATAATACAGCATTAAAACGAGGTGATTTCTGTTGAAAAACAAAAAAACTTGCTGCTATAAATTTTACAGATTATCATATTTTATTATAATTTCAGTGATTGTATTTATAGGTGTTCTTATAGTCACTATCAATGCGACAAGCTATAAGAAATCCAAGCTGTCAGAGCTTCAGAATAACGGAGATCTTTTTCTGAGATGCGTTAAGGAAGAATACAGGATAAGCGGAAATATAACCTCGGATTCTATTAAAAGGCTTCATGCAATCTTTTCAAAGGAAAATAAGCTGACTATATATATTTATGACGAAGAGGGCAATTGCAGGCTTTCTGATGCCGATTATACCGCTGAAAAGGGATTTGTTACTGATTTTGATGGTATCATTATAGATAATAACGGAAATCCGTCAGAAAAAGAAGAGGTAAAGCCTCTTTCCAAAAATATGATAAGT
The DNA here is from genome assembly GCA_017935095.1 of Ruminococcus sp. Classification (GTDB taxonomy): domain Bacteria; phylum Bacillota; class Clostridia; order Oscillospirales; family Ruminococcaceae; genus Ruminococcus. The sequence continues at coordinate 1,613 of JAGBIH010000060.1, forward strand.
ACTCTCGATGATGGGGATTATCTTGATTTTGATAATAATAACTTTTCAAGCAAAAAACCCTCGCTGCTTTATGGAACAAGATTTTTCCTCAGAGTGAACGAGCTGACTGAATCCTCAAAAATGTATATTCTCATCTATGGAAAAGCTGATAGTCTGAACGGATTTATTTTTAAGATTATAATTTACTATGTAATATTTGCAGTAATCAGCGTTTATCTTGCTTCATTGCTGCTCAGGAAGAACCTGAAAAAATATGCAGGCTATGAAAATGATTTTCTTAAGGTAAGCGAAATGTACGCAAAGGGAGATTTTTCCGAAAAGCTCCGCACAGATATTGACGGAACCCTGAAGGAGATTGCTGAGTATATAAATGCGCTTGCCGCAAACGTCGAAAAGGGCGAGGAAAAAAGCAAGACTTTCATTGCAAATGTCTCACATGAACTGCGTACTCCTATGACTACTATCGGCGGATTTGTTGACGGAATTCTCGATGGTACTATTCCGAAATCACGTCAGAATGAATATCTTGTCCTTGTTTCAAAGGAAATCAAGCGTCTGAGAATCCTCATAACCTCCATGCTCAGTATGACACGATTTGAATCAGGTACTATGAGACCGAATTTCAAACCAACAAATCTTACAGACCTCGTTATTCAGACTGTGCTTATGTTTGAAAAGAAAATAGAGGATAAAATGCTTGAGGTTGAAGGTCTTGACAGTAATTCTCTCGTTGCAGTTGTTGATTCAGACCTTATGCAGCAGGTTATTTATAATATAGTCGAAAATGCAGTAAAATTTGTAAACGAGAGAGGTACGCTTACATTCCGTTTTGAAAAAGCGGACGGCTTGTGTATTCTCAGCATAAAAAATACAGGCGAGGGCTTGCAGAATTCTGAAATCCAGCAGGTTTTCGACCGCTTCTATAAAACAGATTCCTCAAGAGGAAAGGATACTACAGGTCTTGGACTTGGTCTTTCAATTTCAAGAAAGATTGTACACCTCCATAAGGGACATATTGTAGTAAAGAGCGTTTACGGTGAATATACAGAATTTCAGGTTCAGATTCCTGAAAATCTTAACAGAACTTAACAGAGAAACAGAAGGGAGCAATTATGGACGAAAAAGAAACAAATATATCAGGAAACGGCAGCCAATCGGAATACTATCATTCAAATCAGAGACAGAATACCGATGGTGCATATGTGCCTAAGCATGAAAAGGAAGTCGTTCAGGACAGTCATAGTATGGACAGCGGGAGAGATTATCAGAAGCTGAATGAAAATCCGTTTAACAGTCAGAATCATGATACAGCGAGACCTGTATATGGTTCAGGTCAGATGTATAATCAGCAGCCGCACTATGACGCCTTTATGTATGAGCCTATTGGCTTTGAGGAGCTTGAAAGACAGAGTGCCGACGAAGCAGCTCTATTAAATGAAAAGCAGCGTCGCAGCAAAGGGGATAAAATTGCAGTGGTGCTGTTTGCACTTCTGTTTCTTGCAGCAATAATTATAGCTGTTATCGGAATCGGCCGTGATATTTCAAACAGCAAAAAGGCTATCGACGAAATTGTGAATAGCAGGAAGGTTGTTTTTTACCGTGAATCAAAACCGGAAGGTGCAAACGATATTTCAAATTTTGTTGATGAAAACGGAAAATATACCATAGAAGGTGCTGCAGCTCACGTCAGGTCTTCAATTGTTGAGATTTATGCCTATGGTGACGCCTCACATGAAACTCTTATCGGTACAGGTTCAGGAGTTGTTCTTACCGAAGACGGATATATCGTAACAAATGCTCATGTTCTCAGTTCAAATGGTTATCATACCGTTACCACAGTTGACGGAAAAAAATATGACGCAAAAATAATCGGAAGAGACGCCAAGACTGATATTGCAGTAATTAAGGCAAATGATGCAAAGCTTATTCCTGCAACTCTCGGTGATTCGGATGAAGCAATTGTAGGAGAGCCTGTAATTGCCGTAGGTAATCCCGCAGGGCTTTCTAATACCGTTACAGACGGTATTATCTCAGCAGTAAACAGAAAAATCCGCAGCGATTCCACCGGCTTTGAAATGGATTGTATTCAGACCAATGCCGACATCAGTCCCGGAAATTCAGGTGGTGCTCTTGTAAATATGTATGGTCAGGTTATCGGCATTACCTCGTCAAAATATGTCAGCGACAGCTTTGAAGGTCTTGGCTTTGCTATCTCTATAAACGAGGCAGCTCCGATTATCGAGGAGCTTATAAGAAACGGCTATATCGGCGGAAGATTCAGAATAGGCATCTCTCTTCTTGCAACTGATAATGCAAGAAAAGAGATTGAAGCCGAGCTTGGCTATAAGCTGCCTGAGGATTTTACGGGAATTTATATCGTTTCAATAAGCGAGGACAGTGATATCCTCAACACCGAGCTGAAAACAGGAGATTTTATTACAGAAATCAATGGCAAAGCTGTAAAGTCGTATAACGAGTTCTACGATACGATAAGCAGTATGTACGGTGCAGGTGATACTGTACCTGCTACCTGTGCTCATGTTGATGAGGACGGAAACATCGGGTATTATGACATTAAATTCAAGCTCCTGGAGGATACCTCTGGAGATTATTAATCAGTTTCTCAGATTTTCGGGTCTTTTGGAGTTTACACCGGTTACTCCTCCCGCTGCACCGGATATGGTCAGCAGGAGGAGTTTTCTTATGTCTGTAAGCGAGCTGAGTGCCGCAAGACCGTAAAACGAACAGAGTAAATACATGAAAAGTCCGCATATTGCTCCTTCTATAAGACCCCTGCGGCGTCTGTGCTTACCGCATATAAATGCTCCCACATACGAGCCGATTGCGAGAGATACTCCTGAAAGCACGGGCAGGAGCTTCATATTGTCCATGAGGAAAAATGTTATTGCCGAAAAAAATACTGCGCAGCTAAGCACGCAGCCAAATCCGCATAACAATGAGACAGCGAGACTAAGGAGACTGTTTGTCCATATACTCTGACGATGCCGACGCATGAAAAAACCTCCGCAAAAGAATTGTATACCCAATTCTATGCGGAGGTCTGTATAATTATTCTTCGTCAGAAGACTTGTTTTTCTTCTTTGACTTTTTTTCGGATACATCGTCATCATCTGCAAGCTTTGCAGAAGCAACACCGGCATCCTCGGATTTTTTACTTGCAGCAGCAGCCTTGATTTCCTTTATGCGCTCAAGTGCAGTAACATTTTCTGTGATAGCCCAGTTCTTGATTCTGAGCTTATGTCTTTCACCGCCGGTCTCGATAACAACAGTGTCATCACCTTTACGCACAACGATACCAACGATACCGCCTCCTGTGATTACCTCGTCGCCGACCTGAAGATTGTCCTGCATTTCCTTGAGTTCCTTTTCCTTTTTCTTCTGAGGCTTGATAGCAATGAAGTAAAGGAGGACAAACATGATGATAAGAGGGAGGAAAAGCTGAAGGAAGGCACTTCCTCCGGAGGGAGCGCTTGATGAAGCAGTAGAAGCAGCTTCGGTAGCGTCCTCGGCAAATGCTGACATTGCTGAAAGTGATGCAGCTGCAGCAGCAGTAAAAGCAGCTGTAAGTGAAACGATTAACTTTTTAAACTTCATAATTCTCTCCATTCTGCCGCAGACAAGGCGGCGTTCTCATAAATACAAAGAATATTATATCACATTTCAGAAGATATTGCAAGCTTTTTTTGCCGATTTCACGTAAGCTTCATAAAAACACGAAGGCATGGCGGTGTGAAAAGGAAACGCAGCAGGATTATACTGTGATTTCAATCAGATTTCCCTCAATACCGACAATACAGCTTTCATAATAACCGTCACCAGTTGTCCAAGGACCGCTTATAACTTCATAGCCGTCGGATTTCAGCTCAGCAGTAAGCCTGTCAACAGCCTCTTTGCTGCCCGAGCTGAATGCAATATGTGCATAACCTGTTCTTAGCGGGGATTTTTCACAATCGCACATATTCGGTTTATTCATAATTTCTATCCTTGCTCCGTCATCAAAGGAAAGAAAATACGAACAGAAACCTGTTTCGGGATTGTGGTAGCCATTATTTGGTGATGCACCAAAATACCTGATAAAAAATTCCTTTGTTTTTTCAAGGTCATTAACGTACATGGCAAAATGTTCTATATGCATAATTATTATTCCTCCGATAAATCAAGCATTTTAATGTTATATTGCTTGATAATGTATAATTTTGTCGAAAAATTATGAATTTTATGTCATTTAATATATGACAATCAAAAAAATATATGTTATAATGAATATAACAGACAAGACAAGGTGTGAATGCAGTATAATTCGGGAGGTGAGAAGCTTGCATGGCTAAACGTATACTTGTGTGGAACAGCTCATACAGCATAGGTAAAGCAGTTTCTGAGGAGCTGAATAGTCTGGGATTTGAGGTTGTCTGTCGCAGCAGCGGACTTCAGACAATTCCTGTTGAGCTTTCACGTCGTGAATTTTCTGCAGTGCTTCTCTTTACATCAGGAAATGATGCTTCTGTTTTTGAACTTATGCATGATATACTGCATAATTATCATGAAATTAAAATCTTTATTGCTGTGTACGCAGGCAATGCTGGAACTCTCAGACGCTTTTTACAGGCAGGAGCTTCAAAGTGCATCGTGCTTCCTGTTCCTGTGAAGAAAATATGCAGAATTGTATTTGATCAGCTCGAATATGTGGGAGGCGGAAAAATACGTCCTGAGATTTCAAGCTTCCTTGCGGACGCAGGATTTCCTCAGTATTTCAGGGGATTTTATTACTTGTGTGCAGCTGTGGAGCTTTGTCTTGCTGAGCCTGACAGACTTTCTGATATTGTAAATCGTGTTTACGGTCAGGTCGGTGAGCGCTTTGGGGTGTCAGCAGAAATTGTTGAACGCTCAATAAGACATATAGCCAAACGAGCCTGTGAAAAAAGAACCATTAATAGACTGACTGAGGGACAGATGAGCGATAAAATAACAAATTATGAGCTTATCTGTGCTGCTTGTGATAGTCTTGTCAGCCATAATTATCTGTACGGATACAGCGATATTGAGTAAAACTGCTGTACTTAACGGCAGTATTCTTATGGAAGTTGTATACGAATTATTAAGGAAAACTCTTTTGAAAAAGGGTTCTCCCAACGGTCGCCTGTCCCCTCTGTCCTTCGGATATCTCCCCGCACTGCGGGGAGTCATCCTCAAACTCCTTTCCTAAAACTATCAGTTTTAATTTCAGCCCCATAGGGTGCACATCAAGAGAAAATATAGCTTCTCAAGAAAATGATATGCACCCTATGGGGCTGAAATTAGCATTAAAAGTCTTTGGAAGGGGTCTCCCCCGATAAATACGTATAAATTTTTTATACGATTGCCGTTGTTAAGTACAGAAGTATATTATTCATCGAAAAAAGAGCTTTTATATTCTGCGACACGAGCGCTGTCGCCGTGACAGTCGATTTCGATAATTTCCTTTTTCAGCATATATTTTATTGCGCCGAAAAGAGCAGCGAAGGCTGCGGCATTGACAAGAATACTGAAATATATTCTGATACCTAAGAGATTGCCGAACATTCCGCCGAGAATCAATCCTATGCAGATGATAACAACGACCTCAAAAGGTGTTTTATAGGGGTCGAAGCTGAGGAATGAGAAGCACACAGCTGCTGAAATAATGGCATGGATAATAGCAAGAGCAAGCGAATACGGCTGATAGAAGGAAATAACCATTTCTGAGTTAAGCTCACAGAACATCATAAAGGCTTCCATGGCTATATAGAAGGAATATCCGATTTTCAGCCATTTTCGCATTCTTACAGCTCTGCATATCAGCACATCTGAAATTACAAGAATTCCGAATGCTGCAAATTCACAGAGATAAGCGAGAATTTCCAGAAATTTTATTCCTGAATTTTCAGGCGTATAGGTGATATAGTAGAGATAGGTTATAAGTGCAAACAGAATGAAAAGAAGATTTCCAATCAGCCCGAAGGTAAGTCCGAATGAAAGCTGTTTACGCATAGCGGACTCCTTAACTGAGAGCCTTTAATGCTCTCTGACCGATATCTTTTCTGTAATGAGCGCCCTCAAAGCTGATTTGCTCAACACCCTTGTAAGCGTTATCAAGAGCAGCCTGCAATGTTTCGCCCTTTGCAGTTACACCGATTACACGGCCTCCGTTTGTAAGGAAGGCTCCGTTTTCCGAGAGCTTTGTTCCGGCATGGTATACGAAGCAGCCGTCAATCTGACCGTTTTCGTTAAAGCCGTTCATTTCAATTCCCTTTGGATAGCTTTCGGGGTAGCCACCGCTTGCCATTACAACACAGGCACAGCTTCCGTCATGCCACTTGATATGGAGCTTATCAAGCTCGTGATTATAGATAGCCTCGAAAATCTCGTAAAGGTCAGCGTCGAGCATAGGAAGAACAACCTGTGTTTCAGGATCACCGAAGCGGCAGTTATATTCAATAACCTTAGGGCCCTTTGGAGTAAGCATAAGTCCGAAATAGAGACAGCCTTCAAAGGTTCTGCCCTCTGCGTTCATAGCGTTGACAGTTGGCAGGAATATCTTCTCCATGCATTCCTTTGCGATTTCATCGGTATAGTAGGGGTTAGGTGAGAGTGTTCCCATACCGCCTGTATTGAGTCCCATATCGCCGTCAAGAGCACGCTTATGGTCCATTGAAGAAATCATCGGAACAACTGTTTTGCCATCGGTAAAGGAGAGTACAGAAACCTCAGGACCTGTGAGGAACTCCTCGATGACGATTCTTGCGGAGCTTTTACCGAATTTGAGCTCGTCGATCATATCATGGACAGCCTGAACAGCTTCCTCCTCGTTCTGAGCGATAATAACACCCTTTCCGAGAGCAAGACCGTCAGCCTTGATAACTGCCGGATAGCTGTTCTGTTCTCTGAGGTAAGCGATAGCCTTATCGCTTTCTGTGAAGACCTCATAGAAGGCAGTTGGAATATTGTATTTCTTCATAAGCTCCTTTGAGAAAACCTTGGAGCCTTCGATAATTGCGGCGTTTGCCTTAGGACCGAAGGTCATGAAGCCTTCTGCCTGCAAAGCGTCAACCATTCCGAGTACAAGCGGATCATCAGGAGCTACAACGACCATATCAGGCTTCAGCTCCTTGGCGAGTGCAACAACGCCGTCGATATCTGTAGCACTTACATTGAAGCACTCAGCATACTTTGAGATGCCTCCGTTGCCGGGAGTGCAGTAAATCTTGTCAACGTGACTGCTTTCGGCGAGCTTCATAATGATAGCGTGCTCACGTCCGCCGCCGCCGACTACTAATATGTTTTTCATGGGGGAGAGTCCTCCTTTTTATTTTAAAGTTGTATTGTCAATAAGCTTCCGGACAGCTGCCGCAACTGTTCCGTCGTCCTCTGTCGGTATACTGATAGAAACACGATATATATTGCCGTTATGTTCAAAGAAATAAATGCTGTAATCATAATTTAAAAAGTCGCCGGATGTAACTGTATAGTTGACTTTAGAGGCAGAAATACCGAAAATTTCATCCCAGTCTTTTGATACATTCTGCATATATTTTGATTGAGATTCAACACGGGACATAAAATCAGCAGAGGCATATCCGTCAGCATCATCGTGTTTCCCGTCTGTTATCACTTTAATATTATAGGATGAAAGATAATTATCCATTGAATCGGTATGAGCGTATTTTAACCTCAATTCATAATTATCATCTGTAGAGCTTTTTCTGTTATCAACCCATTCAGTCTCATAAAGGACTGAAAAATAGTTGTTTTCAAAGGTCTGAGGCTCTGTCGGAAAATAAAAATCTGACGTATATTCAAGACCATTTATAACTTCGTCAGTAATCTGCTGAGCTTCGGTTCTGAATTCATCCGTGTAGATAACGAGTATATAAAGCATCGAATCCTGTTCGCAAAGGACGTACATATCACCAATAACGGTTTTATCGTCTTCTGAAGAAATATAATTCACAACAGAAACATCGGAAGCATATTCCGGACATCTTTTAAAGGTTATGTCGGAACACTGGGGCTCATTCTTCAGAGAATCAGCGAGTGATTCAGCATGACCGTAGGATGTAACTGCGTAGCTGAAGCCTTCGAAAAAAGCCACTGCAACAGGTATATCCTTATTTACGATACAAAGGTCAGAGTCGCTGTATTCTCCTGTTTCATCTGTATAGTAATTATCAGATACAGTCAGAGAGAAGTCATCAAGCTCAAATGTTTTATATTCAGTTGTCTGATTATCGTCCTTTTTCTTTGATTGGACAGAAGCAGCTTCGGTTGAGCTGACTGCTTCGGCTTCTGAGGATTGAGCTTTATCATCCTTACAGCCTGAAAAAGCAGTCAGACACATTGCCGCAAGCAAAAGTGCAGTTAATTTTTTTGTATTCATTTTTTTCCCCTATATCAAATTTGTCAAGATTTAATACGCAGAATAGCCATTTGTAGGGGAAGATGTCCCGTTGATACAAGGCTTTTTCTACAGACTGATATGCAGTATTTGCATACTGTTGTATATATCAGTGATGGAACAGTCTGATACCTGTGAATGCCATAGCGATATTATACTTATTGCAGGTCTCGATAACATTATCGTCACGGATAGAACCGCCCGGCTCTGCAATATACTCAACGCCGGACTTCTTTGCACGCTCGATATTGTCACCGAATGGGAAGAATGCATCGGAGCCGAGGCAAACGCCTGTATTCTTGGCAAGCCATGCCTTCTTTTCCTCAGCAGTGAAAACCTCCGGCTTAATCTTGAAGATTCTCTGCCATTCGCCCTCACGGAGAACATCCTCGTACTCATCGCCGATATAAACGTCGATAGCGTTGTCACGGTCAGCACGGCGGATATCGTCAACAAACTGGAGTCCCATAACCTGAGGAGACTGTCTAAGCCACCAGTTGTCAGCCTTCTGACCTGCAAGACGAGTGCAGTGGATTCTTGATTGCTGACCAGCACCGATACCGATTGCCTGACCGTCCTTAACGTAGCATACTGAGTTGGACTGTGTATATTTAAGTGTGATAAGTGAGATAAGGAGGTCATCCTTTTTATCGTCGGGAATATTCTTGTTTTCGGTTACAACATCTGCAAGAAGCTCACGGTTGATATCAAGCTCATTGCGTCCCTGCTC
>JAGBIH010000061.1 GCA_017935095.1 Ruminococcus sp.
AAAAAGTATTTTTGTCCGTCCCGCCAAGGCGGCTGCAATCCCTATTGCATCCCAAAACATAACAACATCTACTACATCAACATCAACATCAACATCTACTTCAACATCAACATCAACATCTACAGCTCCAGCTACAACAACAACTACAAAGAAGGCTACAACTACAACTAAGAAGCAGGATGCTCCTGCAACAGGTGTTGCTGGCGTAGGCGTTGCTGCTGCTGGTCTTGCAGTTGCTGTAGGTACTGCATTTGTTCTCAGAAAGAAGGAAGACTAATTAATTAGTCAGACTTAAACTGAAAATAATAAATCCTCTCCATTATGGAGAGGATTTTTTTAATCTTTTTTTACCGGTGGGACGTAATTGACGCCGCCCCATCCATCAACATTTGCACGTTTCATAGCACCAAAAAGTCTGTCCTTGAAGCCGTGGTCATTGCGTTCCATATCAGCGATAAAATCCTTGGTTTTCTGTCGGTTAGTGTGACCATCAGCGGGACATTTTGATTTGACAATCGGCAGCTCATTTTTTTGTGCGGCTCTTCTTATGTCACGCTCTGTTGCGTAAACAAGAGGGCGGATAAGATGAATTTTTTTTCGTGAAAGATATGAGACAGGCGAAAAACAGCCGATTCTGCCTTCAGTAAAAAGATTCATTATAAAGGTTTCAACAGCATCGTCATAATTGTGACCGAGTGCAATTTTGTTGCAGCCGAAGGAAAGTGTAGCGTCATGGAGCGCACCTCTCCGCATTCTTGCGCAAAGGCTGCAAGGGTTTGGTTCTTTGCGGACGTCAAAAATTATTTCGCCTATCTGAGTAGGAATCACATGATATTCAATACCATTTTTCGTGCACAGCTCTTCGATAGCAGAGTAATCGCCGTCCTCACCGTTGAAATGCGGGTCGAGCGTAACTGCGACAAGCTCATAGTCAATACCGATAAATCGTCTTAACATAATAAGACCATTAAGAAGAACGACGCTGTCTTTTCCGCCGGAAACACCTACGCAGATACGGTCGCCGTCATGTATAAGATCGTAATCCTGAATAGCTTTTCGCATATATCCAAGAATTTTTTGCATACTAACCTCCATGTGTATTTTTTAACATTATAACATATCATAAAGAAATTTGCAATTATATCTTGCAAAATTGAAAAAAATATATTATAATATAGTAGTATAGTAAATTATGATAGGAGAGTAGTATACATGGGAAAAATTCTTGTAACAGGCGGCACAGGTTTTATCGGCAGTCATACCTGCGTTGAGCTGCTTGAAAACGGTTTTGACGTTGTTATTATGGACAACCTCAGTAACTCAAAGCAGGCTGCAGCAGAGAGAATAGAAAAAATCAGCGGCAAGAGTGTTAAGCTTTACGTGGCTGATATTTGTGATTATGAGGCTTCTACAAGAATTTTCAAGGAAAACGATATTGACGCTGTTGTACACTTTGCAGGACTTAAAGCAGTCGGCGAGTCTGTACAGAAGCCCCTTGAATACTATACTAATAATATTCACGGCACTTTGGTTCTTTTAAGAGTTATGCGTGAAAATGGCTGTAAGAGAATTGTATTTTCGTCCTCTGCAACTGTCTACGGTATGAACAACAAAGCGCCGTATACAGAGAATATGCCGACATCTGCAACAAATCCATACGGCTATACCAAGGTTATGATTGAGCAGATTCTTCGTGACGTATGTGTCTCAGACCCGGAATTCAGTGCCGTTGCACTGCGTTACTTCAATCCGATAGGTGCTCATAAAAGCGGACTCATTGGTGAGGATCCGAATGGTATTCCGAATAACCTTGTTCCGTATATTGCACAGGTTGCCGCAGGTAAGCTTGCACAGCTGAGCGTTTTCGGCGATGACTACGATACCCCCGACGGTACAGGCGTCAGGGATTACATTCACGTTGAAGATTTAGCGGCAGGTCATGTCTGTGCTATCAGCTACGCTATGAATAATAAAGGCTTTGAGGCTGTAAATCTCGGTACAGGCAAAGGCAGCAGCGTGCTTGAGGTTGTAAATGCTTACGAAAAGGCGTGCGGAAAGCCGATTGCAAGAAAAATTGCTCCACGCCGCGCCGGTGACATTGCAACTTGTTATGCTGATGCTTCAAAGGCAAAGGAGCTTTTCGGCTGGGAGGCGAAATCCGGCATAGATGAGATGTGCGCTGACAGCTGGAATTTCACAAAGCTTAACCCCGACGGAATAAAATAAGGTAAATGTCATAATAATTTTATATTTGCTATAAAACGGATCAGAAAGGAATTTACAAATGACACCACAGCTGAAAAATCTTTTGATTTTACTTGCAGGAATAGCAATCGTACTGATTATTGTAATTATATTTTTCAGCGGCAAAAGTTCGTTCAGAAGAATATTGTCAATCTTTCTTGAGGACCAGGAACCCTCCGGAAACAGCAACAGTCAGCGTGTGAACAGCAGTGCACCAAGAGCTAAGGCACCGTCTGAGCCTGTTCAGAAGAGTACGTCTGAGCCTATAGTTGAAATGGCTACGCTTATCAGGAAAAGTGACGACCGTCTGCGTGTTATAGAAAGTACGGGGCAGGTCAGATATATTGATGAATATTATGAGCTTGTCTTTGTAACAAGAAAGGGACAGAAGCTGAAGATTGAATGCTCAGCTGAGGCTTATGAAAAAGTACCTTTTAACCAGCAGGGTTCACTTACATATAAGAGAAACACGCTTGTAAAGTTCAAATACTACGAGGATACGGTTTTTAACTGATTCCTTTTATATGGGCGGTCTATCCGCCCATTATATTTTTACATGTAATAATACGACGGGAGGAACTATGGTTAGCTTTAATAATGACTGGGACGAACTGATGAAGGATGAATTTACTAAGGATTATTACCTGAAGCTTCGTCAGATTCTGATTAATGAGTACCGTACGCAGAAGATTTTTCCTGGAATGTACGATATATATAACGCAATGAAGCTGACCTCTTACAATGACGTAAAATGCGTTATTATTGGTCAGGACCCTTATCATGGAGAGGGACAGGCTCATGGTCTGAGCTTTTCGGTTAGGAAAGGAATAGCACCACCGCCTTCGCTGATTAATATTTTCAAGGAAATACGTGACGATATCGGTATTGATAATCTCGGAGGTCACGGTGAACTTACCAAATGGGCGAATGAAGGCGTGCTGCTTCTGAATTCGGTACTGACTGTTAGGGCGAATCAGGCACGCAGTCACAGGGGACTCGGCTGGGAGAATTTTACAACAAACGTAATCAGGCTGCTGAATCAGCGTGAAAAGCCGATGGTGTTCATGCTCTGGGGCGGCGACGCAAAGGCAAAACAGCAGTTTATAACTAATCCGAAGCACCTTGTACTGAAATCTGCACACCCCAGTCCGCTTTCAGCATACAACGGTTTTTTCGGATGCAGACATTTTTCAAAGGCAAATGAATTCCTTCGTGCAAACGGCATGGAGGAAATTGACTGGTCAATTGATTGATAAACGGGAGGAAAAATATGCATATCAAAGATATTTTCAAAGAAAAAACAGTTTTCTCATTTGAGGTTTTCCCTCCGAAGAAAACAAGCTCTATTGATGTAATCTATCGTACACTTGATGAGCTGCATGACCTGAAGCCTGATTTTATCAGCGTTACATTTAGTGCAGGCGGAAGCGGAAACAGTAATCTTGCCTGTGATATTGCCTCCAAAATCAAGGACAATGGAATAACCCCGATGATTCATCTGCCCTGTATCAACTATACAAAGGATGAAATATCTTCAACTCTTGACGAAATAAAAAGCAGAGGAATTGAAAATATACTTGCTCTGAGAGGTGATATCAACCCTGATATTCCGCCTAAAAGAGAGTTTCTGCACGCAAGCGACCTTATTACATACATAAAGTCACAGGGAGATTTCGACATTGCAGGAGCTTGTTACCCTGAATGTCATCCCGACGCTGATTCACTGGTTGACGATATTATCAACCTCAGAAAAAAGGTTGATGCCGGTGCTGACCACCTGATAACTCAGCTTTTCTTCGATAATGATTTGTTTTATGAATTCCGTGAAAAGGCTGCAATTGCCGGAATCAACGTCCCGATAGAGGCAGGAATCATGCCTGTTGTAAACAAAAAGCAGATTGAGAGAATGGTTACAGGCTGCGGAGCAAGTCTGCCGGGAAAATTTGTGAAAATTATGCAGAGATATGAGCATAATCCGGAGGCGCTCCGAGACGCCGGAATCGCTTATGCAGTAAATCAGATTGTTGACCTCGTTGCAAGCGGAGTTGACGGAATCCACCTCTATACCATGAATAATGCATATGTAGCAAGAAAGATTACAGAGGCTGTTTCAGGAATTTTAGGCGCATGATAAAGCTGAATTGCATCTCAAAGGCTGAAGCGGCACGCTACATGGGGATAAAGGGGGAGCCAGACAGCAGTATTACAGAAATCCTTGATCGCCTTGAACCGCTTGTTCGTGAAAAGATAATGCCCAAATACGTTTACCGTGAGACACCTGTTGAACTGACAGCAGAGGGGATTCGTCTTGGTGATGTAACCTCCGTGCTGACGGGGGAAGCTATAAAAAAGCACCTCAAGGGCTGCAATAAAGCTGTTATCCTTGCGGTTACGCTTTCTGCTGAGGCTGATAAGCTTATTCGCCGGACAGCGGTGACTGATATGGCAGAATCGCTTGCAGCTGACTGCCTGTGCAGTGCTGCTGTAGAACAGGTATGTGACCTTGCAGAGGAGGAGATTTTTTCGCAGATTAAAGCTCCTTACAGAACGTGGAGATTCAGTCCCGGTTATGGTGATTTACCGCTGACACTGCAAAAGGATTTGCTGCTTGCATTGAATGCTCAGCGGCGGATAGGACTTACAGTTACAGAAAACAGTCTGCTTATTCCTTCAAAGTCAGTGACGGCAATAATAGGAATCTCCGATGAGCCTGTTGAAAAGAGCGGAAAAGGCTGCGCTTACTGTAAGCTGAGAGAGAGCTGTGCATTTTCACGTACAGGAGAAGCTTGCACCAGAAAATGAATAGTGTGTTATTTGGATAAAACAACGTCAATATTAACATATCATATAAATATATTAAGTTGGAAATGTTACAAAATGACGATAAATTGTGCTTATTTATATGAAAAATTGACATTGACATGATGAGTGTAAAAATGTTATAATAAAAGAAAAGTATGTGAATTAAATCTCGTTTCTACCTGAATAAAGTTTGAAAAGGAGTTGTCTAAATGAAAAAAATTAAAGCGTTTCTTTCTTCACTGCTGATTATTACTGCTGCTTTTAGTGCAACTGCCTGTAGTGATTCGAAAAACGATGCCGATAGTTCATCAAAAATTACAAATCCTATGGATGAGGAAAAAAAGCAGATCCTTCTTAATGCAGAAAAAAATGCTGATATCAGCTTGCCTGACGTCGAGCTGAGCAATAAGACCATTAAATGGATGGCTACATGGAATATTGACGTTGATGAATCAGGAAAGAAAACACCGGCTGAGCTTGTTCTCTTTCAGGAGCTGTATGGCGGTAACATAGAGTTCCATAAGGTAACATTTGAAGAACGCTATGAAAAGCTTGCTGAGGCTATTAACGGCGGCGAGGGCATAGACTTCTTCTATTCAGGTGATAATGATGCTATCCCGAAGGGCGCTGTCAACAGTATGTTTATACCCGTTGACGACTACATCGACTTTGAATCACCGCTCTGGGAAGACGTCAAGGAAGCAAATGACAGTATTATGTGGGATGATAAGCATTATTGCGCAATCACACAGGTTACAGGAGATTCATGCGCTGTCATTTACAATAAAAAGACTATTCAGGAAGCAGGTCTTGATGACCCTGCCGACCTTTATGCAAATGGTGAATGGACATGGGATACCTTCCAGGAGCTGCTTGATAATTTTGTTGATGTCGATAATCAGCGCTATGGTATAGACGGCTGGTGGTTTGAATCAGCCCTTATCAATACAATCGGAATTCCGCCTGTAAGTATGTCAGACGGAGAGCTTATCAATAATATTTCTCATCCATCTATGGAGCGTGTTCAGAATTGGATTTATGAGCTTTACAATACAAACTGTATTGCAATTGGTGTGGGTGATTATGGATGGGAGGCAAAACCAAATTACATAGGCGAAGGTAAGCTGCTATTCTATCCTGTGGGTCTGTATGAGCTTTATAAAACTCCGGAACAGTGGAAGGAAACATATGGTGAAGATGCATTTTTCGTTCCTATGCCTAAAGACCCCGAGGCTGATGAACACTATATCCCTGTAGGTATGGAGGCGTACTCTTTTGTAAACGGTGCTCAGAATCCTGAGGGTGTTGCCATGCTGCTTAACTGCAAGCGCTTCTGTCTCGTGAACGATGACGCACGTGCAGTTGCAGATGCGGTATTTGTAGATGATTATGGCTGGACAGAGGAAATGGTAGAAATGAAGGATAGTATGCAGGCTCTTGCAGCAGCAAATCCTACATTTGATATCTCAAAAGGCGTCTCAAGCGATTGCGGAGAGCTTCTTGATACAACCCTGAGACTTACCGCAAGAGGTACACCATGGAACGAAACTTATGAGTCAATTAACCCGACAGTTCAGAAATATGTTGATGATTTCAATAATGAAAACGGTAATTGATTGTACATTACGCTGAATAGTTTGATTTTGCAAAATAACTTGGCGTAAGATATTGAAAAAAGCTTTATAATATGATATAATTACTTGGTTAAGATTTAATATGAATCAGAAAGGATGCTGTGATAATGGATACAGTTCTTGTAACCGGCGGCTGCGGTCTTATTGGCAAGCATATCTGCTCGGGACTTTTAAAAAAAGGCTACGAGGTTATTGCCGTTGACAGACAGGAGTGCGATTACAATACAGGAAAGCACCATTATAATTTTGTGCAGGCTGAACCTACAGATAAAAATGCATACGCTGAAATATTTGAAAAAAATAAAATCAAAGTTCTGATTCATGCTGCTTGTACTGTAGATAATGACATGGGTGCTATCATTACCGAAAAAGAAGTAAATGATTCAAAAAACTGCGATAAGTTCATTTTCCGCTATGCTATGACAGAAAATGTTGAAAAAATTATTCTTCTCAGTACAGATCAGGTTTATGATTTCCCTAAAACCCGTGAGCCTATCCGTGAGGACCATGAAATAAAGGCGAATACTAATTACGCTATTCTTAAATCAGCTTCAGAAAAGGCTCTTGTATCGGAAATGGCGCATCATAAAAATGTATTATGCTGTATAACAAGAGTTGCACCGGTTTACACTCTTAGTTTTACAGATAATCTTGTTGCAAAAATTACCGATCCAAAGGATGGAACAAAATTCGTTTCAGGCAGAGGTCAGTATGGATTCCAGTTCTGCTGCGTACATAATCTTGTTGATTTCATTCTCTGCTATGTTAAAAATGCAGATGATATGACGTATGCAGGAGTATACAATGTAAGTGACAAGCTGCTCACAACCGCTGCTGATATCATTACATTCATGAGAGAAAATCACCGTCTCGGAGCTGTTGTACAGAAGTCTCCGAATGGAACAATCAGTAAAATAAAAGGACTCTTCGGCGGAAATAAGGATGAAAAGATAAATTATCGCTATCTTGATTTGTCCAAGCTTGAGAACAATAATATGCTTGACAATACCAAAGCGGCAAAGCTCTGTTCATTCCGCTGGGATATACATAATACAAAATAAAATTAAGGCTGCACAGGAATGTGCAGCCATTTTTTATTATTCAACAACCGTATAATTGTCCGCAGCGTTTTCCTTGGTAGCGTGTTCAGTGACGTTCAGAACCTTAACCTTCAGCGGACGTGTACCCATATTTATTTCGATGATATCACCGACCTTGACGTCATAAGAGGCACGGGCAACCTTACCGTTTACAACAATTTTTTCAGCGTCGCACGCTTCGTTTGCAATTGTCCTGCGCTTGATAAGTCGGGTGACCTTCAGATATTTATCGAGTCTCATAATTATCTCCTTTAACATTTGGAAAAATGAAACAGGGCGGAGTATATCCGCCCTGCAAGCAGTGAACGCAAATTCGTGGAGAGCTTACTTGTTAACAGCTTCCTTGAGAGATCTTCCGGCCTTGAAAGCAGGTGCCTTGCTTGGAGGGCAAACCATCTTAGCCTTAGTTCTTGGGTTGATGCAGGTCTTTTCGCCT
>JAGBIH010000062.1 GCA_017935095.1 Ruminococcus sp.
AGTCTATATTACGGGCGCTTATCCCAAGGAGGATTCCGTCAGTCCAATTACTGCTTTCATTATAGCTTAAGTAACAAGTACGTGTAAACCCTTACTGGCTTGCAAGGTTTTACCCGTCAATTATATTGTAACAGGAGGTTAACCATGAAAAAAACACTTATAGCTGTAATCACTCTTACCGCTGTCCTGAGCATTGCCTCGTGCGGTAAAAAAAGCGATTCCTCAGACACCAGCAAGCCCTCTGTTGAAACGACAACGGAAGCAACTCAGGCAATCACCAATCAGCCCGATCCGCTTTCCCCGAAAACAGAAACAACTACCACAAAAACAACCACAACAGCTCCTATTACCACTACAGAAGCAGCCACACAGTCACCAGCTCCCGACGAAGGCGCTTTTTCACTCGACGATAATGGTGCAGTTGTATTTGAGGATGAATCCGCCCAGCAGGATGACCGTGTCCTGATTATGGCTGCACAGGCTCTTTTTGAATCAGCCTGCACCACACACTGGAATTATACCGTAGGCTGTCCGTACACACTCAATTATGACGATTTCATCGAAAATAATTTCAGCTGGAAATTCTATCGCATAACAAATGAAGGTATCAGCTCCTTTGATGACGTCACCGCCGATTATTGCAAGGTTTTCAGCGACAGATATATAAGCAATGAGCTTTCCTCGCTTTATATCGAGCAGAATGGTGCAGTATACGCTCTTGACGCAGCACGTGGAATGGACCTGTATTACTCAGAATCAAAAATCAAAGGAATAGAGTCCCGCTCAGACGACGAAATCTTCTTCACCGTTGAGCATTTCTTCGACGGTACCGATTTTGACGGCTCCGCTCCATATTCCACAACAGAAACCTTCTCAGTTGTTATAAACGAGGACGGCTCCTGGCGTGCAGGTAAATTCAGACTGCCATATTAAGGTCTGATTTACATTCGGATAAAGTGATATAACGGGATTTCAGGAAAAAAGCTCCTTGAAATCCCGTTTTCCAACGTCAATTTGCACATATTTTTCTGCTTGTACAAAATAAATTTCTACCTCAATTTTATGGAATGAAAAGCGAGAAAGCGAGAGAACACGAGAAAACACAAGAGAAAACGAGAGATTACAGGATATAAATTAAAAAAATCCGCAATTTTCTCTTGACAACTTCAGAAGTTTCATGTATAATAATTCTTGCATTGTTAAAAAGAAGGAAGATTTATCAGAAGCAAGAGGCAGGATTTCGCCTCATTCCTGTGAAAGCGAGCGACTGCCTCTTGTTTCTAACCTCTTTCTTCCCTTTACTAATTTATAATAGGAGGAAATCAATATGTCAACTACACTGGCAAAGCCGGCTGAAGTAACTCGTACCTGGTACATCCTCGACGCTGAGGGTCAGTCTCTCGGTCGAGTTGCAGCTAAGGCAGCTCATATTCTCAGAGGTAAGCACAAGCCTACCTTCACTCCCAATGTAGATTGCGGAGATCACGTTATCGTTATCAACTGCGCTAAGGCTGTCCTCACAGGAAAGAAGCTCGAGCAGAAGAAGTACTACTGGCACACAGGCTGGATCGGCGGACTCAAGTCCATCTCCTATAAGGACATGATGGCTGAGCAGGCTGACAGAGCTATGACAATTGCTGTAAATGGTATGCTCCCTAACAATAGCCTCGGCAGAACTCAGATCAAGAGACTCAGAACCTACAAGGACGCTAACCACAATCAGGCTGCACAGAAGCCTGTTGCTTACGAGCTTTAATAAAGGAGGGCGCTTCAAATGTACGAATCAAAAGTTAAATACTACTACGGAACAGGTAGAAGAAAGCACTCCGTTGCAAG
>JAGBIH010000063.1 GCA_017935095.1 Ruminococcus sp.
GAACACCGCCTGCATAGGTGTAATCTGTGCCCTTTGTG
Source organism: Ruminococcus sp. (assembly GCA_017935095.1). Classification (GTDB taxonomy): domain Bacteria; phylum Bacillota; class Clostridia; order Oscillospirales; family Ruminococcaceae; genus Ruminococcus. The sequence continues at coordinate 39 of JAGBIH010000063.1, forward strand.
CCGCCTGTTACTGTAAAATCATAGCTGATTACAGTACCGCTGCCGCCCACAGAATTTCCTGTGATAGTGCCGCTGTTGTCGAAATCATCAATAGTACCGTTGTTTGTGATAGTGCCGTTGTTTGTGATAGTTCCGTTGTTTGCGAGAGTACCGTTATTGGTCAATGTAAAACCTGCGCCGACAGTAAGTGTCGCACCCTCGGTGACAGTCATTGTATAGTCTGAGAGAACTTCAAAATCCTCTGTTAAGTGTCACATTGCCGTAAACAGTAACAGTCCTTGCTGTGTTGTCAACGATAATTGCGTTCTGTGTGTTTGAAAGGTCAGCCGCACCGTTGCCGCCTCTGCCGCCGCCGATAGAGCTGGCATTAGCCCCTGCGGTCACCTTTACCAGGCTGTTGCTTATATTGATACCCGAGCCGTCACCGCACCATCCGCCGCCGATGCCTGCTCCGTTCTTTCCGCCATTTGCGGTAACTGTGCCGTCCTCGATGGTGATATTTGAGCCGTCACCGCCGTCGCTGCCTCCGCCGATGCCTGCTCCGGAATCTCCGCCATTTGCGGTAACTGTGCCGCCCTCGATGGTGATATTTGAGCCGTCACCGCTGAGGCCGCCGCCGATGCCTGCTCCGGAATCTCCGCCATTTGCGGTAACTGTGCCGCCATTGATTGTGATACCCGAGCCGCTGCCTTTATATCCGCCGCCGATGCCTGCTCCGTAATTTCCGCCATTTGCGGTAATTTCGCCGCCCTTGATGGTGATATTTGAGCAGTTGCCGTTCTGACCGCCGCCGATGCCTGCACCATTGTATTCTCCTCCATTTGCGGTAATTATGCCGCCCTCGATGGTGATATTTGAGCAGTTGCCGCCGCTGCCGCTGCCGATGCCTGCAGCATTGTATTCTCCGCCTGTTGCGGTAAGAGAGCCTGTGCCTTGAATAGTAAGCGTTCCGAGATCTTCGGAATATTCGCCGTTCTTCTGTAAGCCTGCACAAAACCTTCCGCTTTTCAGCGTATTTGTTGTGCCGTCTGCAAGAGTGATAGTTACATTTCCTGCGCTGTTGTCGGCTATCTTGAATGCCGCTTTATTATTCTGTGAGGAAACATCAATATTTACCCCTGCAAGGGTGATGTTTGCGGAAACTCCGCTTTCTACCGTAATGGTGTTTGCTGTTGCCGTACCGTCTCCTGTGATGGTATAATCACCGTCTGCGGTAATTGTAACAGCGCCATTGTTGATGTTGAACTCCGTCGCCGCCGAAACGCTTGCAGGCATTGCAAAAAGCACCGCACCCAGCGTCACCGCAAAAGCGGCAGTCCGTTTCAGCCATTTCATAGGCTTCTTCATTTTGTTACCATTCCTTTCCAATAATCAAAAAACGCTTTTATAGCCCTTTATTCCAAGAGCTTTAAAGACGTTGATTTTATATAAAAGGGTATAGTTATGCCCTGTCTGTCGAAATTGCAGACATTTTTCATCAGCTCGCCAACCCCTTTTTACGAATATTTATAATTATTTGTATTATATCATATTATTTCAGATATTTCAAGCATTTTGAAAAAAATCTGCAAAAATTAAAACTGCAATATTAAACAGCCGCACTCAAATAAACATAGTCAGATAATGCGGCAGTGTGATCTTACCGTCAGCTTCACCCACATTGCCGCTCACAAGCTTGTAAGCTATAGAGGGCGAGTAATTCTCAATAAAAGAGTTCAGGGATTTTGTGGCAGTGTTGCCTGCCTTGACTTCAATTGGGATAACCTCACCGTCTTTTTCAATAATAAACTCCAGCTCTGAATTATCATCAGGCTTGTAGTAATGAAGCGAATAACCGTTTTTGATGAGAGTTTCGGCAACAAAATTCTCGTAAATTCCGCCCTTGGCAAAGCCTTTAAGATTTCCGTTGAGCAGTGCTTGTTTTGTTGCAAAGCCAAATAATGCCAGCAGCAGACCTGTGTCATTGATATACAGCTTGAATTCGTTATCCTTTTCATATGCATTCAGCGGCAGCATCGGAGTTGTCGTATTACAGCAGATATACGCCATATTTGCATCACTGAGCCACTGAATACTGTCTCCGAATTTCCTCGCAGTAGCCTTGCTTTCAACTTCGGAATACTTGAATTTCTTATTTTCCTTTGCAAGCTGTCTCGGAATACTGTCATAGCATTTTCTTACCTTGACCTTTTCCGCACCCTTTGCATGCTGAGATATATCATCGGCATAGGAAGCTATCAGCTTGTCCTGGATTTCCTGAACTCTGCCGAAGTCCTTATGTTCCATAAAATCAGCCACTACCTCGGGCATACCGCCCACGACAATATATTCACGCAGTATTGAATCGAATTTCTGATTGGTTTCGGGAGGGATCTTCTCTTTTGATTCATAAAAGCTTCTGAGATAATCTATCGTGTCAGCTTCATAGCCGTATGCCCATAAAAACTCCTCAAAGTCAAGAGAATACATCATAACCGACTTTTCATATCCGACGGGTATCGACTCAACCTCTTTTACTTCACGGTCATCGTCCTGACCGTAGGAAAGTCCGAGGAGCGAGCCTGATGCAATAACATCATATCTGCCGTCCTCTGCAAGAAATTTTAGTGCCGTTCTTGCGTCTGCACATTTCTGTATCTCGTCAAGAAAAATCAGCGTTTTGCCTGGAATGAGCCTGATTGCGGGAATGTTTGCGGTAATTCTCTTGTATATTTCTTCAGCAGACCTGTCACCCTCAAATATGACCTTCAGACTGCTCTGCATATGAAAATTTATTTCGATAAAGCTTTCGTATTCAGCCTTTCCGAATTGCCTTACAAGGTAGGTTTTTCCTACCTGCCTTGCACCCTTTATCAACAGACATTCCTTGCTCTTTGTTTTTTTCCAGTTAAGAAGATAATCATACATTTTTCTTTTAAGCATATCCGTAGCCTCGCTTTCTGTAGATATTTTAGCATATTATATGAAAAAAATCAAGAGCTATGCATAAAACAGCATATTTATAAAATGGAATTATGCATATTTTCGGGTATTACAGTTTAAAAATAATGCATATTTCCGGATAGTGTTTAAAGCTGTAATTATAACGGTTACTAAAGTCACTTTGATTATATAGACCGAATAGTTAGTATGTTTTCTTCGCAGGATAAACGCTTCTATATAAGCTCATTCATTTTATTTGCAAGATAAAGAGGCAAATTTATAAAACTGTCATTATGCTCATATCCGAGCTTTGAGAAACGCACAGCCGTTGCAGGCTTATGCTCCCTGAGATAACTTTTGAAGCTTCCTGATGTTACGCTTTCGCCTGCCTTGACCTCGATCGGAATAATATCCATACCGTTTTGAACAATAAAATCAATCTCGCTATAAGCAGTGGGAGTATAATATTTTGGCTCGGTATCATACAATGACCTTATTTGCTGTAACACATAGTTTTCTGTCAATGCACCTTTGAACTGATAGTCCGATTTCAGCAGAATTGCCTGATTACTGATTCCTGCCATATGCTTCATAAGCCCTACATCAAACATAAACAGCTTAAAATGATTTAGCTGCTCGTAAGCTTTCAGAGGATGCTCAGGCTTGCTTACATTATAGATACGCAGTACCATTCCTGTCGAAACGAGCCACTCAATAGCCTCTTCAAACTCTCTTGCCCTTGCACCCTCACGAACACAGCCATAGACGAATTTTTCATTATCCTTGGAAAGCTGAGTTACAAGGCTTCTGAATACCATAAGGATACGCCCGCTGTTGACTTTTCCATTATGCTTTGAGAAGTCATTTTCGTATAATTCAATCAATTCCTGCTGAATACGTGAGATATCGGCAGGGTCCTTGTTTGTGAGCCATGATTGTACACATTCGGGCATACCGCCGATAATCAGATAATAATTATATGCATCAAGCAGTTTGTTGTGGAATATTTTCTCTATTTGCTGTCCTTTTTCAATGGAGTTATAGTATGAATATAAACTATCGTCAGCGGCGGCAAGAAACTCATCAAATGTCATTGGACTGATATTCATTAAGTTTACCTTTCCCACAGGGTATGACTTAGGCTTTGCAAGCAAAGTGCCAAGCAGACTTCCGGCTGAGATAATATGATAATCATTTGCCTTTTCACAGAAGTATTTCAGAGAGTTCAGAGCTTCAGAGCATTCCTGCACTTCATCAAATATGATCAGATGCTTTTCAGAGAGAATTTTTTTGCCTTTGATCAAACCTAAAAGCTCAATAATTCTGTGAGGATTTTTGTTTGCTTCAAAAATAGACTTTAATTCGTCCTCTTCGTCAAAATTGAAGTAGAATGAATCTTCATAATACAGCCTGCCAAACTCCTTCATAAGCCATGTTTTGCCTACCTGTCTTGCACCCTTGAGCACGAGGGGTTTGCGGTCAGTGCTGTTTTTCCATTGTACAAGCTGTTCTATAGCATTGCGTTTCACATTATCACGCTCCTAATGAAAGTATTATACCACTTTTTCGAAGGAATTTCAATACTGTTTTACACATTATTTGAAGCAGATTAAGTGATTTTTTCACACTATTTAAAAAACTGCACTGTTTTATAAATCATACGGCATAAAAATCAGATTTAAGGATTATTTAATAATTTACCTGCTATAATGAAATCACAACGATGAAAGGAGAACGAAAATGTATCTCAATATACTCAAAAAAGACCTTAAACGAAAAAAGACAATGAATGTAATACTGCTGCTGTTTGTAATTCTTGCAACAATGTTTGCGGCAAGCGGTCTGAACAATGTGTTTACTGTTGTCAACGGTACTGACTATTATCTCGATAAAGCAGAAATAGGTGATTTTGCAGTTATTACCATGGGTGATAATTCCACAGGAAATGCCGATGGTATTCTTGCAGAAGCTGATTGTATAACGAGCTACAAAATCGAAACCTGTATTTTCGGCTCGCAGGACAGCATTAAACGTGCAGACGGTACAGATGTCGAAACCAAAAACACACCATTGTTCCAGTCAATATCCGATGCAAAGCTGAAATTCTTTGATACATCAAATCAGCCTGTTTTTGAGGTTTCTCAGGGCGAGGTCATGATCGCAGGCAATTTTATAGGAAATAACAATTTCAATGTCGGTGATAATATCAGAATAAAGCTCGGCGATGTTCAGATGGAGCTGAAAATTGCAGGCAGGGTCAAGGACGCTTTTTTAGGCTCTGATTTTATGGGCAATACAAGATTTCTGCTTAATCAGACCGATTATGATAAATTCCTTGCTGATGAAATGATAAAAGCCCATTATCAGGGTGAGGTGATATACATTGAGACTGATGATGTCACAGCTACGATCTCAGCTATATCCGATATCCCCGGAATTGCATTTTCAGGAGCAAGAAGCACACTTGAAATGTGTTATGTAATGGAAATGATCGTAGCATTTGTTGTTCTTATACTGAGCATTTGCCTTATAATCGTATCATTCGTTGTACTGCGTTTTTCTATCGGATTTACGATCAGCGAAGAATACAGAGAGATCGGCGTTATGAAGGCTATCGGTATCAAGAATCATAAAATCAGAGGTCTCTACATAGCGAAATACCTGCTTATGTCTCTGATTGGCGGCAGTATCGGATTATTTGCAAGTATTCCCTTCGGAAATATGCTGCTTATGTCAGTAAGTGAAAATATGGTGCTTGGCAATGATGCAGGTCTGCTCATAAATCTGGTCAGTGCAGTTGGTACTATGATAATAATTCTTCTGTTCGCCTACAGCTGTACAGGCAAGGTAAAAAAGCTTACACCTATCGACGCTATACGTTCTGGACAGACAGGTGAACGCTTCGGCAAAAAAAGCTGCCTGAGAATAGGCAGAACAAATGCAAGACCTGCATTTTTTATGGCAGTAAACGACATTTTAAGCGCACCGAAACGCTTTATGACTATCATGATCTCGTTTTTTCTCTGCACACTTTTTGTTCTTATGCTGGTAAATACCGTTTCCACAATGAAAAGCCCAAATCTTATCACAACCTTCGGTACAGAAAGCGACCTTTACATAACTGATGTTAACGGTGCAATGGAGCTTCAGAGTTCTGGGGACAAAAATACTGTTGCAGATGAATTGAAGAAACTTTCCGATAAGATCACGGCAGAAGGTATGCCTTGCGATGTCAGCGTTGATATACAGTATAAATACAAGGTCATATCTTCGGAAAATGATTTCTCAATATCCTGTGCTCAGAGTGTAAATATTCCTGTAGCTGATTATGATTATTTTGAGGGCACAGCTCCTCAGAACAAAAATGAAATCGCCGTAACACCTTATGTATCTGAAATGATAGGTGCAAAAATAGGTGATACCGTAACAATTGACTTCGGAACTGAAAAGCTCAACTGCATAGTAACTGCATACTTCCAGACTATGAATAATCTCGGAGAGCTTATCCGACTTCACGATGACGCACCTACTGATATGAGCTGCGTATCGGCGATCAGACAGTTTCAGGTTGACTTCACCGATGACCCGTCCGAAAAGGAAATTGAGACAAGAAAAGAAAAAATCAAGAAGCTTTTGGACAATGACGATGTTATGACCGCAACGGAATACTGCATAGACTGTGTGTCTGTTGTTCCTACAATGGAGGCTGTCAAGCTTCTGCTTTTAACGATCACCATTGTGGTAGTAATTCTGGTAACAGTTCTTGTTGAACGTTCATTCATTTCCGATGAAAGAAGTCAGATAGCACTTTTGAAGGCTATTGGTTTCAGAAACAGCTCAATAATCAGCTGGAATACTCTTCGTTTCGGAATAGTTGCCCTTGCGGCGGCAATTCTTGCGGCAGCAGCTTCAATTCCTATGACTGACCTTTGCATTACACCTGTTTTCGGAATGATGGGTGCATCAAAAATAGAGTTTAACATTGATCCTTTGCAGATATTCCTGCTTTACCCCGCAGTTATCTTTGCTGTAACGATTCTGGCAGCATGGCTCACATCTCTTTACACAGGAAAAATCAAATCCTCCGACACCTCCAATATTGAATAATGAAAGGACACCGCTATGAATATTTTAAATGTAAAAGACCTCTGCAAAACATATATCCTTGACAAGCGTCAGAACAACGTTCTGAAGAATGTAAGCTTTACCGTAAACGAGGGCGAAATGGTTGCTATTATGGGACCCTCTGGCTCAGGAAAATCCACTCTGCTTTACTCTGTTTCGGGTATGGACAGCGTAACCGCAGGCGAGGTGGAGTTCTGCGGAAAGAATATTGCAAAAATGGGCGAAAAGGAGCTTGCTGACCTGCGACTTGATGAAATGGGTTTTATCTTCCAGCAGATGTATATGCTGAAAAATCTGACTGTGCTTGATAATATCATTCTCCCTGCCTGTCAGTCTAAAAAGAATACTGAAAGCCGCAGGGAAACTGTACAGCGTGGTCAGGAGCTTATGCGTAAGCTTGGTATAATCGACATTGCAGATAACGACATCAACGAGGTTTCGGGCGGTCAGCTCCAGCGTGCCTGCATCTGCCGCAGTATGATAAACAATCCTAAGGTCATTTTTGCGGACGAGCCTACAGGTGCACTTAATCGCACATCCTCCGACGAAGTTATGGAGGAGCTTGCTAAGCTTAATCGTGAGGGTACTACAGTAATGCTTGTTACTCACGATGTAAAAGTAGCGGCAAAATGCACAAGAATTCTTTATATAGTTGACGGAAACATAAAAGGAGAGTATAATTTAGATAGGTACGAAAACACATCTCAGATGAGAGAGCGTGAACGTGCACTGAATAACTGGCTTATGGAAATGGGTTGGTAATACTTTCTGAGGAGCATTGTTATGGTCACAGACAATCTGCAGAAAAAATTTCATCTCATAAGCTTTACCGTCAGAATGCTGATAATCGGATTTCTGGTATTCTGTGCGGTGCAGATGTTTGCGCTCCATATAGTCAGTGATGCTACTGTACAGTCTGACAGTTCAGGCTTTTACGGACACAATTACTGCGGGACATTCTTTATTGATATAACACGTGATAATTCCTTTATTGACGAGAATAGCTATCTTAATGCAATTCAACCCGACAGCAACCCCGTTATACAGGATATACTGCTTAATACAGCTTCTGTGGTGATGCTGCTTTCGCTGTTGATTTTTCTTCATCGTGCCGACAAGCAGACAATACACAGCAAACGTACTGCCTGGCTGCTGTTGCTTTCGGGCGGATTGTATGCGGCAGGAAATACAGTTGTTGAAATACAGCTGCTTACGTCTCAGAGAGACGGCTTAAAGGGAATTATGGCTACACAAAGCTATTATCCTCAGCTTTATGCTGTTTACGGAATACCGCTTCTGATTATCGCTTACGGACTTATTCTGCTTTATTACGAGCAGATTTCCCGCGGAAAAAGTGTTATTCCCGTACAGCGTGCACTTAAAATATGCACGTGGCTAACTGCAATTTCCGCCTTTGGATTTATGCTTTGGAGATTTGTTGTACGCTGTTATGAACTTTTCAGCAAGGACAACGCGCGTCTGCCGTTTTACTCCGTATTGCTTGACTTGCCGAAATCGGAATGTGTTTCAGACAGTGCTTACACAAAGATACTTGTGTTCAGATTTGTCAAGGATTTGCCTGTGTTTGCGGCATCGGCAATTGCGGTGCTTGCATTGATAAAGCTTATGCACTCTGCCGCTGACGGGCAGACAAACACAACCGAAAACCGTCGCAGACTAAAACTTGCGGCACTTGCGCTGGCTGTATCTTCTGTGATATTCAATCTCCTCGGACTTGTCGAAGTGAATATGCTGAATGAAAGCTTTACGGGAATTTATGGCGACGTAACATACACCATAGGAATACGCTCAGGCTGTGAGCCGATGCTGTATGCATTCCTGTTAATCATTATCGAAATCTACCTTCAGGCAATACCACAAACTGAAAAA
>JAGBIH010000064.1 GCA_017935095.1 Ruminococcus sp.
TATAATATTATCAGACAAACTTCATGGAGGCAATTATGCAGACTATTTATGTGGATGTTCTGATTGTGCTGAATATTTATGTGAACTTCTTCCTGCTCAGAATTACATCCGGCATTACACATTCCCCCCTGAAAACAGGAAGATGTATAGGTGCCTCTGCTTTCGGGAGTCTTTTCTCGCTGCTGATTCTTGCACCTCAGTTAAATAAGCTTCTTACATCTGTTATCAACCTCACCGCCGCAGCCCTTATCGTCATAGTTGCTTTCGGTTTCTGCGGCCGACGCAGACTCACGATAAATATATCCGCTTTTTTCGCTTCTAATATTATTCTCGCAGGAACTGTATATGGTGTTTATTCATGGCTTAAGCCTGAATTCGTACACATCAACAATTCATTCTTCTACATAGATTTTTCACTGATTATTCTCGTCCTCACTACTGCTGCACTCTATCTTATCGTCTATATAGGAAGAATTCTGCTGGACAGGACTCCTTCCGATACCGACTGTTATCGTATTATAGTCAGATACAAGAAAAAAATTATTGCTCTGAATGGTCTTGCAGATACCGGAAACTCTCTCGTCGATTTCTTCACAGGCTCACCTGTAATTGTATGTGACTCATCTGAATTCGGCTTTGCTGATATCAGTCTGCTCACTGTTGATAAGCTCCCGAAGGGCTTCCGGCTCCTCCCCTGCTCCACAATTTCTGAAAACAGCTTTATACCTGTATTCAGACCCGACGAAATACTGATTCTGAATACTGTAAGCGGAGAAAAAAAGCCCGTTGACGCTGTTATCGGTCTTGCACAAAGCTCCGGTGAAGCAATTTTCAATCCTAAGCTTCTAAAGCTTTAGTCTGCGTTATTTTAAAATACAGGCAATCCCGCACAGAGCTTGTGCGAAAGATGCGCAGTCAGATTTCGTGCCAAGCCATAAAGCGGACTTTGTGCGGTGCTGCCTGTAATTATCATATAAAATAAAGGAGATTATTATGAATATCATCAGATTCCTGTCCCAGAAGTTAAGAAGCCTTTTTATCAGCAGAGTTGATTATATCAACGGCTCGGATACTCTTCCCCCTCCTCTTTCAAAAAAAGAGGAAGAAGAAATTTTTGCCAGACTAATCGAAAATGACCCCGAAGCACGCAATAAACTGATTGTACATAATCTCCGTCTCGTTGTTTATATCGCAAAAAAATTTGAATCAACGGGTATTGGTATTGAGGACCTTGTTTCTATCGGCACTATAGGACTTATCAAAGCTGTAAACACCTTCTGTCCTACTAAAAATATCAAGCTTGCAACCTACGCTTCACGCTGTATTGAAAATGAAATCCTTATGTTTCTGAGAAAATCCTCACAGTACCGCAACGATTTATCAATCGATGAGCCCCTTAATATCGACTACGACGGCAATGAGCTGCTTCTTTCCGATGTTCTCGGTACAGACGATGATGTCGTGAACAAGGGTATTGAAACAGAGGCTGAACGAGAAATACTCCGCAATGCTGTTGCTGAGCTCTGTGACCGTGAACGTGAAATTATGGAAATGCGGTTCGGACTTATCGACGGAAATGAAAAAACTCAGAAGGAGGTTGCTGAACAAATCGGCATTTCTCAGTCATATATCTCTCGTATTGAAAAGAAAATTATAAAAAAGCTGCGTATAAAGCTTGAGAGTATTACTTAAGGTAATCGCTGCTCCTGTATGAATACAGGAGCTTTTTTGTTATATGAATTTACCCGATTTTTTTATCCGCCGCTATTGAAAAAAAGCACGAATGATGTTATAATAAAATTATATATAACTTTTTGAATTTGTCTTTCGTTAGGAGTCTTTCTATGAAGAAATGGACTACGGGAAAGCCCGATAAAAACATTGTATCCAAACTTATGATAAATTGCGGCGTATCCTCGCTCACCGCTGCTGTTCTCGCTCAGAAGGGATACTCATCTCCTGATTCTGTTATGGAAAATCTGAATGTGAGCGAGCTTTCTGACCCTTTCCTTATAAAGGATATGCAGGCTGCGGCTGATACTATAAATATGGCTATAGATAACGGTGACCGCATATGCGTTTACGGCGATTATGACTGCGACGGTATCATGTCCACTGTGATTCTTTATACCTATCTTCTGGAGACAGGTGCAGATGTCACCTATTACATCCCCGAACGCTCTGAAGGTTACGGACTTAACAAGAATGCCATTGACAAAATCTCCGATGACGGAGTTAATCTGATAATTACCGTAGACAACGGAATAGCCGCAGTTCCGGAGGCAGAATATATATACGCTCTTGGCATGAAGCTCGTTGTTACCGACCATCACCAGCAAGGTGACAGTCTGCCTAGTGCAGAGGCTGTTGTTGACCCGCACCGTCATGACTGCTTTTCAACCTTCAAGCATATGTGCGGCGCAGGAGTTACTCTGAAGCTCGTTGCTGCTCTTGACGGCGGCGACTATACTATGGCTCTTGAACAATTCGGTGACCTTGCCGCCATTGCAACTGTTGCGGATATTGTCAGCCTTACAGGCGAGAACCGTTACCTCGTTTCATATGGCATGAACCTTATCAGCAATACCGATCGTCCTGCTCTCATTGTGCTGAAGGAGGTATGTCAGCTTCATAATAAAAATATTGATTCAAGGACAATAGGCTTTGGAATTGCACCTCGGATCAATGCTGCCGGAAGATTCGGCTCTCCTAAAACTGCAGCTCAGCTCTTTTTGTGCGAGGATTACGATGAAGCACTTCCAATCGCTCAGGAGCTTGACAGACTGAATAACTGCCGCAAAAATACAGAAGCTGATATTCTGACTGAAATCTATCAGATGATTGACAATGACCCTTCACTGATAAGAGGAAGAATTATTTTTCTCTGCGGTAAGGACTGGCATCACGGCGTTATAGGCATTATCGCTTCACGTATTATGGAGCAATTCGGAAAGCCCTGCTTTATAGCCTCTGAAGCTCAGGGCGAAATAAGAGGCTCGGCTCGTTCATTCGGAGAATTTTCCATTTTCAGCGCACTCTCCTACTCGGCTGAGACTCTTGAAAAATTCGGAGGTCATCCGGGCGCAGGCGGATTTACTCTCAAAGAAGGAATGACTGAACAATTCCATGCTCTCCTTGAAAAATTTGCCCTTGAAAATCATAAAATAATGCCGCTTCTCACAATTACAGCAGACTCTCCCGTAACTCCCGCAGAGCTTACTGTGCAGAATATAGAAGGTCTTTCCGTTCTTGAACCATTCGGAATGAATAACGAAAAGCCTCTTTTCTATATAGAAAATGCCGAAATTCTCGATATCATAGCCCTATCAGGCGGTCTTCACTCAAAGCTAAGATTCAGACTCGGCTACGCTCAGCACGAAGCATTGGTGTTCAGGACTCCACCTTCATCGCTTATTGTCAATAAAGGTGATATATGTGATATGATTGTAACCCTTGGTATTAATGAATTCAAGGGAAATGTGTCAATCTCTGTTATTGTCAGCGACCTTCGTCCGCATACCTTTGAGCAAAGCAGATACTTTGCCGCCCTTAATGCCTTTGAGTCATTCCTACGCAATGAGGAGCTTCCGAAAAACTATTATCCCAGTATGTATCCATCACGTGATGAAACAATAAAAATCTATACACGTATACCCGAAAACGGTATCAGCTCTGATACACTCTACATAATGCTTAATGAACCCAAAATTAATTATTGTAAATTCTGCGTTGCTGTTGAGGCGCTCAGACAGCTCGGACTTGTCACAGTTTCATCTGCTGATTCCACTATCAGAAAAGTCAGGGTGACTCAAAAAGCTGTTCTGGAATCTGCACCAATTCTGCTTACACTCAGAAATAAATGTCATTATCCAGATTAAGGAGATTCAGTATGAAAAACGACATGAATTCATTGAATGATATACATCCGTCAGATGTACAAAACGCCCCCCAGGTAAAAGAAGAGGACTACCTCAGAAATATTCCGGACTATGATGATAATTTTACTATCGAAATGATTATCCAGAAAATCCTTACTGACGATAAGCAGTATGATCTAAGCAAAATTATTTCCGCTTATGAATTCGCCGCTAAGGCTCATGAAGGACAAAAGCGTTCATCAGGTCAGGCTTATATTATCCATCCGCTTGCTGTTGCATATATTCTCCTTGAGCTTGGTATGGATACCGATACAATATGTGCCTCTCTGCTTCATGATGTGGTTGAGGATACTCCGGCTACCTTTGATGACCTGAAAAAACGATTTGGTCAGGATGTCGCTATGCTCGTGGACGGTGTTACAAAGCTGAGTAAGATCCCCCTCTTTACAAAGGAAGAACAACAGGCGGAAAATATACGCAAAATACTCCTTGCTATGTCTCAGGATATCAGAGTTATGATTATCAAGCTCTGCGACAGACTCCATAATATGAGGACGCTTAAATACCGTCCGCTTGATAAGCAGAGAAATACAGCCCTCGAAACTATGACTATCTATGCTCCTATAGCACATCGTCTCGGTATCAGGGCAGTCAAGGAGGAGCTTGAGGATTTATCCTTCCACTATCTTGACCCTTATGCTTATTCGGAAATTGAAAATATTCTTGAAAATAAGAGGGAGGAGCGTGCAGCTTTTATTGAAATTATCAAAAGCCGTATCGCTCAGCGCTTCAAATCGGAAGAATTCTCAGAGCCGCCTCAGATTGACGGCCGTGTAAAGAGTATTTACGGCATCTATAAGAAAATCTTCCTCCACCACAAGAACATTGATGAAATCTATGATAAATACGCCGTCAGAATTATCGTTACCACTATTGCCGAATGCTATAATGTTCTCGGACTGATTCATGATATGTTCCGCCCGCTTCCCAGTCGCTTCAAGGATTATATTTCTACTCCGAAATCCAATATGTACCAGTCGCTTCATACAACCGTCCTCGGCAGCGAGGGTATCCCCTTTGAGGTGCAGATACGCACATGGGATATGCATGAAACCGCTGAATATGGTATTGCTGCTCACTGGAAATATAAAGAAGGCATTCAGGGCAAGGACAAAATGGAACAGCGTCTCGCATGGGTTCGTCAGGTTATAGAGGCTCAGCAGACTTCGGATGATGTTGAGGAAATTGTGCGTATCATCAAAACCGATTTAGCACCTGAGGACATCGTTGTCATGACCCCGAGAGGAATGTCAATATGCCTCCCTGTTGACTCTACCGTTATTGATTTCGCTTATAGAATCCACACAGAAATCGGCCATAAAACTACCGGCGCTAAAGTTGACGGAAGAATGGTTCCGCTCGATTATAAGCTCCAGACAGGTCAGATATGCGAGGTTATAACAAGCAAGGACCCGGAAAAGGGGCCAAACAGAGCATGGCTCAATATCGTTCAGACCAATGAAGCACGCTCAAAAATCCGTTCGTGGTTCAAAAAAGAACGCCGCGAGGAAAACATTGTTGAAGGCAAGGCTGTGCTTGAACGTGAATTCAAACGTCACAGAATAAACCTTGCTGAATCCGAATACGCTGGATTCCTTGAGGATGATTTCAAGCGTCACAACTGCCAGACTCTCAACGATTTCTACGCTTCTATCGGCTACGGAGGCATCCTCCTCTCAAAAATTATCCCAAGACTCAAGGATAAATATGAAAAGCTCCATGCCAATGATAAGCCTTCGGTTATCCCACTCGTCCAGCCGAAGCAATCCTCAGGCAGAAGCAATATCATTCTTGATCAGATTGACAGCTGCGTCGTTAAATTTGCCCAGTGCTGCAATCCTCTCCCCGGAGATGAAATAGTCGGTTTTATCACTCGTGGACACGGTATCTCAGTCCACACAATACACTGTACCAATTATAAAGCTGTTCTACAGCGAAATAATCCCGATGAGCTTCAGCGCTGGTGCGATATACAATGGTCTGAAAACAGCGATTCTCAGCTCCAGACAAGCTTTGAAGTTACTGCATTTGACCGCATGGGGCTTGTTCATGATATTTCCGCTGTTCTCCTTGAGGCAAGAGTTCCGATTGTTCATTCCGCCTCAAGAGTCCTTAAAAACGGCAATGCTCTTTTTGAAAGTACTATCATTATTTCCAGCACGGAACAGCTGAAAAATCTCTTTGAAAAGCTCAGAAAAATCAAGGGTGTTATCACCGTTGACCGTTCTTCTCTCTAAGGAGGCTTTAATGAAAATATATTCACTTCAGCTCGGTGAGCTGCACTCAAACTGCTATATAATCGAAACCTCTCCGAAACAATGCGTCGCTGTCGATATCGGCGGCGACAGTCAGTATTTCCTCAGATTCCTTGAATCTGAAAACCTGCATCTTACAAAAATCCTCCTCACTCACGGTCACTACGACCATATCGGCGGCGTTGAGGAGGTAAGAAAAGCTACAGGTGCAGAGGTCTTTATACATGACCTTGATTCACATATGCTCAGCAGCGAAAGATTCTCTTGTAAACGAGTGCCGGGTTTGTAACGCCAA
>JAGBIH010000065.1 GCA_017935095.1 Ruminococcus sp.
AAGCTTTATAGTCTTGAATCTTGTCATGTACACCACAACCACTACAGCAGATACAAACTGACCTATAATAGTCGCAATTGCCGCACCTGCCATTCCCCATCCGAATACCAAAATGAAGAGAGCGTCGAGAACAATGTTTATAACTGCACCTATGATGTTGCATATCATGGTCATCTGAGGACTGCCGTCGGCACGGATAAGATGTCCGCCGCCTGTTGTCAATATCAGGAACGGAAAACCTATGGCGGTAATGCGCATGTATGTATTGGCGTATTCCTCAACTATACCGCCGTCTGCTCCGCAAAGAGACAGTATCTGCGGCATAAATATCTGTGTAACGATACAAAGCACCAAACCGCTTAAAAACAGCATTGTTGCGGATCCGCCTGCAAAGCCTGCTGCTCTCTTTGAATCGCCGCTGCCCATCGACAGATTGAAGCAGGACGCGCCGCCTATGCCGAAAAGCAGTGCAAGGGCGATACATGATGTGGTAAGCGGAAAGGCGATATTTGTTGCGGCGTTGCCGTCAATACCTACTGCCTGTCCGATAAACAGCTGGTCAATTATATTATACAACGCAGATACCAGCATTGCTATAATACTGGGCACTGCAAATTTGCGCATAAGCGTACTTATCTTTTCTGTTCCAAGGAATGAACGTTCGTTATGCTGCATTTTTCTCTCTCCTTTGTAAACTGTTTATATAATTCAGGACAATTTGTAGGGGCGACCAATGGTCGCCCGCATACGTGTATTTTTACTTCAATGTAACAATAGTAACTCCGTCCTCGCCTTCGCCGAATACTCCGAGACGATATGACTTTACATATGGCATTCTCTTCAGACGCTGATGCACTGCCTTCCTGAGAAGTCCTGTACCCTTACCATGAATGATAGTTACTGTAGAAATATGGGACAGCACCGCACGGTCAATGAATGCCTCCATCTCATAAACACCCTCGTCACAGGTGCTTCCTCTGATGTCAAGCTCCATTGATCCGCTTTGCTCCGTTTTAGCCGAAACTCTTCCCTGTTTCTTCTGTGGCTGATTCTGCTTTGTCTTCTTCTGAGGCTGATTCTCAATAAGTCTCAGCTTGTTTACAGATACCTTTGTTTTCATAATGCCCATCTGCACGAAAACATGACCGCTGCCGTCAGGATTGCCTGCAAGAACACCTCTCTGCTTGGTGTCGGCTATCATTACGGTATCGCCCTGTTTGAGAGGTCTCGGAAGAACATATTCCTCCTGCGGAATGTCATCCAGAGGATTGGCTGTATCGTACATCTTATTGAATCTCTGCTTGCTGCCCTGCTTTGCGGCAGACACAGCGTCGGCAAAGTTTTCCTTCTCCTTTTCACGGCGAAGCTTGTCAAGTTCATCGAGAAGAGCATTCGATTCAGCCTTGGTGGTTTCAATAATGCTGTTCGCCTGTAAACGTACCTGTTCCATACGGACAGCCTTTTCATCAAGAAACGCCTGCTTTTCCTCGGCAAGCTCCCTTGCATGCTCCTCAGCCTCTTCCCTTGCCTTTTCAGCAATTACAAGCTGCTCCTCAAGACTGCGTCTTGTCTGCTCAAGCTGCTCTACGGCAGTCTCAAAACGTGTGTTCTCCTGACTTACGAGAGATTTTGCATGTTCTATAACATACTTGGAAAGACCGAGTATCTCCGTAATCGCAAAGGCATTTGACTTGCCAGGTGCGCCTGTTATAAGTCTGTATGTGGGACGCATGTTCTCCACGTCAAATTCACATGAAGCGTTCTCAACATCCGGCTGCTCTGTTGCATAAAGCTTCAGCTCCTGATAGTGAGTTGTTACCATCAGTTTAGCACCGTTGTCTTTAAGACGTGATATTATTGCCTCTGCAAGTGCTGCACCCTCAACAGGATCTGTACCTGAGCCTAACTCGTCCAGAAGCACAAGTGAGCTGTCGTCTGCTTCTTCAAGAATATGAATAACATCCTTCATATGTGCTGAGAATGTGGAAAGATTCTGCTCTATGCTCTGAGTGTCACCAATATTCGCAAAAACTGATTTGAATACGGAAATACGGCTGCCCTCTGCTGCCGGAATAAGAAGTCCGCACATTGTCATAAGAGTGAGAAGTCCGCATGTTTTTAATGCTACAGTCTTACCGCCGGTATTAGGACCTGTTATTATAAGCGCACGATGCTCCTCGCCTAAGCAGAATGATATAGGAACAACTCTGTCTGCTGGAATAAGAGGATGTCTTGCTTTCCTCAGATCAA
>JAGBIH010000066.1 GCA_017935095.1 Ruminococcus sp.
CAGCCGTTTTCAATACACATATTTATTTATTTTTTCTTCTTACAATAACTCCGACAACATCCGGACCGATATTTGCAGTAACAACAGCTCCGATAGAACCATACATCTCAGCTTTTCTGCCGGTCTTTTTAATAAGCTCCTTTTCAAGCTCCTTCGCAAGGGTATTATCCTTACCGTGAACAAGAAGATATGGAGTCTGGGGAGTCATGCTCTTTTCAGCCCACTCAACAAGCTTTGGAACTATATTTTTTTCGCCTCTGATTTTATCAACAGTATTTGTAACTCCGTCAGCAAATTCGATAACCGGCTTGAGTCCGAGAAGTTCTCCCGCAAAAGCCTTTGCCGCAGAGATTCTTCCTGATTTCTTTGCATATTTAAGACTGTACGGAACAGCATAAATTGCCGCAACATTGAACCAATCCTCAAAATACGCAACTATCTCCTCTGCCTGTGCACCCTTGCGTATTTTTTTCACTGCCTCTGTAATAGGATAGCCGTAAAAAATGGAGTAGCATTTTGAGTCAACATTGAAAATACGGATTTTATCCTTAGCCTCCGGATTATTTTCAAAGAAATCATTCTTTCCGATAATAGAATTGTTATATGTTCCCGAGCCCTGACTATTTATGGAAACGCAGATAATATCGGTATAACCCTGCTCATAGATTTCCTTATAGGTTTCCTCAAAGGCTATGGGCGAATGCTGGGAATGCTTCGGGATTTCATCGCTTACCGACATCATTTCATAAATATCCTGAGTGGATTTGTCAAAGGTTTCACAAAAGGTTTCTCCGCCAAAGCTCAGCGTAAAAGGCATAACCTTTATTCCAAGCTCCTCGATAGTTTGTTTATCAAGGTCGCAGCAGGAATCGGTCAGAATCATAATTTTACTCATTTAAAATACTCCTTTACCATTCATATCTGGTCAGCTTTCCCTCACGTGAAAGGTCAGGGTAATCCCATTGCCTGAGAGTTTCATAAACCGCAATTGCTACGGAATTTGAAAGATTCAGGCTGCGAAGCTCATTTCTCATCGGAATTCTTACACAGGTATCGGGATTCTCATGAAGAAGCTCCTCAGGGAGTCCCTTATCCTCTCTTCCGAAAATGAGAAACGAATTATCAGGATAGCTGATATTACTGTGAACGTGCCTGCCTTTTGTAGTAAAATAGAAAAAGCTGCCGTTCTTATTTTTGTCAAAAAAATCCTCAAGACTGTCGTAATAGGTTATATCGAGCTTGTCCCAGTAGTCAAGACCTGCACGTTTAAGGTGCTTATCGGTTATTTCAAAGCCTAAAGGTCTTATAAGATGAAGCCTTGCACCGGTAACAGCACAGGTACGGGAAATGTTACCTGTATTCTGAGGTATCTGAGGCTCGACAAGAACAATGTTAAGATTTTGCATTTCAATGCCTCATGAATATTGTTTATTTTACGGCAGAAAATATTCATGCAGTGCATTTCTGCTCTGCAATACGGTTTGCCGTCCGCCGCAAGGACGACTGTTCTGTTGAGAACATGGAGTTTAATATGAACATGAAATCAATTGCAAAGGGTGCAGCAGCAGGCGCAGTTGTGGGAATTACCTACTATGCGCTTTCTTCGGCAGCACCTGTCAAGAAATACAGCATTAAAAAGAATGCAGGCAAAACTCTTAAATCGGCAGCCAGTCTGCTGGATGATATAAAATCGGTGCTCATGTAGCTGATTCACCGGTATTGCGTCTGAAATCAAGATAGCTCTCAAGGATGATAACCGCTGCAACGGCGTCCACAACAGCCTTACGCTTTTTTCCTCTTGTATTGGTCACATTCAGGACATTATGTGCTGAAACTGTAGTACAGCGCTCGTCCCAGAGCTTCACGGGGCAATCGACGAGCTTTTTCAGTTCCTCGGCAAAGAGGTTGCATTTTTCAGCTCTTTCACCGATTGTACCGTTCATATTTTTGGGGTAACCTACAATTACCTCCTGCGCACGCTGCTCTTTTGCAAGGGCAGCGGTTTTTTCTATGCACTTATCAAAATCCTTTTCAGAAATAACGCACACAGGAGAGGCAATCATTTCGCTTTTTCCACAGACGGCAATGCCTGTTCTTGCGTCGCCGAAATCTACTGACATAATTATCATATCAAATCACCATGGCTGAACAGTTCCGATTATATCCTTGACCGAAGAAATCCCCTTGCTGTCAAGGAAATCGTTCATTTCGTCAATAATTCTGACAGGAGCAAACGGATCGGTGAAAATTGCTGCTCCTACCTGTACAGCAGATGCGCCTGCCATCATAAGCTCAATTGCATCACGGCCTGATGAGACTCCTCCCATACCGATTACCGGAATATTGACAGCATTTGCAACCTGCCATACCATGCGGACAGCAATCGGGAAGACCGCAGGACCGCTCATGCCGCCTACATTATTGCGGAGCACGGGACGTCCGGTATTTATATCAATTCTCATACCAAGAAGTGTATTTATAAGTGAGACAGCATCTGCTCCGGCATCCTCAACAGCCTTTGCAATGTCTGTAATACTTGTTACATTAGGTGAAAGCTTTACAACAAGCGGTTTTGTAGTCACCTTTCTTACCTGACGTGTTACCTCAGCTGCCATTTCACAGCTTGTACCAAAGGCTGCACCGCCCTGCTTTACATTCGGACACGAAATATTAAGCTCTATCATGTGTGCGTCGGTTGATTCAAGCTTTTCAGCAACCTGAATACATTCCTCGACAGTCGAGCCTGCTATATTTGCGAGAACCACCAGATTCTTAGTCATAAGATAAGGCAGCTCGGATTCGATGAAATGGTCAATTCCCGGATTCTGAAGTCCCACTGAATTAAGCATACCTGACGGTGTTTCAGCAATTCTCGGAGCAAGGTTTCCTGTACGCTTATGAAGCGTAGTACCTTTAGTAGCTATACCGCCTAATGCTGACAAAGGGAAAAGCTCCTCATACTCTCTGCCGTAGCCAAAAACTCCGGAAGCAGGAATAATCGGATTTTTAAAATCAACTCCGCATACATTTACAGATAAATCAGCCATTACCAGAGCACCTCCTCAGCGTTGAATACAGGACCGTCCTTGCAGACATGAGCAAAATATTCCTCGTCATTTCTCTTTGTTTTGCAGGCACATCCGAGACAAGCTCCGATTCCGCACGCCATACGCTCCTCAAGAGAAATTTCGCAGTAGATTCCCTTTTCACGGCATATTTCCGCAATTCCCCTGAGCATAGGCATCGGTCCGCAGGCATAAACTGCGTCAATATTTTCTTTTCCTGCAATTTCAGTAAACGGCTGAGTCACGAAGCCGTGAATTCCCATTGAGCCATCATCTGTACAAAGAATTGTTTCTGCTCCGGAATTTCTGAAGTCCTCCTGAAGGATAACTGCCGAAGCATTTCTGAAGCCGCAGATTGCCGTTGCCTTATCACCGTAGCTCTGAGCAAGAGGAAGCATCGGCGGTGTACCGATTCCGCCTCCGATAAGCACAACTCTTTTAAATTCGGGATTTACGGTAAAACCATGACCGAGAGGTGCAAGCATATCAATAAGGTCACCCTCATTGAGCTTAGCAATTTCAGCAGTTCCCTCCCCTCTTATTTCAAACACAATTCTCAGAGTTCCCTTTGCTTTATCAATTCCGCAGATTGAAATCGGTCTGCGGAGCGTAAAACCGTTGGCTCTGATATGGACAAACTGACCCGGCTGAGCTGCCTCAGCTACTTCGGGACAAGCAATTGTGAAGCTGTAAATATCCCGTGCTATAGCAGTTTTACGGGATATAATATATTTTCCCTGTGTATATTTCATTCTGACCTCCTGAAAAGATATCATTTCAATAAATTATACCATATTTTTTTTATTATATCAAGAGCAAAGAGTAAAATCAGCGCAAAATTCAACGAAAAAGAGCGAACATTTCTGTCCGCTCAATAAAAATCAATAAATTTCCATAAAATTAATAAGGTCCGACCTCATCATAATCGAAAACGAAAGATACCATCTGCCGTCTTTTTCAAGAAATGCGCAGCTGTTGCCTGTAAACGCCTCGCCATTGACAGTATTTTCGTAAAATATACGATAAGTCTCTACGGCGTTTGTAAACGAAATGCCGAGTGATGCATTGAACGCATCAATATCCTCCTGAGCAACCTGTGAAAGATTATCAGCTGTAAGATTCACCACCCATTCGTCCTCGGGACGATTCTCATAGAATGCCATAATTTCATCTATATTGTCCATAGAATCACTGATTGCCGTTAATACCGCCTGTTTTGTAAAGACATCCTCAGCCTTTCTGCCCTCAAGAAGCTCCTCAACACTTGCTCCGTAAGCTGTAATCTCAGGCTGATAGAACATATTATATATGGAGGCTGCATCGTGATTGAGATAAGCAGTGTAGAACGCCTGCACTGCCTCAAAGCTGTCGGTATAGCCCTTTTCAAATAAAGGCTGCTCATTTTTTGCCTCTGTAGTTTCAGTCAGACTTTCGGTAACCGCTTCAGTTTCAGTGACTATTGCGTTTTCAGTAGTATTTTCAGCAGAAGAAGCTTCGGTAACAGGCTCTTCTTCAACTGTTTTTTCAGTTGTCGAAGCCGAGATTTCCTGCTTCTCTCCGTCAGTACCCGTCACAGAGGCTTCCTCAGTTGTCACTGCTGTCGTGTTTACCTCTGAGCTGTCACCTGAAATCTCACTGTTTTTCTTTCCGCAGCCGAAAGCTCCAACGCACATAACACAGGCAACTGATACTGCTATATATTTTAAAATTTTCATTAATCCCCCTTATTTTCCAAAGGCATATAATATATTCTTGTCTGAAATTCTTACGCTGACAGAGTATCAACGCAGAATTTCACTTTAATAATCCTTCTTTTTTCCGCAGCCTTTACAGGTCTTGCTGAAAAGCTTGAAATCTCCTCCGCAGTAAGCACACTTATTATCTGCCTTGCGGTTTTCTACAACCTGAGCGTAATATGCAGGGAAACGGCTGATATTTTCTGACAGATGCGGCCATGTAACAGTCATAAGCTTAGGGCAGTCATTAAAGCTGTATTTCAGTTTATGTACCGAAGCCGGAATTTTTATGGATTCAAGATTTGTACAGCCGCTGAAATCACCCAGCTCTGTAACAAATTCCGGAATTTCAAGAGCTTTAAGACTTGTACAGCCGCTGAAGCCGTCAACAGTAGTAATATTGAAAGGCAGCTCCACCATTTTAAGCGATGTGCAGTCCTTGAAAGCATACTCACCGATTCTTTTTACGCTCCTCGGAATAGTGACAGATTCAATGCTTCGGCACTTTGCAAAGGTTCTCTCATCAATCTGAGAAATACCATCGGGAATATTTATTGATTCAAGGCTTTCACAACCTGAAAATGCATACTTTCCGATAAGCCTTACGCTGTTAGGCAGCCATATCGAGGTCAGACTTTTACAACCTGAAAATGCAAATGCTCTTACCTCTGTAATTTTAGTCGGAATCTCAACCGAAGTAAGACTTGAACATTCAGCAAAGACGCAATCGTCAATAACAGTAACTCCATCGGGAATTGCAAACGCTTCAAGCTTTTCGCAGCCTCTGAACGCCCAGCCTCCGATTTTATTTATGCTTTTCGGCAGCTTTACTGAAACAAGCTCCGTACAGCTTCTGAATGCGTAGCCTCCGATTTCATCTGCTCCGTCAGGAATTGTCACGGAGACAACAGATGTGCAGTTCTCAAATGCATTTTCACCGATTTTCCTTACATTTTCCGGAATTACTACCTCTTTTTCATCGCCTGTATATTTAATCAGCACACCGTCCTCAATCTTGAATGGTGACGGCTTTACCGCCTTTACGCTGACAGCCTTTACATTAATTTTTCTGCTTTTTTGTTCTTTATTATTTGTAATATTATCCGCTGACATAATCTGCCTCCTGAAATATTCAAGGCAATACCGTACAGAGCTTGTGCGAAAGATGCGAAGTCAGATTTTCCGTCAGATTGTATAAAAACTTGCAGACATACTGACATATGTCAAGAGGTTTCTGCGCAAAATAGCGAAAAATAAACAAGCAGGTTTCGTGAAAATCCGTCAGGCGGGCTTTGTGCGGTGTTGCCTTAACACACTATATAAATAATATACCATTTCAAGCTCAGATTGTCAAGGATTCGAGCACATTTACAACACTTTTACTATATTAACCATTACTTTTTGTTGAATTCACAAAAAGTCTTTTGATTAGAAAAACCAGAAGGCGCACTTAAAAGTACGCCTTTCATCTTTTATTTTAAATTGATATATGAAGTAATATCATCTCTCATGCGGATAACTTCACGGCGTGCTGCCTTTGCAAATTCACGCTCATCGCAGCCCTCCTTCTGATAAGCACACATAACTGCTCTTGAGGAGTTTACAATAGCTCCGAGTCCGTTCTCGTCAAAGCCGCCCTTGAGTCCTTCAGCTCCGCCGCCCTGAGCGCCGTAACCGGGAACAAGGAACATAGTATGAGGAAGTCTCTTTCTCAGCTCGGTAAGCTGCTCAGGATAAGTTGCACCAACTACCGCACCAACTGCTGAATAGCCATACTTTCCGATTGTATCTGCTCCCCATTTTTCACACATATCTCCCATAACGGCATAAAGAGGAGTATCTCCCATAAGCTTGTCCTGAAGCTCGCCGCTTGACGGATTTGATGTCTTTACAAGCACATATATGCCCTTGTCACGCTCCTTGCAGACCTTGAGCAGCGGAGCAATTCCGTCAGTTCCGAGATATCCGTTTACTGTAAGAGCATCAGCGGCAAAAGGCTCAATCTCGCTGTCTCCGATTTTGACTGCACCAAGATGAGCATTTGTATAGGCCTCCATTGTAGCTCCTATGTCGTTTCTCTTACCGTCAGTAATAACGAACATACCGTTCAACTTTGCATAACGGATTGTCTTTTCAAGCGCCTTGATTCCGTAATGTCCGTACATTTCATAATAAGCTGCCTGTGGCTTGATAGCAGGTACGATATCATGAATCTCATCAATAATTGCCTGATTGAATGCAAAAATAGCCTTTGCAGCTGCCTTGAGTGTCCAGCCGTCGTCGTCGAGATAGCGCTTCTGGAGGAAATTAGGAACATACTCCAGCTTAGGGTCAAGACCAACAACAGTAGGATTCTTCATCTCGATAATTTTTGAAATAAGTCTGTCAAATGACATAGTTCAACCTCACCTTTCGTCGTAGCGTATAATACCTTTTGATATAGTCACAAGCGGCTTACCCGTAAGAGTCATGCCCTTGAAAACCGTATTGTGTGATTTTGAGCGGAGCTTTTCAGGCTCAACAACCCATTTTCTGTTTATATCCGCAAGCATAAGATCTGCGGTTTTTCCCTCCTGAATTGCAGGTGTTCCGAGTCCGAGGATTTTTCTCGGATTGACACACATAAGCTCAACAATTCTGTTCAGTGAAACCTCTCCCGTATGATACAGACCTGTGAGAGCTGCCGCAAAGGATGTTTCAAGTCCCACAACACCGTTAGGAGCCTTTTCAAAATCGGCCTTTTCCTCTGCCGCATGAGGTGCATGGTCAGTGATGATACAGTCGATTGTGCCATCCTTTATTGCATCAATAATTGCCTGCACATCCTCAGAAGTTCTGAGCGGAGGATTCATACGATAATCTGCGTCACGCTTTTCAAGAAGCTCGTCTGTCAGCAGGAAATAATGAGGTGCGGTCTCGCAGGTCACCTTTACTCCTCTTGACTTTGCAAATCTTATAATCGCAGTGCTTCCCTCAGTGCTGACATGACAGATGTGAATTCTTGCGTCAACTGATGAGGCAAGAATAATTTCTCTTGCTGTGATATAATCCTCAGAGGCTCTGTCCATTCCCTTCACGCCGAGCTTTTCAGAGATTTTTCCCTTGTTCATAATTCCGCCGTCGATAATGCTGAGGTCTTCACAGTGAGAAGCAACAAGGAGTCCGTTTTCTTTTGAAAGCTCAAGTGCCTGACGCATAAGCTCCGCATTTTCAACAGGACGTCCGTCATCGGATATACAGATACAGCCTGCGGCTCTGAGCGCCTCGTAGTCACAGAGACCGCCCCCGCTCATACCATTTGTGATACAGCCGACCGGATAAACGTCAACGCCTGTACCCTCAGCCTTTTCAATTATATAGCGGATAGTCTCGGGGTTATCGCATGGCGGCTTGGTATTCGGCATAGCCAGAACTCCTGTAACGCCTCCTGCAAGAGCAGCCGCACAGCCTGTAAGGATATCCTCTTTATATTCCAGACCCGGATCACGCAAATGAACGTGCATATCAAAAATCGACGGCATAAGCACAAGGTCTGTGCCATCAATTACCGTGTCCGCACTGCATCGGAGATTATCGCCCACCTGAGCTATACATCCTTCATTTACAAATATATCACAGATTCTGTCCGAATCAGCGTCTACTGCACGGACATTTCTGATTAATATAGAAGCCATTATGAACCTCCTCTGTTACTTTTTCTTCTTTTTGCTGCGCTTATGCTTCAGAAGCACAAGTGCCGACATTGCCGCTGCTTTTGCAGCATTTTTGGCAATAACCTTTTTATCATATTTTGTTTTGATTGTTTTCGGAACTTCCTCTGCATTTGTAAGGTCTCCCGAACCGGCAGCCTTCATTGTTCCGAAGCCAAAGGAAAACTTTTCCCCGTTTTTTTCGTATTCCATAGCTTACTGCTCCTTTACAGGCTCCGCAATGAGGAATTTAATCTTCTTTCCCTCATCGGTAAACATTTTTTCATGCTCCGTAACGAAATTTTCTATACCAGCCGCTGTTTCGCTATGGAGGTCATACGTCCTGAATTTAATTGTATAACCTGCTTCAGCAAAATATTCAAACGACTCCTCAAACAGTTCGTCATCGTCAGTTTTGAACCATATCTCACCCCTGAGGAATTTTTTATAGTTCAGAAGCTGTCTTGTGTGGGTAAGGCGACGTTTTTTATGCTTCTTTTTCGGCCACGGATTACAGAAATTTATGTAGATACGGTCAGCACGGTCATTTTCATTCCATGCAAGGTCTAAACGCTCGATATTCTGAATTGCGATTTTTACATTGTCGGGAGTTTCTCTCTTTGCGCTGTAAGCCTCCTCAAGCTTTCTTTTAGCAAGCACAAGCATCTCGTTCTTGATATCCATAGCGATAAAGTTGATTTCAGGATGTGCAGGCGCTATCTGCGAGATGAATCCGCCCTTGCCGCAGCCAAGCTCAACATACAAAGGCTTTTCCGGCTCATCAAAAAGGGTATGCCATCTGCCGATCTGCTCCTGAGGAGCCGCTATATAAAACGGACAAGCCTCAAGCTCAGGCTTTGCCCATGGTTTATGTCTGATTCTCATAATAGACCTCCAAAAAACTTCTTATAAACATTATATCATATTTTTCGGACAATTCCAATAGTTTCATAAAATTTTCAAAAAAAACCGGAACATATTCATATGCTCCGGTTATAGCTTATTCTCCGATTCTTGCTCTGATGTAATTTTCAAGGCAATCAACAGTACCCTCTATTCCGAGTCTGCTGCTGTTGATACAAAGATCATACAGTCTTGAATCACCCCAGTGAGCTGAACAGTGATAGTTATGATAACGCTTTCTTTTTCTGTCCTTTTTGTCAATGAGATCCTTTGCCTTATCCTCGCTGAGCTCATAGACCTCCATAACTCGCTTGATTTTAGCGTCCATATCGCCGATTATAAACAGCGAGCAAAGTGCCGGATACTCTCTGAGCTTTGTTTCTGAGCAGCGTCCAACAACAACAAATGATTCGCCGCTTTCAGCTTTTGTTTTGAGAAAATTAAACTGCATTTCCGCAATATTGTCTTCTATGGAATTACTGTAGCCTCTTACTGATCTTGAAAAAAGTCGGTGCTTCGGATTTTCGTTGTATTTTTCGATTTCCTCTGTGGTAAGACCTGTTTTTTCGGCAATTTCAGTTATAAGGTGGCGGTCATAAATCGGAAGATTGAATCTTTTTGCAAGAGCTTCAGCTATAATACGTCCGCCGCTGCCGAATTCACGTCCTACTGAAATAATAAGCTGTCCCATTATTTTCCCTCCTGTATTACATATATCTCACAAAAATGTATACTGTTGAAATTGCAAGGACGATTACTGTTGCCGGAGCAAGCTTTTTGCAGTATCTTCCCCAGCTGATAGGATAACCGTTCTTTGCAGCTACTGATGTACCTACTACATTTGCGGAAGCTCCGATAGGTGTTGCACTTCCGCCTATATCCGTACCGATCGCAAGTGCCCATGAAAGTGTTTTCAGATCAACACCCGAAGTTGATGAAAGGCTCTGAATAACAGGAACCATTGTTGCCGCAAACGGAATATTATCAACAAATGCGCTGGCAACTGCAGAAACCCAGAGGATAATTGCAACCATGAGCATTACATTGCCTCCGCTGATATTTTCAATGAACTTTGCAATTATTTCAAGAATTCCTGTTTCCTCAAGTCCGCCGACAACTATGAACAATCCGATGAAGAATATCAATGTTTTATAGTCGAGCTTCTTCAACAGCTTCAGAGCGTCTTTTCCAGATACGATAAGCGTAACGGCTGCAATGAAAAGTCCGATTGTCGCAACTGTGAGATGAGTTATTGAATGAGTTACAAGGAGAACTACCGCACAGATAAAAATTATTGTGCTCAGAACGAAGTCCTTCTTGTTTGTTATTGCCTCCGAAGGCTTCGGCAGCTTGGACATATCAACTGCTGCACCGTTTGCTGAAACCATTTCTTTTCTGAACGCAAAATAGAAGAACACAACTGAAATTATGAGTGAAACTCCTGCGATAAGACCTGTATTCATAAGGAAATCTGCAAATGAATATCCCAGAGATGTACCAATAATGATATTAGGAGGATCGCCGCACATTGTTGCTGAACCACCAAGATTAGCACAGAAAATCTCAGCAAGTATCATTGGCACAGGATTGAATTTAAGAAGCTGTGCAAGCTCTACCGTTACTGCCGCAAGGAACATTATAACTGTAATACTGTCGATGAACATTGCAAGAACTGCCGACATTATCGTAAAAGTAATGAAAACCGGAATTGTTCTGCACTTTACAAGATAGGCAATCTTCATACAGAGCCATCGGAAAAAGCCTGCCTTCGCCATCCCCTCAACCATGACCATCATGCCTGCTATGAAAATAATCGTCGCCCAGTTGATTCCCTTGCTTTCAGTTTCGGCAACCTGATACCAGAAATCCCTTGTAGCAAAGCTCTTTAATGCAATAGTATCCCATATTGCACCTCCGCTTCGCATGCAGATTCCGAAAACGACCACAAGCGTAAGTACACCGCTTCCGAGAGTTACAATGTGCCTCTCAATTTTATCAAGAACTATCATAATGAACATCCCGACAAAAATCACTATGGCAAAAATTTGTGCTGCTGTCATAAAAATACCTCCATATTTTGCGGGACAGCCACCCGTAAATCATATTTATGCCTTTAAACATACATTTGAGATTATACCACATTCAAATAATTTATTCAAGAACATTTCCGATTTTCCGGTCTGATTCTGCATTTTTCTACAAATCTGAGCCGGTTTATCACTTTTAAATCACTTTTTGGTATATTCTGTCAAAATAGCTTGAAAAAGGCAGAATTATGTGATATAATGTTTCAGTCGGACAATTCTGTCAGATAATTATTTTTTAACCGGAGGAATCCTTTTATGATGTATGTAATCCTGATTGCCGGATTTGTTCTGCTTATCAAGGGCGCTGACCTCTTCGTTGACGGCAGCTCCAGCACTGCAAAACGGCTTAAAATACCCTCGCTGATAATCGGTATGACCATTGTTGCAATGGGAACAAGCATGCCTGAAGCTTCTGTCAGCGTAAGCGCTGCAATATCAGGAAAAAACGAGCTTGCTATCAGCAATGCTGTAGGCTCGAATATTTTCAACCTTATGATAGTCTGCGGCGTATGTGCTGTTTTTTGTCCGCTTGCTGTAAACCGTGAAACGCTCAAAAGAGACTTCCCGTTTTCAATTATCGTTGCAGGACTCCTTTTGCTCCTCGGCGGAATAGGCATGGACGTCAACCGACTGGACGGTATCATACTGCTCGTTATTTTTGCTGTTTTCCTTTATATGATGGTACGCTCAGCACTCAATTCAAGAAAAGCAGGTGCTGCTGAGGATGAGGATGAATATAAAATTCTGCCTGTCTGGAAATGTATTATTTTTATACTGTTAGGTGTTGTCGGTATCGTTGCCGGAGGAAAAATGGTAGTCAGCGGCGCTTCAGATATCGCAAAATCCTTCGGTATGTCGGACAACCTCATCGGTATGACGATTGTAGCTTTCGGTACAAGTCTGCCGGAGCTTGTAACATCTGTCGTTGCTGCAAGAAAGAACGAGGTTGATATGGCTGTCGGAAATGTTGTCGGCTCAAATATTTTCAACGTACTCTTTGTTCTCGGAACGGCTGCCGCAATTTCACCACTTGCCTTCACTACAGAAAACTTCATAGATACTGCCGTACTTATCGCAGTAAGCCTTATGGTACTTATCTTCTGTCTTCCGAAAAAGAAGATTGTACGCTGGCAGGGTGCCGTTATGGTTGCAGTCTATGCAGGCTACACCGCTTACCTCTTTGTAAGATAAATTCAGATCACTTTCATTCAGGCTGCCGGATTAAATAATCCGATAGCCTGTATCTTTTTATATTATTCCTCCCCAACTAACTCGTGAAATTTTCACATTGACCCAAAAACAATAATCCCCGAAAAACTTTTTACGGAGTTGATACTATGGATATTCCCAGCTTTTATACCGGCAAGGTTTTCAACGCTTATGAATTCCTCGGCGCCCACCTTTCTCCCAACGGCACAGTTTTCCGCACCTACGCTCCCAATGCGTCAAAGGTCTCGCTTATCGGTGAATTCAGCTGCTGGAAGGAGCTTCCGATGAACAATATTGCGGATGGTAAATTCTACGAGCTGAATCTGCCCGAAGCAACGGAAGGCATGCGCTATAAATACCGTATCTACGACAGCAAGGGCAATTTTACCGACCACTGCGACCCGTATGGCTTCGGAATGGAGCTTCGTCCCGGAACCTGCTCAGTTATACGCAGTATATCACGCTATCACTTCAGCGACACCGAATGGCTCAGCCGCCGTACCGACTGCCGTGACAAACCTGTGAATATTTACGAGGTTCACCTCGGTTCATGGAGAAAGAAATCAGACGAGGAAACAGACTGGTTCAGTTATTCTGAAATCGCAGATATGCTCATAAGTCATGTCCTTGAATACGGATATAATTTCATTGAGCTTATGCCTCTCGGAGAGCATCCCTGTGATGAATCGTGGGGCTACCAGAGTACGGGATTCTTTGCCCCGACTTCAAGATACGGTACCGCTGAACAGTTAATGGAATTCGTGGACAAGTGCCACCAGAATAATATCGGCGTTATAATGGATTTTGTCCCCGTTCATTTCGCCGTTGACCACTATGCACTCGCTGAATATGACGGCTCTCACCTTTATGAATATCCAAGTAATGATATCGGCTACAACGAATGGGGCAGCCGTAATTTTATGCATTCAAGAGGTGAGGTGCGTTCGTTCCTCCAGTCCGCTGCCGATTACTGGCTCAGCATTTATCACTTCGACGGTCTGCGTATGGACGCTGTCCGCAATCTGATTTACTGGAACGGAGACGAAAAGCGTGGTGTAAATTCTACCGCAATACAGTTTATCAAGGAAATGAATGCGGGTCTGAAAGAGCGTCACCCCTCGGCAATTATCTCCGCTGAGGATTCTTCGTCGTATCCTGATGTAACAGCTGCGGTTCCTGACGGTGGTCTCGGCTTCGACTACAAATGGGATATGGGCTGGATGCATGATACACTCGAATATTTCAGGACCTCCCCGATATACCGCTCTCGTGACTACCATAAGCTGACCTTCTCAATGCACTATTTCTATAACGAAAGGTTTATTCTCCCCTTCTCACATGATGAGGTTGTTCACGGAAAAGCGTCCATAACACAGAAAATGAATGGTCAGTATGAAGATAAATTTCCGCAGGCACGTGCGCTTTATATGTACATGATTGCACACCCGGGTAAAAAGCTTAGCTTTATGGGCAATGAAATCGCACAGCTGCGTGAATGGGACGAAAAGCGTGAACAGGACTGGGATTTGCTGAAATATCCGCTTCACGACTCATTCAGCAATTATATAAAGACGCTGAACAGGATTTATCTTAAATATACCGCCCTGCACAATGACTATGACTCTAATGATTTTCTCTGGGAGGATTGCAGCTCCGCAAACCGCTGCGTATACGCTATGCGGCGTAAGTCTACTGACGGCGATATACTTGCCGTTTTGAATTTCTCGGACTGGTTCCAGAACGGTTATTCATTAAAAATCTGCGGCGGTTACGATGTCACTCTGCTGCTTGACTCCGACAATGAACTATATGGCGGTACTACTCCTGACGGAAAAACTGTCTGCTCCGTTAATAATGGTGAAATTACCATGGATTTACCGCCTTTCAGCGGAATAATGCTTCTGCTGAGAAAACGTGACGCAGACTAAGAAAATGCCGCTTGAAATCTCTGCGATATTGTCTGAATCAACAATTTTCTGCAAATTTTGTCATTTTTTTACACCAACACTTGCAATATACTGACAGAATATGATATAATAATTGTATTGCTGTATCACCGTGGTACATTACTACTGCTATACCGGAAAATGATTCATGAATTATTACGGAAGCATTTGACAAAGGGGCTTATATATGACTAATGAAGAAATAAAAACGCTGTTTCAGCTTATGCTTGAATACCTGCCGCCGACACTGAAAATCTTCGGATTTACACTGCTTTATTCCATTCCGCTCGGAATGGTCGTCGCACTGCTTAAAATGTGCCGGTTCAAGCCCGTTTCGTGGCTCACAAATATCTACATACTTATCATGCGTGGTACTCCGCTCCTGCTTCAGCTGATTGTTGCCAATTACGCTGTTCCTTATATAAGAATGAGCGGATTATGTCCTGAATTTCTCAGGGATATCCTTAATCAGATAGATATAAAATCTGATGATTATACCTTCAATATGATTATTGTGGCATTCGTACTGAACTATGCTGCGTATTTTGCCGAAATTTTCAGAGGCGGAATTGAAGCAATCCCTAAAGGACAATATGAGGCTGCCGGTGCACTCGGCTTCAGTAAGCTTCAGACTTTTTTCAGAATAATCCTGCCTCAGGTAATCAAAAGAGTTGTTCCCGCAAGCTCGAATGAAATCATTACTCTCGTGAAGGATACCTCACTTGCTTCGGCAATTCCCTATTTTGAAATTATGTATATCGCCAAAAAACAGACACAGTTCTACGGTTCTCTGACTCCGCTGTTTATGGCAGGTCTGTTCTATTTCGTTTTCGCAACGGTGCTCACCATCCTGTTCTCGTTGATCGAAAAAAAGCTTAACTACTATAAATGAGGAGATAATTGAATATGGCTATGTTAGAGGTGAAAAACCTTTCAAAAAGCTTCGGTAAGCTCGATGTACTGAAGGATATATCATTCAATGTCGAAAAAGGCGAGGTTGTGGCTGTTATAGGCCCTTCAGGAAGCGGAAAATCAACGCTTCTCCGCTGCATTAATCAGCTCGAAAAAGCAGACGGCGGAGAAATCAGAGTATGCGGTACGGATATGCTTGTCAAGAATAAAAAAGGAAATACCGTTTATACCGATCCGCAGACTTTACGTGACATCAGACTTAAAACTGGTCTTGTATTCCAGAATTTCAACCTTTTTCCACATATAAATGTGCTGCGGAATGTTACAGAGGCTCCTGTACGTGTCCTGAAGCAGAGTAAGCAGGAGGCAAAGGAAAACGCAATGACTCTGCTGAAAAAAATGGGTCTCGAAAGCAAGGATAAAGCCTACCCCTGTGAGCTTTCCGGCGGTCAGCAGCAGCGTGTATCTATCGCAAGAGCTCTTGCACTGAATCCGCAGATTCTCTTTTTTGATGAACCGACCTCCGCTCTTGACCCTGAGCTGACAGGCGAAATACTCAAGGTAATCAAGGAGCTTGCCGCCGAGGGTATGACTATGGTTATTGTTACCCACGAAATGGCTTTTGCACATGATGTTGCGGATACCGTTATTTTTATGGAGGGCGGTGTTATCGTTGAAAAGGGAGAGCCTCAGCAGCTATTCGGAGAAAATGCCTCCGACAGAGTTAAACAGTTCCTTAAACGATTCAATAATTAATCAGCATCAAACCTTGCTATAAATGTATATGCATAATTTATACTCATATTAAAAATCCAATGTAAAGGAGTTAAAAATGAATAAAACAGATATTATCATTATGGTGACGATTATTGCTTACCTTCTTGCAATGGTAGTAATCGGAATCCTCTTCTCAAGAAAAAACACCAATGTCGGCGACTTCTACCTCGGTGGACGTAAGCTCGGCCCGATTGTAACCGCTATGAGCGCCGAAGCCTCAGACATGAGCAGCTGGCTGCTTATGGGTCTCCCCGGAGTCGCTTACCTCACAGGCGGCGCAAAGGCTGGCTGGACCGCAATCGGTCTTGCTATCGGTACATATGTCAACTGGCTTATTGTTGCAAAACGCCTCAGAGTCTACAGCCAGAAATGCGGAGCTATTACAGTCCCCGACTACTTCTCAAACCGTTATCATGACAAGAATAAGATACTCATGGGAATTGCAGCTATTATGATTATCATATTCTTTGTACCTTATACCGCTTCAGGCTTTGTTGCCTGCGGTACTCTTTTCAGTACACTGTTCGGCTGGAATTATCACGTTGCTATGATTATCAGTGCAGTAATTATCGTGGCATATACCTGCACAGGCGGCTTCCTTGCGGCAAGCTTCACAGATTTTATCCAGAGTATAGTTATGACACTTGCTCTTATCAGTATTGTTATTTTCGGTATCTATACCGCAAACGGTCTTGACAATGTTATCGAAAACGCCAAGTCTATCCCCGGATACTTCTCGCTCTCAGATATCCACAATGTTGAAAAAGGCACTGCTGAAGATTATTCAGGACTGACCATTGCTTCTCTCCTTGCTTGGGGTCTCGGCTACTTTGGTATGCCTCATATCATCCTCCGCTTTATGGCTATTGAGGATAAAAACAAAATCAAAACATCAAGAAGAATTGCTTCTATATGGGTTGTAATTTCAATGGCTGTTGCAATATTTATCGGCTTCATCGGAAATGCACTCACTGCAAACGGCAAAATTGAAAAACTTGTCGGCGAAGAAAATGCACAGACAATCATTGTCAAGATTTCTATGTTCATGAGCGAAAAGCACGTTCTTCTCGCTCTCATAGCCGGTCTTGTCTTTGCCGGTATTCTTGCCTGCACGATGTCAACCTCGGATTCACAGCTTCTTGCCGCTTCTTCAAGTATGTCTGAAAACATACTCAAGGGCTTCTTAAAGATTAAGATGACTGAAAAACAGTCAATGCTCGCTGCAAGAGCAGTGCTCATTGTTATTGCAGTGCTCGGTGTTATTCTTGCATGGGACAGCACAAGCTCTGTATTCAACATCGTTGAATTTGCGTGGGCAGGCTTCTGTGCTACTTTCGGTCCGGTTATGCTCGCTTCACTCTTCTGGAAGCGTTCAAACAAGTACGGCGCTATCGCAGGCATGATTGTCGGCGGAGTTATGGTTTTCCTCTGGAAATTCGTTATCAGCAACCTCGGCGGCGCATTCGCTATCTATGAGCTTCTCCCTGCATTCGTTGCAGCTGCAATCGCTATTGTTGTTGTCTCTCTCTGTACTGCTAAGCCGGAAAAGGAAATTATATCTGAATTCGACGCTGTTTGTGTTGAAGCTAAGAAATAATCCTCAAAACAGTTTAAGAAAGCCTTCCGTTTATCGGAAGGCTTTTTCTTTTTCAGAAAAAACAAAATTTCCATTGCAAAATATTGAGAAATAAAAAAAAATATGATATAATAAGTATAATTGTTATCTTTACCGAAAGGAGGACGTTCTGTGAAAATTAACCGTATAAGCCTTAATTGTCAGCAAGGCTCTTCTGTCAATGACTGCTCAGGAACAGATTCAATGCTGTTTTATTTTAAATCTCCGGTAACTTTTATGATAAACGGCAGAGAATGCAGACTCAAAAAAAACTCAGCCGTTATCTTCAGCAGCTATAAGCAGCCTTTTCATTCAACAGATAATCGTCCTCTGCGTTATGACTGCGTTAGCTTCCGTATGTCTGCTGCGGATAAACAGTATATATCATCAATGAATCTTCCCCTTGATACCCCGATTGAAATTACCGATGATTTCGTTATTTCAGGTTTGCTGAAATGTATGAAAGTCCAGTCACTCAACAAAGGTAAACACTCAGGCGAATTTATGGAGCTTTCAATGCGTATGATTTTCATCAGTATAAGTGACGGACTTAATACACATAAAGATAATCTCGCTGACCAGATTCCACGATATTCTGAGCTAAAAATCCTTCGTGAAGCTATCTATGCCAATCCTGAAAGCGAATGGTCTGTTGATAAAATATCTGCTGAATTCGGTATAAGCCGCACTTATTTCCACAGGCTGTATCTCGCTGCATTCGGTATAACCTGCCGTCAGGATATTATTGAAAGCAGACTGCTTTATGCGGCTGACCTCTTAAAAAACACGGATTTATCAGTAAGTGCTATTGCAGAAAGGTGCGGCTACGAGAGCGACTCCTACTTTATGCGTCAGTTCAAGCAGCATAAGGGCTTTACACCATCCGAATACCGCAGACACTGTTCCGAAGCAGCAGAATAGGTGTCCTTTTTGCAGATTTTTGTGGTAATTTGCTGAAAATTATAAAAAAAAGGCTTTACATATGCTGAATAATGTGCTATAATAAAAACAATTATTGATTTAAGGAGCGATTTCTTTATATGAATAACGGTGATATGAGAAGAAACCGTAAAAGACAAGGTTCTGCAAAGCGCTATAAGGTCAGATACGACCGTATTGTTGCAGCGGTTCTCGTTCTTATTGTTATGATAGTAATACTGACTTCATGCGTTAAAAGCTGCTCAAAGGATAAAAAGGATTCCGGAGGCAGTTCATCTTCCTCAACTACAAATTCTGAAAATCAGACACAGTCCTCTATCGTGGACAACCTTCAGACAAGCGATGAAACAAGCTCTATCATCTCTTCCGGAACAGGTACTATACAGACAACTGCTGCGGAATTTACTGTTGAATCACATTCCTTCTCTGATGTCAACAGAGGTAATCTTGTACTCGTAAACGCAAATCATGAATATAAATTCCTCGCTGACGATATAACTCCCTCTACCCTCTATGACAATATCAAAACAGAATACTACAGCGTGGGTGACTATGTTATCAAGCTTGATATCGAAGTTATAAATCAGCTCAACGCTCTTATGGAGGGCTTCTATCAGTCCTCATCAAATAACGATATCGTCGTAATCGGCGGATACCGTACCCTCGAAGAACAGAATGACAAATACTACGGCGGTTATTCCGGCTTTAAGGGTGGATTTTCCGACTACCATACCGGAAGAACCTTCGATATGAGTATTTTCCCTAAGGACGGCTCAAGCGCCGGCTACTATTCACCATCAGGAATCTACGCATGGATTGATAACTATGCTGCCGACTACGGCTTTATAGTCAGATTCCCCGAAGGTAAGGAGAATTACACCGGAGAACAGGCAAGAACTCAGACCTATCGCTATATTGGCACTCCGCATTCCCTCTACATAAAACAGAAGGGCATCTGCCTTGAGGAGTATATCGACATAATTAAGGGTTACAATAATACAAAGCCTCTTGAAATTGCCTCAGGCTCAAAGCTCTATCATGTATACTACGTTCCTGCAAATACAGACGCAGATACAGATGTTCCCGTCCCCTCAAACAAGACATACACTGTTTCAGGAAATAATGTAGACGGCTTTATCGTTACAGTAAATATGAATTGACATTTTCCGCCCTCTTGTGCATCACCGCATGAGAGGGCTGAAAAATATCGGAAATTATGGTTTTTCCGTTTGCTATATTTCTATTCTCCTCTCGCCGTGGAGGAGTTTCGTCGTTATGCCTGTTTCACAGCATAACAAACGGCAGAATGGAGTTTAATGTGAAAAAAAGAATACTGCTTTTTTTATGTGCGGCACTCATTGCAGTTTCTGCAGTATCATGCGGAAATAAAGACAAGGGCGAGGGTACCGGTCACCTGTATAATGCACCGCTGCTCGGTAATCCGCAGAGCCTTGACCCTCAGTTTGCAAATGACCCCGCTTCAAATACAGTAATTAAAAACCTCTACAGCGGTCTTCTCATGAAAGACTCAGATGGTAATATTTCATGCTGCAATGCAGAAAGCTATACCATTTCACCCGACGGTCTTGTCTATACCTTCAGACTGAGACAGGACAATTTCTGGTTTCTCGACAAAAATAATGACGATTATTTCGGCGAAGATGAATATTTCCCCGTAACCGCCGATGATTACGTTTTTGCACTCCAGCGTGTTCTTAACCCCAGAATGCAGTCACCCTATGCAAAGAATTATTCATGCATCAAGGGCGGAGAACGTATACTTAATGGCTCTGCTCCGGCAGAAACGGCAGGTGTTTCAGCAAAGGACGATTTTACACTCGAAATCATTCTCGATTACCCATCTGCTGAATTTCTCGGTATGCTTGCAGAGGCTGCCGCATCACCATGCAACAAGGAGTTTTTTGATTCCACAAAGGGCCGCTATGGTCTCGACGATAAATCGGTTATGTCAAACGGCGCTTTCTACCTCAGACAATGGTTCTATGACCCATACGGCAGTCATAATATCCTCTATATGAAACGTAATGAATTAAATGTCACTGAGCTTTATACAGTTGCTCCGTCTTACCTCAGCTTCACTATCGAAAAAACGGAAAACGATATCTACGAATGCTTCAAAAACAGCGAAATCGACTGCTTTACAACACTCAATGATTCCTATAGCTCAGATAAATATTCAATCACATCAGACAGTGCAACAACTCTCGGTCTTATCTTCAATCCCGAGGATAAATATTTCCGTAATGCAAACCTCAGAAAGGCTCTCGCCTGCTCAATCGACAGAATCAGCCTCGAAAGCAAGCTCGACAGCGACCTCACTGCTGCATACGGCATAATCCCGCCGGCTGTCAGGCTCGCAGGAAAAAGCTATCGTGAGGCTTCCCCCGACAGACAATTCGATTTCTATAATCTCTCTGAGGCGCAGAACTGCTTTAAAAGGGCTAAACGTGAACTGAATATCGGCTCGGTTGATTCCATCAAGATTCTCGTCTGCGCTGAAACTGTCGATTCCGGATACCTTCACCACCTCTCGCAGAGCTGGCAGGAATCTCTCGGTCTGTATATCGGTATTGAGGACGTTACTGCTTCAGAATTCAGCAGACGTATCAATGACGGCGATTATTCTGTTGCACTCTATCCGCTGAAAGGCGTTATTGGCAGCGGTCTTTCTGTTATCAGACAGTTTGAACAGATTGATTGTCTGAAATCCGCATCCGACGGTATTTCCCATTCAGATGAAATTATCCGCTGTACCTCAGTGGCAGAGCTTGTTGACAAATACTCATCTGCTGAGAAGTCTCTTCTCGCAGAATTCGGCTTCATCCCTCTGTTTTATAAGAATTCCTATCTGGTTGCCGGAAAGGATAACGAGGAGATCATTTATAATCCCTTTACCGGAGCTGTTGATTACAGAATTGCCAAAAATTACAGCTGACATATCACTGTCACCGGCTGCTGAAATTATCCGATGTTTATTGTGACATCAATTTCGGCAGCCTGCATTTTAATCTTTTATTAATTGACTAATTTCACCAAAAGTGATAAAATAATATTGCTGCTCTATCTGTATTTCAAAGCATGATGAGCAATTATGTATTTCTTTTCAGGAGGCAAAAACGTGAACCTTATTAAACATATGACTGCGGCTCTTGCTATTATAACTGCAGCTTCATTCGTCGGATGCGAAAGTAAAAAGGCTTCTAACGCTCCGGAGCTTGTTTCGGAGGCAGTCACTATCTTACCGCAGAATATCGTTTTTGACTGGCAGCCCCTTTATGAGGCAAAGCTCAATGAATTCAAAAAATCAGATAAATTTTCGCAAACCTCAAACAGCTACGGCTCCTCTATGTTCGACCTTCTTGACCTCACAAATGATGGAACTCCTGAGCTTATCATTTCTCCGGATACCGATTCTGCCTCAGCCTGTGAAATATATACTGTTTCCGACGGCTCTCTTCTATTTATCGGCGAAGTCGGCAGCTCAGGAAGCTTCAGCTTCTTTCCGCTCAACAGAATTATTCAGGATGAGCATAAGGGACAGGGCTTTGTAATCGGTGATTTTCTCAGTTTTTCCGATACCTCCCTCGATATTGTGCTCAGCTACTATAACAACGCCGACTCTTTATTAAGCGGTGCTTCACTTACATATGAAATTAATAAGGAAGATGTATCACTGGCAGAGTATGACGCTGCACTTGAGAAATATACCTCAGCTCCTTCACTTACAATCGGCAGAAAATATACCTTCACCGACGCTTCAATAAATTATGCTCTCCATTTCTCGGAAAGCTGGGGCGGCGTCCTCACTGATAAACAGAAATCGCTTTTCCGTAATAAGCTTTCCGAACTGATTAATCAGGGCTATGATGAAGCTGCATTTGAACTCTGTGACCTGAATGCAGACAATACCCCTGAGCTTATTGTCTCTACAGGTACTTATAAGGCTGCCGTCTGCATGATATATACCATTGAAAACGGCACTCTTTCAGAGCTTGGAACTCAGCTCGATTCAAGCGGAAGAATCTGCTTCGATATCGAAAACAAGGTTTATTTCTACGCCGATATCTCAGGCAATCACTACAGCAGCCTCATCGACACTGACCTTGATGCATATCAGGAATCCGAAAGTATTGTGGAATGCGGCAGAAAATATCTGCTGAAGGATGAATTCATTATTTCCGCATTCCAATGATTGGAGCATAAAAATGGCTAAATCACGTTATATCTACACCTGCAGCCAGTGCGGCTACGAAAGCTCAAAATGGAATGGCAAATGCCCTTCATGCGGTGCATGGAACAGCTTTGAGGAGGAACTGGCTGATAACTTACCTTCCTCAGGACGCTCATCATCACAGAATGTCCCCGATCTTTCCGACAGCATTCTTGAGCTTGAAAATATAGGTATCGACAGCGA
Source organism: Ruminococcus sp. (assembly GCA_017935095.1). Lineage (GTDB taxonomy): Bacteria > Bacillota > Clostridia > Oscillospirales > Ruminococcaceae > Ruminococcus. The sequence goes on from JAGBIH010000066.1 coordinate 23,314, forward strand.
TGTCCGCTACGATACAGGTATCGGTGAACTTAACCGTGTGCTCGGAGGCGGTCTTGTAAAAGGCTCGCTTGTTCTTCTCGGTGGTGAACCAGGTATCGGTAAAAGTACGATTCTTCTTCAGATTTGTCAGTTCCTCGGCGAGGAGCATTCTGTCCTGTATGTTTCGGGAGAGGAATCTGCAAGACAAATCAAGCTGCGTGCTCAGCGTCTCGGCGTAACTACGGAAAATCTGTATATCCTCACCGCTACTGACGCCGAAGCTATTGCCGAAACTATCGCTTCATGCACCCCAGATATTGCTATAATCGACTCAATCCAGACTATGAGCATCAGCAGAATCAGCTCAAGTCCCGGCAGTATTACTCAGGTGAGAGAGTGTACTAACCTTTTTATGCATACCGCAAAAAACCAGGAAATTCCGCTGATTATTGTCGGTCATGTCAATAAGGACGGTGCTATTGCAGGTCCTAAGGTCATGGAGCATATTGTTGACGCTGTCCTCTACTTCGAGGGTGAACGTCACCAGAGCTACCGACTGCTCAGAGCTGTCAAAAACCGCTTCGGCTCTACTAATGAAATCGGAGTTTTTGAAATGATTGACAAGGGTCTTCGGGAGGTCGAAAACCCCTCGCAGATGCTCCTTTCAGGTCGTCCGCATAATGTCTCGGGAACCTGCGTTGCCTGCGTTATGGAAGGAAGCCGCCCGATTCTTGCGGAGGTTCAGGCTCTTGCCGCTAAAACAAGCTACGCTGCACCAAGAAGAATGGTAACAGGCTTTGACTATAACCGACTTAACATCATTATTGCTGTTCTTGAAAAACGTCTCGGCATTTTCATGGGCTCTCTCGACGTTTACCTTAATATCGTGGGTGGATTCCGCCTCGACGAGCCTGCCGGTGACCTTCCTGTAGCAATGGCACTCTATTCAGGTATCATGGACAAGCAAATCAATGACGAGCTTATCGCTTTCGGAGAGATTGGTCTCGGAGGCGAGATACGTTCGGTTTCTCATATCGCACAGCGTATACGTGAGGCTGAACGCATGGGATTCAGAACCTGTGTTATTCCCCGTCAGTCCGTTTCAGCCATCAACCCTGATGACTACTCAATTGAAATTATCCCTGCCGGTACTCTTAAACAGGCTTTTTCGGTAATTAAATAATATACATAACCGGTACATTAATTGTACCGGTTTTATTTTTTCCTATCTGTAAACGAAAAAAGGAACTCATAAGAGTTCCTTTTTTCGTTTTATCATTATATTCAGAGGGGTACGGAATCAGATTTATGATTCCGGGAGGGTATCAATAAGCTTTAATACGTACTTCTGTATTGCAAGTGCGTCCTGTGATGTAACGCCGCTTCCTTTCTGGTATACATCAGCGTTTTCACGATTCTTATCATCAATTCTGTACTTGTCAGGGTTTGAAATCGACTGCATGATGAGTACAGCGTCTGCCATGTTAACCTGACCATCTCCGTTAGCATCGCCTGCCTTGCCTGTAACCTGCGGATTCGGAATAGTAGTTGTTGTGGTGGTTGTGGTTGTTGTTGATGTAGTAGTTGTTGTTCCCTGTGATGAATCTCCTGCATAAACCATGTAGAACAGATTAGCTGAATCTGCCTTTGTAATTGTGTGACTGCCGGATGACAAGTCAGCTGTTATAATACCGTCACCGCATGATGTATACTTTGTACCGTCAATCTTGATTGTTGCTGCCGATTCAGCAAATACAAGAGTGAGTTTTCCTGCTGACGGTGCATTAAACGCAATATTTGTTGCACTTTCAATCTTCAGGCACCGTGTAAGAGTTTTACCTGCGTAGTTTACAGAACCCTTGGAGGTTGAAAGATTACCTGTTATTGTATAGAAGCTGCTTAAGTTGCCGTTTTCTGTAAAGTCGTGTACATATCCACCTTCAACAGGAGGATTAACGACGGGAGGTGTTGTGGTAGTTGTTGTTGTTGTTGTTGTCTGATTTTCACCCTGTGTTGTTGTGATTACAGGAGGAACAACAACAGTACCCGAACCGTCGAAATGGTAGCCCATTGATTCATAAGTACCCTTTGTTTCAAAATAGCCGCCTGTGTTAAGACTTCCGTCAGCGTTTCTCCATACCTTGTGGAAATCTGTACCCATTGGACTTACTGATGTAGCAATAAAGTCTGAATCAGATGGACCGTCAATCTTTGTACCGATTTTGCTGCCGTTTGAAACCTTGGTATCTGCATCAACCTTATAGTAACCGCTGTTGTAATAAACACCGTTTGCATATGTTCCTACATACTTATCATTTGCAATCTTTATGGAGGAGTTATTATAATATGACATGAGATTGTCAAAATTACAATTAGTGCAGCGGTATACCGAGAAATTAGGCTTGCCGTTGCCGCCTACACTGTTATTTACAGCCGTTGAGTCTGAAATTGAAGCAAGCTCAGGATTATTATTGTCAGTAAATCCACAGTTAAGATTCTCAAATGCAAGACAGTTCTTGACAACGTGAGGTGAACCAACGCCTGCGCCTCCAAGCTTGAAGCCGTTACCGTCACAATCGCCATAACCTCTTCCGTCCTCTGTATAGCCGTTTCTGAATGCTACACAATTCTGAATTGTCACAACTCCGATAGGACCTGTTTCTGTCTTAGCATAAAGATCCCAACCATCATCTGAGTTGTTATACGCCATACAGCCATCAAATACGTTGCCTTCTCCGCAGGTAAGCTTTGCGGCAAATCCGTCTGCGTTTTCCATTGTAGCTTCATCGCAGTTGTTTTTTGACGTACAATTAAGTATAAGATTGTATGAAGGCCACTGCGACACGCTGCTGTATGATGTCTGATAGCGTGAAAGCTGGAGACCTGTATCCTCATTATCGTTGAAAATCATCATTTCGATAATGTTATTGTCACCTGAGAGAAGCATACCGTTGTCGCCGGCATTGTAGATTTCAAAGCCGTAAAAATGCCAGTATGAACCGTCGAGAACAAATCCTCTGTTTGAACCGGAAACAGCCATTCCTGTGAAATCAAATACTACCTTTGCACCGGGATATGCAGAGATGGTTTTGAGTGCACCTGAGCTGCCGCTGTTGCTCTCCTCAATGAGAATAGTCTCGGTATACTTATAGGTGCCGTCAAGGAGATAAATTGTACCGCCTGCCTTGACCGACTTGATAGCTGTCTTGACATCTGTAGGACTGCTCATTGATGAACCATCGCCGCCGCCGTTAGGTGAAGCGTAAATTACATTTGAGCCGGTTACAGGTGTATTCTGCACCGGTGAAGTAGTAGTTGCTGCTGAAGGAATTTTTACCGTTGTTGTAGTAGTAACAACCGGAGTCTGTATTGTTGTTGTCACTACAGGTGTCGGTGAATTATCCTCCTTGAAACCGCTTCCGATAGCTGTAATTGAATCATCATATAACTTGAGCGCAGACTTGAGTGCAGAATTTACAGAATAATCAGAGTCGTCAACTGAGTTATTGAACTGCCACTTGAAGTCGCCGCCGTCTACACGTCCTGCCTTGGACATTACAACTGCCGGAACATCTGCTGCTGCATCAACCTTGTAGCTGTAGAAGCTGCTTTCTGTATCAAAGTTATTGTATGTTGCTCCTCCATCGGCTGCCTTTACGGATGAGGGAACCTTTTCATCTCTTGACTTTGCATCATAAGCGTCAAACTGAGTATTGTTCTCGGAATATGGAACAAACACACCGCCTTCGATAATATTGCCGTATGCCTTTATCATTCCGCCTACTTCACCGCTGAAGGTTCCTTCACCGGCAGCATCTGTACCCTGACCGGAGATCATCATAGGATTCTTGCAGTTACGGAAGTAGTTGTTTTCAGCAAATATATCGGAATCTGTTGTAGAACCAATGCCGTATTTTGCATTTCCATCATAGTAGTTATTATAAACGTGAACTGTTGCAACTCTTACACGTGGATGACGTGAGTCTGAGTGGTCAAACCAGTTGTGGTGATATGTGATATAGTTCGATGTATCGCTTGAGTTAGCACCCTGAAGGTTACACTTTCCATTATCTACGAAGTGGTTGTAGGAATGTGTGATATGGTGAGATTTCTTTGTATCAAGAGCACCGTCGCCCTTAGCCTGATCAGCGTCAGAGCCTGCATCACCATAGAAGAAGTCGCAGTTGTGAACCCAGCAGTAGGAGTTGTTCTGCTGAAGTCCGCAGTTATCACCTTCTGAGCTGTCACAGTTCATAAAGCCGATGTTTCTTACTTCAACATCAACAGCATTCTTTAAAACAAGACCAAAGCCATTGAAGGTTGCATCAGATCCGATACCCTCGATAGTCATTCCTGCTGTTGCAGTATCAATTACAAGGTCACCCTTTGTTAGAACAGAAGGATCAGTTATGTTTCCGATACATCTGATAGCAATCGGACGAGTTTCTTTGCCCTTCTTATAAGCAGTGATTATATTCTGAATGCCTGTGCAGTCTACCTCACCCTTGCCCTCAGCGTTGAGCTTTACTGTAATGGAATCCTTATTCTCATTAGTTACATATACAACGATCGCATTGTCCTTGAGAGTACCGTCTGCCTTATATGCTCCGGGAGAGTGGTTTCCTTCAAAAGCGTATCCGCTTCTGTCGTTGGCATAGGATGTAGCTGTGATTTCAGCTGCCTTTGAAGCGTCTTCCTTGCCGCTTACGATCGGAACAACCTTCATTGTGTGGCTGCCGGCCTTGAGACCAACAGCGTCTGCTCTCATGTAACCGGGATACTGTCTGATAAGCATTGAATCAATCTGAACTCCGTCAACATAAACATTGTAGCCGGATGCTCCTGAAACTGATGCCCATGTAGCATACATTGCCTCTGCGTATCCTACTGCCTGATTGAATTTTACTGTGCTTTCAGCTGCATATACTGTTTTAATGCCGCTGTCCATAGCATTGAACATTGTACCGCCTATTGTACCAGAAACACAGGACACTGACATTACAGCAGCAGCTGCTGCAGAGATGATTCTCTTTTTCATTAATGAATTTCTCATAAGTTTCCCTCCGATATAAAAATTTTTTATTCTTCCATGTGTTTATTGTCTGTGTGATTCATTGACCTTATTATACTTCACAAATCCACTCTTTTCAATGATATATAATACTCATTAACTGATATTTTGTGCTATTTATTTAAAAATCCGTGCGCAATGAGTCAATCATAATTTGTTCAAATTTAATGTAATAATACTGTATTTAATAATTACTGTCTTTTTTCGGTATAAAAGCTCTTTTAAACAAGCTACGGATAGATAATTCAAAGAAATATCGCTCAAAATTCATAAAAGTGCTTGACTTTTTCAGATGCGTGTGATATAATTATAGTACCTCATTAGGGGTTTATTTTTTTGTCCCGATTTGAGGGAGGCAAACAACCTACCTCCGCTCGCCGGAGGAAGTATTAATTCAGGAGGTGCCGATATGAGAGTAAAGGTTACTTTAGCTTGTACCGAGTGCAAGCAGCGCAACTATGTTTCTAAGAAGAACAAGAAGAATGACCCTGACAGAATCGAAATGATGAAGCATTGTAAATTCTGCAGAAAACACACTCTTCACAAAGAAACAAAGTAATCGGAAGGAGTATTTTTATGGCTAAGGATACAACTTCAGAAAAGAAGTCCGAGAAAAAGAAGCCGGGTAAAATCCGCAAGTGGTTCAAGGACTTAAGAACAGAATTCAAAAAAGTGGTTTGGCCTTCAAAGAAAACTGTTGTGAATAATACCTCCGTTGTTGTCGGAGTTGTTGCTCTTTCAGCTGTTATTGTTGGTCTGGTAGATGCAGGTTTCCTTGAACTTATGGGTCTTATCTACCGCTAAACCAAAGGAAGTCTAAGGAGGATTTTTATGTCAGAAGCAGCTAAGTGGTATGTTGTCCACACTTATTCAGGCTACGAAAATAAGGTTGCCCAGAATATTGAAAAGGTTGTGGAAAACCGTAAGCTTCATGATTTTATCCAGGAAGTTAGAGTTCCTACCGAAAAGGTGACAGAAATCACCGACGGAAAAACCAAGGATATTGAACGTAAAACATATCCGGGTTACGTTCTTATCAAAATGATTGTTACTGACGATTCATGGTATGTTGTAAGAAATACCAGAGGCTGCACCGGCTTCGTTGGTCCCGCTTCAGAACCTACTCCCCTTTCAGATGAAGAGGTTGAATCACTCTTCGGTATCGACGTTTCAACTGTCGAGGTAAACTTCAAGGTCGGAGACAGAGTTCAGATTTCCGGTACCGCTATGGACGGCTTCATCGGTGTCGTTCAGAACATCAATCTCGACGATCGCTCCGTTGACCTTCTGGTTTCAATGTTCGGTCGTGAAACCCCCACAACTCTGCCTATCAGTCAGGTTGTTGCTGTGGAGGATTAGTTCAGGTCAAAAAGAAGTCCGAAAGTGACTTCCGTGGGAGAGGTAAAATAAGTCTTGCCTCGCCATTTACCACATTTATGGAGGTGCGAATACATGGCACAGAAAGTAGTTGGCTACATTAAGCTTCAGATCGCAGCAGGAAAGGCTACTCCTGCACCGCCTGTTGGTCCGGCTCTCGGTCAGCACGGCGTTAACATCATGGCATTCACAAAGGAATTC
>JAGBIH010000007.1 GCA_017935095.1 Ruminococcus sp.
GTTGTACTGAATGTTACTGCGTCATGCTGCTGTCCTTTTTCCTGGACAGTACACTGTAAAGCTCTTCAGTAAGCCGTTCCTTCTCATAGTTGTCCTCACTGGGTACAGTAATATGCTGTACGGTGTGAGCGATATTCTTAGCGTCAATGTACTCTGTAATAAGTTCAGCCATTTATATTACCTCCTAGATCGCGCCGCATATCGGCGTAGGGTCAGAACCGATGTCAACACCTTCGTTGCCATTGGTAATAATTATATGTGTGAAATTACAGCATATTTCATTATTTACAAGATCAATTATATGCTGGCGGTCGTAAGGGAAGAAGCAGCTGGTCAGCATCGGGGGCATCACTCTGATGTCCTGACGAATATAGCTGCGGTCATAGTAGTAGCACTCCTTAACGACGCCCTTTCCGTCACCAAAGTAGCACAGCTCAAGATAAACAGAGCGATGAAGTTTGTTTTTGAGCCGAGTCCTAAGCGTTGAAGGCAAGCCATTGACGCTGTTGCCGCTGCCTTCAAGAATAAGGAAATGATACTTTCGTATGCGGTCAGAGGATCTTACTGCAAGGTATTCCGCAAGCGGCAGCTCACGGGTGTCATCCTCTGTAAATTCCACACCATAGAATAGCTTGTCAAGCTCTGCCTCGATTACTGACAGTAGCTTGTCAGTCGGGAAAGAAAAAGATTTCAGCAGAAGCGGTCTTACATTGCGCCGCTGTGCCTCTGACTTTCCCTGATTGCGGTCGGTGTAGAAGCAGTCAAGAATACTGCACTTCGTTCCGTCAAGAGCCAGCGACAGGAACAGTGTCCTGCCATGCTGATTCTTGAAAACGGTGCGGTATGTGTTCTCGGTGCTTCCGTCACTGAATGAGTTAAGTTGTAATATTGATCTCTTCATATATAATCCTCCTTCAATGGGAGAATATATAATCAGTGGTAGGGGAGATGCGGGATGTAATCTATCTAGATCTTTGTCTGGAAAGCTCATCCCTCTCTCGTTCAGCTTTACGCTGTCGTGCTTTTTTGATTGCACGATTTATATCATCTTTAAGAGTATTAAGTCCCTCAAGCTCCTTTTGCCAGTCAATACGAGATCGGTGCCTGATGGGTTTCAATTTAATTATATCACGATCCTTATAGCTTTTGCAGCTTACACGTTCATCTCTGCCATTGTGTGAGTATGCGCGGTTCTGAGCTAACTCCCACCGCTTCCTCCAGTACCTTAAGTACTCTTTATTATCGTACTCTCGGCACTTGTTTCTACTGAATCCGTTTTCATCAGCAGTTCTTGTTGCAGTGATAATATGTACATGAGGATTATTCTTTGATGGGTCAGCGTCATTCCTGCCTTCGTGAATTGCAGCTATGGCACAAATACCGCGCGATGTAAAGCATTCCTTGATAAACAAGGAAACAATGTGTTCAAGGCTATCGTAAGGGAGTTCATTTGGCAAAGACCCTACAAACGCCCTCGCAGTCCTGGCATCACATCTTTTTTCGCATTTATCCATTTCATCGCAGAGACTCTGCAGATTATTGAAATGTGTCGGAACGTTTTCAGGCAGATATATCTTCTACATAAGTACATCATCTCTTTTGCTGTAATAAGTCTTTCCAAGATAGGAGTCCCTGACCCTTTCGCCGGTAATGTAGTTCAGCGATTTTGCCAAGGACCTGCCTTTTCCTCGGCTTATTACAGTAGCTTCAAAATGATAGTTGGACAAGGTTATCACCACCTTTCTTTTCTCCATGTCCACTTACACATTATCTTTTTCCATATATGTCTTGAAAATATCTTGGATATCTGGATCAGATGCTATAGATTCTATGAACATATTCAGAAATTCATAATATTTTTCCGAAGGCTCATAATTCTGCGTACTTGTCATTGAAAAGTAATTACAGAACATTTTGCCGACGGTACTATAAAGTTTTTCATCGTTAATGCTGCTGCAATCGTCACCGTGTAATCTTCTGCGTTCGGCGGAGTACGCTTTTGCAGCCTCATTAAGTGCATTGAATGTGTAAGGTTTACATATTGCCTTGTTCGGATGGAGGAGATCTGTACCTTCAGGAACCGATTCAGCAGTATTTTCTAGTGTTTGGGTAGCTTTGCTCGGCTCTGAATAAATAACTTCAGCTTGAATGAATTCATCATCAGGATCGATCTCTTCCGGCGAAAGAACACGGCATATTACTGGTGGATCGCTTTGTTCAAAAGATGGGTCTTGGACATCACTTTCAGGTGTGTCGCTGATATAAAATGGATTATCATCCTTGCTGTAGATCTTGATCTTATCAATTCTACATTTTCCGTACGGTGAAAGAATTATTGCATCTCTCATCGTTGATAATTCGTGAGGATATACCAGAGGTCTGCGCTCAGGGACATAACTTTCATTGCTTTCGTAGGTATCAGAATTCTCTGAAAAGCTTCGTTTTATAAAAAACTCTGTTCCTATAAGATTGGAAATCATTTCCTGAGTCTGTGGATCGTTTGCACCCAGAATAACTTTATACTGACAATTATCGAGGATTATTCTGCGTTCACTCTCACCATAGATGTTATCTAGCTGAGCAAGGCTCTGTATTACGATACATAAATTAACAGACTTACTGCGCAATGTAGATACTGCTTCTTTGATAGGTTTGAGTTTTCCGAATCTTGCAAATTCGTCCATAATTATCAGGGTCTGCGTATTGTTAGCACCTTCTGATAAGTATTTTTCAGGACGCTTTTCCAAATGCTGTATAAGCTGTGTATACAGCAAATTAATGACTCCGCTCCACTGCTCGATACAGCTTTCGGGAATCTTCAAAAATACATTTGCGTTATTCA
>JAGBIH010000067.1 GCA_017935095.1 Ruminococcus sp.
TATGATTGCGAAATATTTTGAGCGTATCGGCGATCACGCAACGAACATAGCCGAGTGGGTGATTTTCTCTGTAACAGGTGAACATAAAAACTCATAAAGGAGTTGATTTATATGATATGGTGCGTTGAAGACGACGCAAGTATCCGTGATATAGAAGTTTATGCCTTACAGTCAACAGGGTTTGAAGCAAAAGGTTTTGAAGACGGCGACAGTTTTCTTTCTGCGCTTAAAACAGAACTTCCCGACCTTGTTATTCTCGACGTAATGCTCCCCGGAAAAGACGGCATCGAGTTGCTTAAAATTCTTAAAAGCATAGCGGAATATATTGATATTCCCATTATTATGGCAACAGCAAAGGGCGCAGAATTCGATAAGATTCAGGGACTTGATATGGGCGCTGACGATTATCTTGTAAAACCGTTCGGCATGATGGAAATGATTTCGAGAGTAAAGGCGGTTATGCGTCGATGCAAGCCGAAAACGGTAAGCCGCATTTTACAGGCAGGCGGGCTTTCCATTAATCTTGACCAGCGAACTGTGACTATAAACGGCGAAAAGGTTTCTCTTACCTATAAGGAATTTGAACTGCTCTCACTTTTTATGAAAAATGTGGGGCTTGTATTTTCAAGGGATACTCTCTATAACGAGATATGGGGAGCTGATTTTGTTGGCGAAACGAGAACAGTCGATATGCATATAAGAACGCTTCGTCAGAAACTTCTTGAATACGGTGAAATGATTGAAACTGTACGCCATGTCGGTTATAAATTCGGAGGCGGCAATGACAAGTAAAATTTTTCGCTCTATTTTTGCTACCTCGCTTGCCGTTCTTATGGCAACTCTTGTAATTATAACAAGCTTTCTATACGATTACTTTACAAATATCCAGATAAATCATATTAAGGATGAACTTTCTATTGCTTCTGTCGGAACAGAGCAATCGGGCGAAGAATATCTCAGCAATCTGAAATCGGATAACTACCGACTGACGTGGGTAGCGAGCGACGGAACGGTACTTTTCGATTCGCAGGCTGATGAAGCTGTTATGGATAATCACCTTAACCGTGAGGAAATAAGAGAGGCATTTGAAACGGGTAAAGGAAGCAGCTCACGTCGTTCCGCAACACTTACCAAAAAAACGCTTTATGAAGCAGTTCTTCTTTCAGACGGAACAGTGCTTCGTATTTCAGTAAACCGTGCGAGTGGATTTGTCCTTCTTTTAGGAATGATGTATCCCGTTATTATCGTGATTATAATTGCAGTTGTTGTTTCGGCAGTTCTTGCACATAAGATGTCAAAACGGATAATCGAACCACTAAATAAGCTTGACCTTGACAATCCGACAGAGAATGATACCTATGAGGAAATCGCACCGTTACTCAGCCGTATTCATAAGCAGAATATGAAGATTGAACGTAAGGCGGCAGAGCTTAACCGCAGAAAAGACGAGTTCGACCTTATCACAAAAAATATGCGTGAGGGACTTGTTCTGCTTGATAAAAACAGAAATATCCTCACTATAAATTCCGCGGCAATGACGATTTTCGGTACAGATAAAAAGTGTATGGGTAACGAATTCCTTACAATAAACCGCAGACACGAAATAACCTCTGCAATCGAAAAGGCACTTACAAGCGGACACGCTGAAATCCGTGCAAATCTTAATGAAAAGGAATATCAGTTTGACATAAGCCATATTGAAACAGATGGTGAAACTGTCGGTGCAGTTATCCTTGCGTTTGATATAACCGAACAGGCTGATGCTGAACGACTTCGCAGAGAGTTTACAGCAAATGTTTCCCACGAGCTTAAAACTCCGCTTCAATCCATAACAGGCAGTGCGGAGCTTATCGAAAACGGACTTGTAAAGTCTAAGGATATGTCCCGGTTCGTCGGTCATATCCGAGAGGAAGCGACACGGCTTGTAACTCTTGTTGAAGATATCATCAGGCTTTCACAGCTTGACGAACAAAGTGAATTGCAAAAAGAAAATGTTTCGCTTTATGACATAGCAAAGGAAGTATGCGGAGTTCTCCGTGACAGTGCAGATAAAAAGGATATCACACTTTCTGTATCGGGTGATAGCGGAAAAGTTTATGGAGTAAAGCACTTGCTTTTTGAAGTTATCTATAATCTTTGCGATAACGGAATTAAGTATACTCCCGACAGCGGAAAAGTAGAGGTAAATATCTCAGAGACAGAAAAAGAAGTAATGCTTACAGTTTCCGATAATGGAATAGGTATTGCTCCTGAACACCACGCAAGAATATTTGAGCGGTTTTACCGTGTAGACAAAAGTCATTCAAAGAAGTCGGGCGGAACGGGTTTAGGACTTTCCATTGTCAAGCACTCCGTCCAGTATCACGGTGGAAAAATTTCAATTCAAAGCGAGGAGAATAAGGGTACGGCTGTTACAGTGATATTGCCGAAAATCAAATAAATTCATGCGGACACAGAACACAGCAGATTGACATCTGCTTCCGTTTCAATGCTGCGGTTGCAACTGCTGTCGCTGACAATATGGTTTACGACAAAAAGAGAAAGGCTGCGTAGGTTTTCCTACACAACCTTTCGGTTACATATTAAATACTTCTGTATGGGTAGTACCCTTTTGGGACGTCTCTATTTTTGTTATTTATCACTGATTTTAGATTTAAGCTTGCGCAGAGTATACCCCTCATTCACTTTGAGCACTCCCCTGTCGATTGCAAGCGCAAAGTCAGGAACATCCCTTGTTACCGTAGTTCCGGCAGCAGTATACACAGCCTTGCCAAGCTTAATCGGTGCAATAAGATTCGTGTTGCATCCGATAAAGCAGTTATCCCCTATCACGCAGCGGCTTTTCTCAATACCATCGTAGTTGACAGTTACTGTTCCGCAGCCGATATTCACCTTCTTGCCAACATCACTGTCACCGATGTACGCAAGATGCGCAATAGCAGTCTTTTCGCCAATCGTGGAATTCTTTATTTCCACAAAATCACCAATCTTAGCGCCACTCTTAATGCAGCTTCCCGGTCTGATATGAACAAACGGACCGATTTTAACTCCGCTCTCAACCTCAGAATCATAAGCCTGAGCTGTATTGAGCGTAACATCATCACCGATAATGCAGTTTTCAATAACCGTGTTCGGACCAATTGCACAGCCAGTTCCGATTTTTGTTTTTCCACGCAGAATAGTTCCCGGCAGAATCTCAGTGCCTGCACCTATCTCAACACCTCGTTCGATTATCACCCCGTCTGTACATACAAATCCCACGCCATTGACAAGATGCTTTTCAATCACGGCATTTCTTGCGTATGTATTCAGCTCCAGCAAATCCTTGCGGTCGTTGGCGCCTCTGATTATATCGGCATTTTCAGACTTGTATGCCCCTGCATTTCTGCCCTCAGAGAGTGCTATTGAAATTGTGTCTGTCAGATAATACTCGTTCTGCGAGTTATTGCAGTCAAGCTTTCCGAGAAGCTCCACAAGATCCGCAGTCCTGAACCAGTACGCCCCCGAATTCACCTCACGGATTGCCCTCTGTTCATCGGAAGCGTCCTTCTGCTCAACAATTCCGCTGATTCCCGACTGTGTTCTGATTATTCTGCCATAGCCGTACGGATTATCAAGCTCCGCAGTAATTACTGTTACCGCATTATTCTGCTGTTTATGTATAACAAGCGATTCCTCAATTGTTTTTGCGTCTATGAAGGGAGCGTCTCCGCATAAAACAAGCGTATTTCCGCTTTCATCCTCCTTCAGGAACGGCACTGCCTGCATTACAGCATGACCTGTACCCAGACGCTCCGCCTGAAGCACAGTCCTGTACCTGCCGTCAAGGTATTCGTCAATCATCTCACCCATAAATCCCTTGACAACGCAGATATCGGACAATCCTGCTGCCTCGCACGCCGTTATCACCCACTCAAGCATAGGCTCACCAAGAACCTTGAAAAGCGGCTTGGGCATATCCGCCTTCATACGTTTGCCCTGTCCGCCTGCCAGAATTATTGCTTTGTTCATTTTATTTCCTCCTGTCTGCTGTGTTGTTCATTCATAAAGCTCTCCTTATCCGACCGCCTCATTCAGTTCTTCTGTACTCAGCGGAATAACCTTCCAGCCTTCGCCTTCAACATTTACCAGCACCACATCTTCGGATACTGAATCCGTCGCACCGTCCACGCTGACCTCAAACGAAATCTTCACACTGTAGCCCTTGCTGACTACTGTGGAATAACCGCTTAAACCACTGCTTTCAGCAGTCATGGCGAAATACTTTTCCGCAAGCTTATAGCCCGTATCAGGAGCGAGATAAACGCACTTTTCTATGCGGAATTTATCCAGCTGAGCGTCCGGATTGCCCTGAGCCGCAAAATTATCCCTTGCAGCTCCGTTCATAACAGCATTGTAAACAGCTTCGGGATAAAAATATTTCAGCGTCTCCTCTGCACCCGAACAGAACATACTGTCAATACAGGCACGCAGAGCTTCCTCCGCTTCCTTTTCGCAGGTTATGAAGCCTCCTTTATTCAGCTCAGACGCCTTTTCATCCATTCCGCTGAACATTTCAGGATTCATGGTAGGAAAATCAGGCTTCTCCGCCTTCACGTCAGCTTCAGACGCAGAAATCGTTCCCGAAGCATTCTCCGACGAGCTGCCTTCCTTATTTCCGCAGGATACCACTGCACCTGAAAAAAGCATCAGCGCCGCAGCAAGAACCATTATTTTCTTCATAAAATCAGATTCACTCCTATTTATAGCTATGCTTTTATTTTTACATACTTTAACAATAAATGCAAGTCTTTTTTGCATTTTCATTGCCTTTCATAGTTTTTTGTACAAAATGCAACAAAATAATTGGCTAACTTTTTACGTATTATATATGGTAATTCTTTCCGAAATGTGTTATAATAATTATAAGTCCGAACATACGCCGCTCTGGCTTATGTCCGGTAAAGTAAAAAACTGGAGGTATACACCAATGGCACATCAGTATTGTTATTTATTCTCCGAGGGTAATGCAAACATGCGTGAAATCCTTGGCGGTAAGGGTGCAAATCTGGCAGAAATGACCAACATGGGTCTTCCTGTTCCTCAGGGCTTCACAATCTCCACAGAAGCATGCACAGCTTACTACGACGACGGTCGTAAGATCAACGACGAAATTCAGGCACAGATTAACGAGTATATCGTTAAGATGGAAGAAGTTACAGGCAAGAAGTTCGGCGATAAGACAAATCCTCTTCTCGTTTCCGTTCGTTCAGGCGCTCGTGCTTCAATGCCAGGTATGATGGATACAATCCTTAACCTCGGTCTTAACGAGGACGTTGTAAACTACATGGCTGAAGCTTCCAATAACCCAAGATGGGCTTGGGACTGCTACAGAAGATTTATTCAGATGTACTCCGACGTTGTTATGGAAGTTGGTAAGAAGTACTTTGAAGA
>JAGBIH010000008.1 GCA_017935095.1 Ruminococcus sp.
ATGTCAATGGTCATATTCTTCTTGAAATCCTTGACGATCTGCTTTCTGGTGTCCTTATCATCACTATCGTGCAGTATCAATCCTGCCTTGAAGTGCGAAGACTGCGAGGAATCGGCATTCAGTTCACGCTGAACATCATCAAAGAAAGCGAATATCTTTCGTGCCTGTTCACTTGTTTCGCAGATAACCATACCGCCAAGCGTATCATCGCCCTGGATAGTACGGAAACGCTTCAAATCGCTGATTATATATCTTGTAAGCTCCTTGACATAAGAGTCATGTTCTACTATCTGGTCACGCTTAATCTCCTTTTTCTGCACAAGTGTTTCGAGCTTCTCATAGATAGCAGAGAGCTTTTCCTTATACTTTGTTTCAATATCCTCACGGATAATTTTCAAAGTATAGCCGTCCTGAATTGACTTATCATAATAATAGGTATGGAAGTAGCTGCCGAACACTTTCCAAGACTCACGCTCATCAGCTAATAGCGGTGTGCCTGTCAATGCGATCTTAATAGAGTTTTCGTCAGCATCGAAAAGATTAGCAAGGAAACTGCCTTTAGGATTATATCCTCTGTGTGCTTCATCAATGATGAAGATACGCTGTAAGTTTGTAGCATAAGACGGCAGAGTTATTCTTTCCTTATCCTCTGCAAAACGCTGAATATTGACAACCGTGATCTCTTGCTGACCGCTGTTTCCCTCCTGAGCTTGATTATTTCGGAACTGTTCCATAAGCTCTGTACGGCTGTTTGCAGTTTTTACAACAAGACCACGGGCTTCAAATTCCTGAGAAGCCTGTTCAAGCAAGTCAAGTCGGTCTACGATGAAATAGAACTTTGCGACCTTATTGTTACGGGCAAAATAGTCAGAAAGATAGTAGCTGAGGTAATATGATAATGCAGTTTTACCGCTGCCCTGAGTATGCCATACCACACCTGATTTAACGCCGTCAGAGAGTTTTTCACGGATAGCAAGGGCTGCGAACATCTGCTGATAACGCATAATGTGTTTCTGATTTATCGTTTCAATTTTACCGTCAACCTCACGCTCCATATTCACATAAGCGATACCATATTTCAGAATAAACAGCAGTCGCTCAGGAGAACACATGGAAGTGATGATACGGTTTGTAGGAGTATTGACGTTCAAATTTGTCTGATATTCGGGAGAAGTATGAATAACCTGATTGTTAAAGTCTTTCAGTATCTTCTTCTCTACCTCTGCGTCAATAACCCCATACGGATAACCCTTGATGTACGGAGCAACATCTTCATTTAAGGGATTTTCCTCACGGAAACAGTTAAAAGGCGCAGCTTTTTTAGCGGCAGTGCAGTAAAAAGCTCCCTGAATAGGTACAATACCACCCTCGGCATCATATTCCATGTTGTTGGAGAAGATCATAAGCTGCGTGATATTGATAAATCTGCGGATTTTTTGTTAGGAAAACGCTTTCTGTTCATACGGTCACTCTCAGCGACCATACCGCCGTGATTGTTCGGCTTTTTCACCTCAATGAACACCAATGGAAGCCCGTTAATGAACAGCGTTATATCGGGACGGAACTCGTCCTGACCATTCTTGCAAGTAAACTCAGCCGTACAATGGAATGCATTGTTCTTGGGATTGTCGAAATCTATCAGTCTAACAGGAGAAGTAGTTTTCAGTCGAGAATAAAAGCTCTTTCCGAGATCGTCATTGTCAAGCTCCTGCCTGATTGCTTTAAGAACTTGCTCTGCTTCTCCCTCATGTTCGGGATTCAGTTTCTTAAACTGAGTTAAAAAGACATCTTTCAATTTATTTGTATCGGGATCATAGACCGTATCAGCCATATCCTCGAAAATTCGACCATAGTATGTATATCCGAGCCTTGTCAGATGAACAAGTGCAGGCATCTGAACACGAGTCATCTCGTTGAAAAGGATTATGCCGTTACTTGCTTTAGCCATAATACACGCTCCCTTCGATGAAAATTTATTTACTGTACGAACAGCATCTATACTCCATATAATTATATCACAAATCGCACAATTAGTCAATCTATAAATCAACGTTTTTCTCCATTTTCACCGAAGAAAAAGCGTTCTAACCAACAAGGCTAAAACGCTTCACTTTTTTATATTCATCATGTATGTCGGTAGGTACTGCTGTGGTTTTTCGTGTTACTATTTGGAACGGGGATAGTGACGCTGATTTCGCTGTGTCCCATCAGATATTGCAGCGTTTTCGGGTTCATGCCTGCTTTCGCCTGATTGCTGCATTAGGTGTGGCGGCAGATGTGCGGTGTGATATTCGGAAGCTGTACTCGGTAAATCTCGTTATACTTCTTTACCATTCGCTGAAACCGATGTTCCCAGTGCAGAGCCACCAGCGGCATACCGTTCTCATCGAAGTACAGAAAGCCGCAGTATCCGTCCACGAACTGCTCCTTCTTTGGCTTACCTCTGTTCTCGATAATCGCCTGAAAGCATCGTGCCACAGCCTCGGTAATCGGGATCTGCCGCTTGCCTGCATTCGTCTTGGTGGACTGTATCACATACTGC
>JAGBIH010000068.1 GCA_017935095.1 Ruminococcus sp.
ATCGTTCAAGTGCGGACCGGATTACATTGATCCTATGTTTCATAAAAAAATTATCGGAACAGAAGCCTATAACCTTGACAGCTTTTTCTGTGATGATAATACAATGAAATACTTGCTTTACAAAAACAGCAAAAATTGTGATATTGCAGTTATTGAGGGAGTTATGGGTTTTTATGACGGAGCTGACGGACGTGGTTCTGCATATTCAGTTTCTGAGATTACCGATACACCGGTAGTTATGGTTGTTGACTGCAAGGGCATGAGCGACTCAATCGGAGCGATGATGAGTGGATTTCTTAACTACCGTAAGCCGAATAAAATTATCGGGTTTATATTTAATCGGCTTCCGGCACGACTTGCTTCTTTTGCAGAAAAGCTTTGCAGAGAGCTTGGAACGGAATATTTTGGCTATATACCGACAAGCTCAACTGTTATTGAGAGTCGCAGGCTCGGACTTGTCACTGCGGATGAGGTTACGGATATCAAGACAAAAATGACTGAATGGGGACGTCTTGCAAATGAGTATATCCTCATTGACAAGCTTATCTCAGCAGCGGAAAGACCGTTTTCTGAATTCAGACCGCTTCCGATCAAAAGGCTGTATGATGATAATTCGCCTGTTATAGCTGTTGCAAGGGACAATGCATTTTGTTTTCTGTACTCGGATAATATTGCCTTACTTGAGGAGCTTGGGTGCAGAATTGAATATTTCTCACCGCTGACGGATAAAAGGCTTCCCTCAGGTGCTTCAGGTCTTATCCTGAGTGGAGGATATCCTGAGCTTTATGCGGAACAGCTTGCAGCAAATACAGAAATGCTCAGCGAAATAAAAAGACATATTAATCACGGCATTCCCACAATTGCAGAGTGCGGAGGCTTTATGTATCTTCATACTTCAATTGAAGCTGAAAACGGTCAAAAACATAAAATGGTGAATGTAATCAATGCAGAAGCATATAAAACAGACAGGCTTCAGAGGTTTGGATATGTTACAATGACTGCGGCAGATAATAATCTTTTATGTGATAAATCGGATAAAATTGTTGCTCACGAATTTCATTACTGGGACAGTACGGACTGCGGCTGCGGCTTTACTGCAAAAAAGGCTGACGGACGTTCATGGAATTGCTGCTTCTGCACTGAGACTATGTATGCGGGATATCCGCATATCTATTTTTATTCTGATATACGTATAGCTGAAAGATTTGTAAGGGCTTGTGCTGCTTACGGAGGGAATAATGAAAAGGATAAATGAAATTATGCCAACAGACAAATCGGCTGCTGCTGACGCACAAAGACATTGGGACAGTATTGCAAAGCCGCTGGGAAGTATGGGTGATTTTGAATCGTTATTGAATAAAATTGCTGCGATTCAGGGGACACATAATATTGATATTTCAAAGCGTGCAGTTGTTGTAATGTGTGCTGATAACGGTGTTGTATGTGAGGGTGTAACACAGACTGGCAGCGAAGTGACTGCAATCAGTTCAGCAGCAATTGCCTGCGGAAAATCCAATATCAACGCTCTTGCAGAGGAGTATGGAGCAGAGGTTCTTGCAGTTGATATCGGAATAAAAGGTTATGTTGAATGTTCCGATCTGATTAACAGGAAAATTTCCAACGGTACTCATAATATTGCTGCAGGACCTGCTATGACTGTTGAAGAGGCAGAACGTGCGATATGTATCGGTATAGACATAATACGTGATTTGAAAAAGCAGGGAATAAAAATAGCGGTAACAGGTGAAATGGGAATCGGCAACACTACTACAGCGAGTGCGCTTTCATCAGTGCTGCTCGGATTGCCGCCGGAGGAGGTAACCGGCAGAGGGGCGGGTCTTACAGCTGATGGACTAAGGCGAAAAATTGCTGTTGTGAAAAAAGCAATTGAGGTAAATAAGCCTGATGCAGAAAAGCCGGTTGAATTGCTGGCGAAATTGGGAGGCCTTGATATCGCAGGTATGACAGGTCTTTTTCTCGGCGGAGCAATTTATCATATTCCGATAATAATTGACGGAATAATTTCTGCTGTTGCTGCTGCAATAGCCTTTAAAATCAATCCGTTGAGTGCTGAATATATGCTTGCAGGTCATGTTTCAGCGGAACCGGCAGGAAGAGGACTTCTTGAAATGATGAAGCTGCATGCACCGATTGATGCAGGACTGAGGCTTGGAGAGGGAACAGGCGGAATTATGCTTCTTCCGCTGCTGGACGGTGCTGCTGCGCTTT
Organism: Ruminococcus sp.; assembly: GCA_017935095.1. Classification (GTDB taxonomy): domain Bacteria; phylum Bacillota; class Clostridia; order Oscillospirales; family Ruminococcaceae; genus Ruminococcus. The sequence continues at coordinate 2,230 of JAGBIH010000068.1, forward strand.
ACAGTAAATCTCACCGTTTTGACGAATCCGGCATAGAAAGGTATGTGGAGCTGAAATGATAACACTTGTTCTTGGCGGCTCAAAGTGCGGGAAATCACGGGTTGCAGAGGAACTGCTCAATCGGTTCAACGGGAAGAAATTTTACGTGGCAACTATGCAGCCGTATGGCAGTGAAGCTCATGCAGCAATTGAGCGTCACCGAAAAATGCGGAGTGGAAAATACTTTGAGACAATTGAAAAATATACAGATATTGACGAGCTTGATTTGCCATATGACTGTGCTGTACTGCTTGAATGTATGGGGAATCTCTGTGCAAACGAAATGTTCTGTGACGGCGATTGTTCCTGCCCTGTTAATAAAATTGTCAGTGGAATTGAAATGTTAAGCGAATCCGTTTCAGAGCTTGTTATTGTATCAAATGATGTTGGCAGTGACGGCATTTCATACGATGAGGGTACCATGAAATATATTGCTGCTATGGGAGAAATCAACTGTCGGATCAGCAGCATATCGGACAATGTAATAGAATGTATTTACGGAATACCTGTAGTCCTGAAGGGTGAGTTAACATGATAAAATCTTTTATCTCGGCATTTTTGATGTATTCAAGGCTTCCAATGCCAAAAGTTGAATGGAAAGAGGAGAACCGCAGATATTCACTATGTTTCTTTCCGCTCATCGGAGCAGTAATCGGAGGACTTTTTCTTTTGTGGTATTATGTCTGTATTCAATTGAATATAAATACACTTATTTTTGGTGCCGGAGGAATGCTTATACCGATAGCGGTAACCGGAGGAATTCATCTTGACGGCTTTTGTGATGTCTCCGATGCAAGGGCTTCATGCGGTGATAAAGAGAGAAAGCTTCAGATTATGAGTGACTCTCATATAGGTGCATTTGCAGCGATAAAGCTTGTTGCTTACCTTATTTTGCAAACGGCATTGTTTTCCGGTCTCTGCGGTCTGAGGTACACGGCAATAGCAGGATGCAGTTTCGTTCTTTCAAGGGCATTAAGTGCAGTTGCGGCAGTTACATTCAGAAGTGCAAAAAATAACGGTGCTCTGCAAAGCTTTGTCAGACCGTCGCATAAGAGAATAACAATTGTAATGCTGAGCATAACTATAATTCTGACCTGTGGAGGTATGTTGCTGCTCAGTCCTGTTTCGGGAGGTGCAGCGGCAGCGGCAGCATTACTTTCTATGGTATACTACAGACACGTTTCATATAAGGAGTTCGGTGGAATAACAGGTGATCTTGCAGGCTGGTTTCTGCAGATATGCGAAATAATGACAGCCGCAGCGATAGTATTCTCAGAAAGGGCAGCGGAGGTGCTGAAATGAAAATGATAACAGGCGGAGCCTTTCAAGGAAAAGGTAAATGTGCAAAAAAGCTTTTTGGTATTCATGAGAGTGATATGATTGACGGAGCTGTCTGCATTTATGATGAGGCTTTCAGCGCTGTCTGCATAAAAAATTATCATGAGCTTTTACGCAGATTACTGACAGAAAACGTCAGTCTGACTGAGTTTACAAAACAGCTCTGTATTGAAAACAGCAGCGTCGTGATAATAATGAATGAAATCGGAAGCGGAATAGTTCCGCTTGAAAAATCAGAACGCATTCTGCGTGAGGAAACAGGAAGAGCAGGCTGTATCATTGCAGAGCATAGTGATGTTGTAGTAAGAGTGCTCTGCGGAATACCCATGATAATAAAAGGTGATCTGAATGACAATTAATTTAATCCGTCACGGAAAGACATCAGGCAATCTGGAAAAAAGATATATAGGAAAAACAGACGAGCCGCTCTGCAGCGAAGGTATAGAAGAGCTTCATAACCGCAGCTTTCCTGTATGTGATATACTTGCAGTGAGTCCCATGAAACGCTGTATACAGACTGCTGAATTGATATATCCTTCGAAGAAATACATAATCTGCTCCGATTTCAGGGAATGTGATTTCGGAGCCTTTGAGGGTAAGAATTTCCACGAGCTGTCTGACGACATTCGCTATAGCTGTTGGGTTGAAAGCGGAGGAAGGCATGACTTTCCCGACGGAGAAAAAACTTGTGATTTCAAAAACAGATGTATTTCAGAATTCATACGTCTTACTGACGGCATATGCGACTCTGATCGGCTTTCACTTGTGGTTCACGGAGGGACAATTATGGCTGTTCTTGAACGCTTTGCCGTGCCGCACATGAATTATTTTGACTGGCAGACCGAAAATGGTCATGGATACATTACCTGCTTTGACAGGGGAAAAATAACTGTTCTGGAGAAAATATGAATTATATTATAGCAGTAATACCACTTTTACTGGGATTTGCAATTGATGCAGTGCTTGGTGACCCATACACCCTTCCGCACCCGATAAGGCTTATCGGCAGACTGATTTCCCAGCTGGAAAATTCAATCAGAAAAAATATGAGTACAAGGCTTCGTGCGGGAGGAGTAGTGCTTGCACTTTCAGTACTAATTATTTCCACGGTCATTCCATTGCTTATACTGATAATATGTTACAGGGTAAATCTGTGGTTCGGAGCAATTGCAGAGGGAATCATGTGTTATTACCTGATAGCTGCAAGATGCCTCAAGGATGAGAGTATGAAGGTATATCGGGCAATTGAGTCAGATAACACAGAAGAAGCCCGTCGGGCCGTATCTATGATTGTCGGCAGAGATACTGCCTGCCTTGACGAGAAAGGAATAATACGTGCGGCTGTTGAGACAGTTGCGGAGAACACCTCTGACGGTGTAACAGCCCCTGTGATGTATATGGGAATCGGAGGCGCAGCACTCGGCTTTTTTTATAAGGCAGCAAATACAATGGACTCGATGATTGGCTACAAGAATGAAAAGTATGCCGATATCGGACGCTTTGCAGCAAAGCTTGATGACGTACTGAATTATTTTCCTTCACGCATAACGGCTCTGGTGATGATTGCTTCATCTTATTTTCTCAGACTTGATACAAAAAACGCATACAGAATCTGGAAGCGTGATCGCCGTCGGCACGCAAGTCCGAACTCAGCTCAGACTGAGTCTGTTTGTGCGGGAGCTTTGAATGTCCGTCTTGCAGGAGACGCATATTATTTCGGAGAGCTTCACAAGAAGGAATATATCGGGGACGCAGGACGTGAAATTGAAAATGAAGATATCCGCCGTACAAACAGAATAATGTATGTGACATCTTCAATCGTACTTGTAATGTCGGTGATATTAAGAGCGATAGTTTTTGGGGGAATGATTATATGTTAGGATTCAGGCACGGCGGAAACGGTGAGCTGCATGGTGCTGAGCTTGATTTTTCGGCAAATATCAATCCTCTGGGGATGCCTGAGAGGGTGAAAAGAGCAGTTGTTTCTCAGTCTGATTGCTGGGAAAATTATCCCGACCCATATTGTACAAGACTGAAAAAGAGACTGTCTGAGCATGAAGATATTTCAGCTGAGCAGATAGTCTGCGGAAACGGTGCAGATGACCTGATTTACCGTATAGTTATGGCGTTTAAGCCTGAAAGTGCACTGATATGCGCACCATCATTCGGGGAGTACAGAAAAGCGCTTGAAGAAAACAGGTGCGCAGTCAAGGAATATGTGCTTTCGGAATCTGATGGCTTCGAGGTTAGTAAAAGTATACTCAGCAGCCTTGAGGGGATTGATATGGCATTCATCTGCACTCCGAACAATCCTACAGGACGGACTATAGCCCCTGATCTGCTTTGCAGAATTGCGGAAAAATGTCTGACCGAGGATATTATGCTTGTCTGTGATGAATGCTTTCTTGATTTTGCGGAGAACAGCAGCTTGTTGAGTATACGCAATTTTCTTAATAAAAGAATTATTATTCTAAAAGCGTTTACAAAGATTTATGCAATGGCAGGACTGAGGCTTGGCTATGCTGTTTTCGGCAGCTCTGAAATTGCTGCTAAGATACAGAATTGCGGTCAGTACTGGAGTGTATCGTCACCAGCACAGACAGCCGGAATTGCGGCTCTTGACGAAGTAGATTATATACAGAAAACAGTCGGATATATCAGAAATGAACGTAAATACCTGTCAGCCGAGCTTGCAGGACTTGGTTTAACGGTTTATCCTTCTGACGCAAATTTTCTGCTATTCAGGAGCAATTTGCCGCTTGATAAGCAGCTCCTGCAAGAGAAAATTCTCATACGCAGCTGTGATAATTACAACGGTCTTGGTGAAGAATTTTTTCGTATTGCCGTACGGACTCATGACGAGAATATGAAGCTGATTTCAGCGTTAAGGAGGATTCTGAATGGCTAAAGCAATAATGATTCAGGGAACGATGTCGAATGCGGGAAAGAGCTTTTTTGCAGCGGCACTCTGCAGGATATTCAGGCAGGACGGCTACTCCTGCGCACCGTTCAAATCCCAGAATATGGCGCTGAATTCCTGTATTACTGCTGATGGCTCAGAAATAGGCAGGGCACAGGCGATGCAGGCAGAGGCGGCTGGCATTGAGCCTTCAGTCCTGATGAATCCTGTTCTGCTGAAGCCTACAACGGATGTCGGCTCGCAGATTATAGTAAACGGCAGAGCTGTTGGTAATATGACTGCTGCGGAGTATTTCAGTCATAAAAAAGAGCTTGTACCATCAATAATGAGTGCGTATGAGCAGCTTGCAGCTCAGCACGATATTATAGTAATTGAGGGTGCGGGCAGTCCGGTTGAGCTTAATCTCAAATCTGACGATATTGTTAATATGGGAATGGCAAAGCTTGCAGAAGCTCCTGTACTGCTTGTCGGCGACATTGACCGTGGAGGTGTTTTTGCACAGCTTTTAGGTACGCTTAATCTTCTGGAGCGTAATGAACAGGAATTGGTCAGGGGGCTTGTGGTAAATAAATTCAGAGGGGATAAGTCACTTTTCGACAGCGGAGTTGAAATCCTCGAAAAAATGGGAGGTAAGCCTGTTCTTGGAGTAGTCCCCTATATCCGATGTGATATTGAAGATGAGGACAGTCTTTCGCACCGTCTTGACAGCAGAGTACCTGAGGGGATTATTGACATTGCCGTAATAAGACTGCCTAAAATTTCAAACTTTACTGATTTTGATGTGTTTTCTCAATATGAGGGTGTATCTGTACGATATGTGACTAAGTATACACAGCTTGAAAATCCCGATATGATAATAATTCCCGGAACTAAGAGTACTATTTCGGATATGAAATGGCTACGTGAGAGCGGTATGGAGGCTATGATAAAAAAGTGTGCTTCAAGAGGTGTGCCTGTTTTTGGAATTTGCGGAGGTTATCAGATGCTAGGTGAGAAAATTTCAGATCCGTGCGCAAGTGAATGCGGAGGCAGCATAGATGGTATGAGCTTGCTGAAATGCTCCACAGTATTCGGCAGTGAAAAAACTCAGGCTCAGACATCCGGCAGCTTTCTGAATGCAAATGGCTTCTTTTCATGTCTGAACGGAGCGGAATTCAGCGGATATGAAATCCACATGGGCAGAACTGAAAGCTGTGAAGAAGCCATGTTAAGCTGCGGCGGAGCATATAACGGTAATGTCGGAGGATGTTATATACATGGAATTTTTGACAGCCCGCAGGTTTCGGAAAGACTTGTAAAACAGCTTTTCAAAGACAAGGGAATACCGTTTGCAGGGGGAGAAGCTGACCGCAGATTATATAAGGAAAGGCAGTTTGATATTCTTGCGGATGGAGTCAGGAGCAATATAAACATGGAGCTGCTTTATAAAATCATTGAAAGAGGTGTCTGATATGGAGCTTGAATACGTACTGCCGCAGGATATTGAAAAGAGGAGCATGGAAATCATACAGCAGGAGCTTGAAGGACGCACATTGCCTGAGGAAATAAGACCTATAGTACTCAGAACGATTCATACTACCGCAGATTTCGACTACTATGATAATATGTGCTTTTCGGATGGAGTTGTACAGATTGCACTTGATGCAATAAATCAGGGTGCTGTAATTGTCACGGACACTAATATGGCGTTGAGTGGAATCAACAAGAGGGCGCTTGAACGTCATGACTGTGATGCTATGTGCTTTATGGCTGACAGTGATGTTGCAGAGATGGCGGCTAAGAACGGCACAACACGGGCAGCTGCGTCAGTTGACAAAGCAGCTGAGCTTGACTGCCCTGTTATCTATGCTGTAGGAAATGCCCCGACTGCACTTATAAGACTTTGCGAGCATATTGAACGAAAAACCTTTATTCCGGAGCTTGTTATCGGTGTGCCTGTAGGGTTTGTAAATGTGATTCAGTCGAAGGAAATGCTTATGAAAAGTGGAATTCCGTATATTGTTGCAAAAGGACGTAAGGGCGGCAGTACTGTTGCGGCGGCAATCTGTAATGCGCTTCTTTATATGGCTGGAGACAAAAAATAAAAGTTTGTAAAACCACTTGAAATCAATGGAAGAAACTGTTATAATAATAAACGTGATATGTATACAGACCACACATTATAATTTATTAAACTGAATAAAAGCGTCCGGTGCCTGCGGTTGCTGATCAAGCAATACGGAGGGTAAAAGGGAAACAGGTGAAAATCCTGTACGAACCCGTCACTGTAATGGAGGAGCGCAGAGTCAATATGTCACTGATTTAATCGGGAAGGCGGCTTTGTGTTATGATTCCGGAGTCAGGAAACCTGCCGGTCGTTGGTACAGAATCTGCTGCAAGCTGCAGTGGTTTCAGATCACGAGGTATTGATTGTACTGTTTCAGGCTCTGTTTGCGCAGGGTCTGTTTGCAATGCTTTCTGCTCGGTTAGAGGGGAAGCATTTTTTGTGATGTGATTATGTACCTTTTTGTTCTGTACGGAAAGGAATCAATCGGTATGAAAAAATTAGCATTATTTCTTATGTGTCTGACTCTGACAGCAGGTGCGGTTACAGCCTGCGGTTCAGATAAAAGCAGCTCATCATCAGTTCCGGAAAATGCAGCTGATGAAGAAAACTACAACACAGGCGATGCTTCACTGGATAATACCAGAAATCAGGATGGAATCGGAGAAAACGAGCTGCTTGTGCTCAGTTTTGGTACAAGCTTCAACGATAATCGCCGCTTGACAATTGGAGCGATTGAGAATGACCTTGAAGCTGCATTTCCGGATTATTCTGTAAGAAGAGGCTTTACAGCAAATATCGTTATTGATCACATAAATAGTCGTGACGGAGTGCTGATTGACGATGTTGACGCTGCGCTGCAGAGAGCACTTGACAATGGTGTAAAGAATCTTGTTGTTCAGCCTACTCATCTCATGGATGGTTTTGAATACAATGACATTATTGAGCAGGTTTCGCAGATGGCAGACGGCTTTGAAAGCGTTGAATTCGGTGAGCCGCTTCTTAGCAGTGATGAGGATTTTAAACGTGTGAAAGAGGCTCTTGTTGAATGGACAAAAGAATATGACGACGGTGAAACGGCGATCTGCTTTATGGGTCACGGTACAGAAGCTGAGTCCAACAAGGTTTATGGCAAAATGCAGGAGCTGTTTACTGCTGAAGGGGACGAAAACTATTTTGTAGGCACTGTTGAGGCTGAACCGTCTCTTGAAGAGGTTCTTGCAAAGGTAAAATCCGGCAATTACAAAAGAGTAATACTCCAGCCGCTTATGGTAGTTGCCGGCGACCATGCGAACAACGACATGGCAGGTGATGAGTCTGATTCATGGAAGTCAGTATTTATCAGTGAGGGCTATGAGGTAGAATGTCTGCTCAGAGGTCTTGGTGAAAATGAAGCAATCAGACAGATTTACATTGACCATGCAAAACAGGCTGCTGACAAAATATCATATTGATAGGGTAGCTGACTTATGATATTCATAACAAATATCAGCTTCATGAATTAGTTATGCATATAATCTGTATATAATAATATGAGGCGGCAAGAGGGAATGAAATGAGAAGGAAAACGGCATTAATAATGATTTTATTTATGGCAGTGTCAGCATTTACTGCCTGCGGCGACAAAATTTGCTCGTCAGTTCAGCAAGCAGGCGGTATGGTTGCAGGCACTGATGAAATGCTTGCTGCTGATAATGTTGTGGAGGAAGGTATAACTCCGATTTACGGCAGCAGTATCAAAGACGGCGTCTACAGCATAGACGCTGCTTCAAGTTCTTCGATGTTCAAAATAACGAAGTGTATTCTTACAGTGGAAAACGGCAAAATGACTGCTGAAATGACAATGAGTGCAAAGGGGTATCTTTACATTTATATGGGAACCGGTGAGGAAGCTGTATCGTCAGATGAGAGCAGATATATTTCTTTTGCTGAAAAAGACGGAGCTCATACGTTTACTGTTCCTGTGGAAGCTCTTGATATGGGAATTGCGTGTGCGGCATTCAGTAAAAATAAAGAAAAATGGTATGACAGGACATTGTGTTTCAAAGCGGATTCACTCCCTCTCACTGCTTTTTCTGACGGTACTGTGACAACTGCTGAAAGTCTTGCTCTTGAGGATGGTGAATACACTGTTGCACTGATTTTTGAAGGAGGCTCAGGCAAGTCGTATATAGAGTCTCCCGCATTGCTAAGTGTTGAAAATGGAAAGGCAACGGCAAAGCTTACATGGAGCAGTCCTAATTACGATTATATGATAGTTGACGGAGAAAAGTATCTGCAGGTGAATACAGAGGGAAATTCAGTGTTTGAAATACCAGTTGCTGCGTTTGACAGAAAGCTTCCTGTAATCGGAAATACCACATCCATGAGCAAGCCGCATGAAATTGAGTATACACTGTATTTTGATTCAACAACAATAAATAAAAAGTGAAAAATATGAAAAGAAAAATAATTGCGTTTCTACTTCTGATTTGCGTATGTTGTTTATGCGCCTGTACAGGCGAAAAGACAAATGCCCCCGCTCTTTCTGATATGACTGTTACAGGAAGCATGGAGCTGAAATATGCTGAGCAGTTTTCGGTTGATTATTATGACGGAAGCTATGCACTCATAAAGATAAAAAATGACCGTAGCTTTCTTCTTGTTCCGGAGGGGAAGGATGTTCCTGACGGTATGGAGGAAATTACAGTAATCCGTCAGCCTCTTGACAACATTTATGTTGCAGCATCATCAGCAATGGACCTGATTGATGGAATAGGAAGGCTTGGATGTGTGGCAATGACTTCAACATCATTGAATGACTGGAATCTCCCGAATGTCATAGCGGCTATTGAAAACGGCAGTATGCTATATGCAGGAAAGTACAGTTCTCCTGATTATGAGCTTATTCTTTCTGAAAGGTGCAGTCTTGCGCTTGAGTCAACAATGATATACCATAGTCCTGACATAAAGGAGCAGCTTGAAAATCTGGGAATTCCTGTAATGGTAGAGCGTTCGAGCTACGAGCCGCATCCTCTTGGCCGACTGGAGTGGATAAAGCTATACGGTCTGCTCATGGGGGCGGAAGAGGAAGCCGAGGCATTTTTCAGTGAAAAGGAAAAGCTGTTTGCAGACATTCTTGCGGACGAAGCTGCTGTGGAAGAAAAACGTAAGACGGTTGCGTTTTTTTATATCAGCAGCAATGGATATGTCAATGTACGCAAGCCCGGAGATTACATATCAAAAATGATAGAGCTTGCCGGAGGCAGATACATTTTCAGCTCAGATGACCTGGATACGGATGAAAATGAACTTTCGACCATGAATCTTCAGATGGAGATTTTTTATGAAAAGGCAAAGGATGCGGATATTATCATCTATAACAGTACAATTGACGGCGAGCTGCAGACTTTAGAGCAGCTTCTCGATAAAAGCAGTATTCTTGCAGATTTTAAGGCTGTTAAAGAGGGAAATGTCTGGTGTACGGGAAAAAATATGTATCAGCAGACAACAGGAACAGCTGATATGATACATGATATACATATGGTAATAAAAGGAGAAGCTGGCGGAGAAAAAAAGACGCAGTTTCTGCAGAAGCTTGAATAACGGAGGTTTTTATGGAACGGAGAAGAATACGTTTCGTATCGGGATTTGTGATTCTTGCAATACTTATGACAGTTTTGTTTATCATAAATCTTATGAAAGGCAGTGCTGATATTTCTGCACGTCAGGTTTTGAATGTACTTGCAGGAAGCGACAATACTTCTTCCGCTTACAGTATTATATTCAAAATCAGACTTCCGAGAATAATTGCAGCAGTATTTCTTGGCGGAGCGCTTTCAGTTTCCGGATTCCTTCTGCAGAATTTTTTCAATAATCCGATAGCAGGGCCTTTTGTACTGGGAATATCCTCAGGAGCAAAACTTGTGGTAGCGTTTGTAATGATTTTTTTTCTTGGCAGAGGTATTGCGGTCAGCTCAGCAGGCATGATAACAGCAGCATTTACCGGTTCCATGATATCAATGGGATTTATTCTTCTCATTTCGGGAAGGACAAGAAAAATGTCGATGCTTATAATCTGCGGAATTATGACAGGCTACATCTGCTCAGCGATAACTGACCTTGCGGTTGCTTTTGCAGACGATTCTGACATAGTAAATCTGCATAACTGGTCAATGGGAACATTTTCCGCAACAGACTGGGAGGATATAAGGGTAATTGTACCTGTTACATCAGCGGCACTTATATTGACATTTTTTATGTCAAAACCTATGGGAGCTTATCAGCTTGGTGAAGCATACGCCGAAAATATGGGAGTCAATATCCGAGTCTTCAGGCTCATGCTGATATTGATGTCGAGTATTCTCTCAGCGTGTGTTACAGCTTTTGCAGGACCGGTTTCTTTTGTCGGAGTTGCAGTACCTCATCTTGTCAAGAATCTTTTCGGAACTGCAAAACCGATTGTAATTATTCCGGCGTCATTTCTCGGAGGAGCAGCCTTTTGTCTGCTGTGTGACCTTATTGCACGTACAGTTTTTGCTCCTGTAGAATTGAGTATCAGTACTGTTACAGCAGTTTTTGGTGCGCCGGTAGTAATCTGGATAATGCTTCATCGTGATAAATCAAAGGGCAGAGTATAGCTGATATTTGGGAGGTAGGAATTATATGTCTGACAATTCTGTGATAAAAACAGAAGGCCTTGCAGTCGGATACGGCAGGAAAATAATTGCAGACGGTATAGAACTTCATGCGCATCAGGGTAAGATTGTAACGCTGATAGGTCCGAATGGTTCAGGAAAATCGACTATCCTCAAAAGCATAGCAGCTCAGCTCAGACCAATAGCCGGAACAGTTTATATTGAGGGAAAAGCTGAAAGCAGCATGAAAAGGCAGGAGCTTGCACGAAAGCTGTCCGTTGTGATGACTGAGCGGATTGAGCCTGAGCTTATGACCTGCGGAGAGGTAATCGAATCGGGACGTTATCCGTATACGGGACGTCTGGGCATACTTTCGGATAATGACCGCAAAAAGGCTGACGAGGCAATGAGGCTTGTGCGTGTTTCAGAGCTGAGGGATGCTGATTTCAGCAGGATAAGTGACGGACAGCGTCAACGGGTTATGCTTGCCAAGGCTATCTGTCAGGAGCCTGAGGTTCTTGTACTTGACGAGCCAACATCATTTCTTGATATACGTCATAAGCTTGAGCTGCTGAGTATACTGAAAAATCTTGTGTGTGAAAAACAGCTTGCTGTGGTGATGTCACTGCATGAGATTGAGCTTGCAAGGCAGATATCCGACACAATTGTGTGTATAAAGAACGGTAAGGTTGACCGTTCGGGGACTGCGGAGGAAATTTTCAGAGGGGACTATATCTGTGAGCTTTATGATATTGATAATGAGCTTATAAAATCCGCTGAAGGTGCAGGATTGTCTGAGAGTATATATGATATAAACCGCACTGCGCAGTATATTTGTAAAGGACGGCATCCTTGACGCTCCTGAATTATGTTTTTCAACAGACCGGACCGCTGTATTAAGATACAGCGGTTTTCTTTTTGCAGAGATAACCGACATAATATCACGTTTACAGTCAATATCAATGCGGTAATGCGACATCTTTCGCCTACAGGAAATGGTATAATATAGCGTATTATATTTTATTTTAAGGGTGATACAGGATGTTGAACATAAGAAAAAAGGCAAGCAGTTCATCAATCGGGGCAGCAGGTGTATTTGTGCTGTCATTGACGGCAGGCTTTATGCTGACAGGAACGAACATGGCAGGAACTGCATCATTTGCAGATATATCACTTGCAGGAGCATTGGATCTTCCTGCGTCTGCGGCGGTGCTTACAGGAAGTATTGTACGAAGTATAATAGAACGGAATGTAGGAAAAAATATAGTTAAAATTGCAGCAATGATAATCATCGTAATAGCAAAGATGTTTTTCGAGCCTAAGAATGAGCCTAAGCTCTGTGGGATTACTACAGCAGTAAGTGTTTTCATATCAGGAGCAGCCGTTTCTGCAATCATCGGAGAGGTATTGTATAAGCTCTTGTTTTATGCGTTTTACGGGGCACTTGCAGGCTTTACATCATATTCGGGTGCTGTAATTATAATGGGACTGAAGCGGCAGCTTGTACTGGATTTATCATCGGCATCAGGGTGCGCCTATGCAATAGTATATACAATTATAATTGCTTCGTTGTGTTCGATAAAAACTCCGGTGATAAATATAGGCATAATTTTCGGAGTAACGGTAACACTGTTTGCAGCATATTATTATCGTCATATCGGCGGAGTTCTATGCGGAGCTTTAACAACGTGCGGAGCGTTTATAGCATCGACCTCATGTGGAATGTCAGTGGTGCTTCTACCGGCAGCAGGACTGCTTACAGGCTATCTTTACAAGGTGCGAAGCTGGATTACAGCAGTGTTTTTTGGGGGCCTCTGTTTTATGCTTACTGTATTGACAGGCATTACTCAGAACAGCATTTACAGTATGCTTGATATCATAAGCGGAGCATTGATTTTTGCAGCTGTATCACCTGCATATTCGGATAAATGGGTTATGACGAGCATGGATTGTACAGCAGCGCTGCCAGAGCTTCTTGGCTCAAGAATGAATTTCCTTGCAGATTCCATTGAGACAGTACGGAAGGAATCGGGAAAAATTTCAGAAATGCTGTCACGCAATACATCAAGGGACAATGAAATCGGGTCAAACAGCAGTACCGTATGTTCAAATTGTTTTCGTCGGCATATATGCTGGAAATCTGATTACGACAGAACAATGAGAGGCTTTCGCAGTCTTTCCAGGCAATCTGAAATTACAAAGGAGAGCTTCCCATATGAGCTTGACGAATGTCTGCACAAGGATGAGCTGAGTGAGGTGTTTGAAAAAAGCGCACAGGAAAAGGCAACAGCGAAGCTTCTTGAAATGAGATTTGCTGACAGTCAGCGGCTTCTGCACGAACAGATAAAAATCATGGAGGAAATAATTGAAACAGCAGGCGAGAGAATAGACGTCCGATATTCTGAACCAATAAGCAAGGTAATAAGGGACAAGCTCAGAAAATTTGATTTTTCACCTAAAAATGTAATCGCATATTACAACTCACAAAACAGGCTGCTTGTGGAGCTTTATTTTGCATATTCTGATGCTCCGGAGAGCTTTACAAGAATTTGTGACCTTATATCTGATGAGCTGAGAATACCGCTTGACTCTGCTGAGCCTGTTCATTCAGGAAAGGAGCTGCGCATAAGACTTTATGAACGTCCTGAGTACTCGATAGAGGTGTACGGAGCGTCCATGTGTGCTGAAAACTCAAAGGAGAACGGAGACACATCCATGGTTTTCAGCGATGGCACAGGCATAAGCTATGTGATATTGTCAGACGGCATGGGAAGCGGAAAAAATGCAGCAATTGAATCACGTCTGGTAGTGCGTATGTTCAGAAAGCTTATCAGCAGCGGAGTAAACTACTCATCTGCAATAAAGCTGATAAATTCAATTATGGTGACCAAATCACGTGACGAAGCATTTGCCACTCTGGATGCAGTACGCATTGACCTTGATAAATGTGGGCTGACAGTAATAAAATCAGGGGCTTCAGCTACGCTCATACGTCATCGTGGAAGTGTTATGAAAATATCATCGCCCACCTTTCCGATAGGTATTTATGAGCAATCGGACACGTTTTCAAAAAGCTATGATTTTGAGGAAGGTGACATAATTATAATGTTTTCCGACGGAATAGATGAAGCTGAGTATCTTTTTATAAAAGAGCTGTTACTGAGCGGAAGTGAGCTTAAACATATAGTTGATGAAATATGTGCCAAAGCGGAGGTCTTTAATCAGACTGCACGGAGTGATGATGTTACAGTTATCGGAGTAAAAGTGACAAAATCATAGAAATAGCCCTGATGTGTGCATTTTAACAAATTATTCATATATTAATAAGACTTTAATATGGCGAATTGCACTAAAAAATCTTGAAAAAATTAGCGTAACGTCTGAAATTTTGACTCAATTTGCGAAAAAGCTTGAATAATTACGTCATTTCTGTTAAAATGTATATAGCAAAGGAGGCTAAATTATGACCGCAAATAATAAAACCAATACCAATGATTTCCCGCTATATCTTTTTTATCAGGGAAAGAATTACGAGGCTTATAAATTCTTCGGGGTTCATTCAAGAAAAAAAGGCAGAGGACGTTGTTTCGTTTTCAGGGTCTGGGCTCCTAATGCAGTAAGCGTTTCTGTTGTAGGCGATTTTAATAAATGGGACAGAACTGCAAATCAGATGAAATTAATCTCCGATGGTGTATGGGAGACAGAGATTTCAAAGCTTGAGCAGTTTGATGTATATAAATACAGTATCGAAACACGTGACGGAAGAATTCTGCTTAAGTCAGACCCATATGGTGCACATTATGAAACACGTCCCGGAACAGCTTCTAAAATTTTTGAAAGCAGTTATGAGTGGAATGACTCAGGCTGGTATGAAAAGAAAAAAGACGGGAATATATATAAAAGTCCGGTAAATATATATGAGGTTCATTTAAGTTCATGGAAAAAATATGATAATGATACTTTCTTTGATTATGTTACCTTTGCAAAGGAAATTATTCCATATATCAAGAAAATGTCATATACACATATAGAGTTCATGCCTCTTACAGAATATCCTTTTGATGGTTCATGGGGATATCAGGTTACAGGCTATTTTGCTCCGACTTCACGTTATGGCACACCGGATGATTTCAGAAAAATGGTTGATATGTTCCATAACGAGGGAATCGGTGTTATTCTTGACTGGGTTCCGGCACATTTTCCGAAGGATGAAGCAGGACTTTATGAATTTGACGGTACATGCTGCTATGAGTATACAGATGAACGCAAAAGGGAACATAAAGCGTGGGGTACAAGAGTATTTGACTATGGCAGAGCAGAGGTCTGCTCATTCCTCATTTCGAGTGCAAATTACTGGTTTGACGAATTCCATGTTGATGGTCTGAGAGTTGACGCTGTAGCCTCAATGCTTTATCTTGACTACGACAGACGTGACGGCGAATGGTGCGCAAATATATACGGAGGCAATGAAAATCTTGAGGCAGTTGAATTCCTCAAGCAGCTCAATGCGGCAGTATTCTCAAAGCATCCGGATGCACTTATGATAGCGGAAGAATCAACAGCATGGCCGCTTGTTACAAAGCCGACCGATATCGGTGGTCTGGGCTTCAATTTCAAGTGGAACATGGGCTGGATGAATGATATGCTCAGTTATATGTCACTTGATCCGATTTACCGTGCATTCAATCACGATAAGCTTACCTTCTCGTTTTTCTATGCATTCTCAGAAAATTATATTCTCCCGATTTCACACGATGAGATAGTATACGGCAAGTGCTCCATGATAAATAAAATGCCGGGTGAGTATGAACAGAAATTTGCATCATACCGTGCATTCCTTGCATATATGATGGCACATCCCGGCAAGAAGCTGTTGTTTATGGGACAGGAATTTGCACAGATGAATGAGTGGAATTACAACACTCAGCTTGACTGGAATCTTATGGAGTTTGATTCGCATAGAAATATGCTTAAATTCTCTGAGAAGCTTAATAAGTTCTACGTTGAAAATGCACCTTTATGGCAGAATGACGATTCGTGGAACGGGTTCAGCTGGATTGCAAATGACGATTATAAGCAGAGTGTTATTGCGTTCAGACGTTTTGACGATGCCGGTGATGAGATTATCAC
This sequence comes from Ruminococcus sp., assembly GCA_017935095.1. Classification (GTDB taxonomy): domain Bacteria; phylum Bacillota; class Clostridia; order Oscillospirales; family Ruminococcaceae; genus Ruminococcus. The sequence continues at coordinate 18,317 of JAGBIH010000068.1, forward strand.
CGTCTGCAATTTTGTTCCGGTTGAGCGCAATGATTACAGAATAGGTGTACCTTACAAGGGAAGATACAAGCTTGTTTTCAATACTGATGCAGTTGAATTCGGTGGTTCAGGAGTTACTGAAAAATCGTTTAAATCAGACAGCACAGGTATGCATGGCTTTGAGCAGAGTATCTCTATGACCCTTCCGCCGCTGTCAGTAATTTATCTGAAATATTCTCCTGTAAAAAAGAGAGCGCCAAAGGCTGAATCAGAGAAAAGCTCCGTCATAACGGAAAAAAAGACAAGAACTTCGGCAAAGAAAAAAACTTCTGCCAAAGCTGAATAAACTGAAATAAGATATACACTTTATAAATTTAGGAGGAATACTATGTATACAAAGAAAAAATGCGTTGCAATGCTCCTTGCAGGAGGTCAGGGAAGCAGGCTTTATGCGCTGACTAAAAATGTTGCAAAGCCGGCTGTTCCGTATGGCGGTAAGTATCGTCTTATTGATTTCCCGCTTTCAAACTGTACTAATTCAGGTATTGATACTGTAGGTGTTCTTACACAGTACCAGCCCCTTGTACTTAATGAGTATATCGGCAACG
>JAGBIH010000069.1 GCA_017935095.1 Ruminococcus sp.
CCATAAAGTAAGCGGAATATGTGCAGGCTTCAACGTAAATGTCATTGAGGTAACACAGAGTGTTCTTCAGGATATGTTCGCTATGATTATGCTGGTGGATATTTCCGGAATAAAGGGCGATTTCTCAGAGCTTGTTGACAGAATGACAGCGCTCGGAACAGAGCTTGGACTCTCTATCCACACAATGCATGAGGATATTTTCAACTCAATGCACAGCGTCTGATGAAAGGAAGTCCGCATAATGCTTAATGTTTATGATATACTTGAAACTATACGAATGATTCAGGACGAGTGTCTTGATATAAGAACCATTACTATGGGAATTTCACTTCTTGACTGTATTGATACCGATATAGACAAGGCGTGCGAAAAGGTCTATAACAAGATTGTAAGTAAAGCGTCAAGACTTGTTCCTGTTGGTCAGCAGACTGAAAAGGAATATGGAATTCCGATTATCAACAAGAGAATTTCGGTAACTCCGATTGCAATGCTGGCTGCTGCCTGCCCTGACGAGAACCCTGTAAAGTTTGCAAAAACACTTCAGAGGGCTGCCGATACCTGCGGAGTCAATTTCATCGGAGGCTATTCGGCACTTGTACATAAGGGCTTCAGCGCAGGTGATATGGCGCTTATAAAGTCTATCCCTGAGGCTCTGGACGTTACTCAGAATATCTGTTCATCGGTCAATATCGGCTCGACAAAATCAGGTATAAATATGGATGCCGTAAAGCTTATGGGTCAGATTGTCAGGGAGTCGGCAGAAAGAACCGCTGACCGTGACTGTATCGGTCCTGCAAAGCTTGTTGTATTCTGCAATGCTGTTGAGGATAACCCCTTTATGGCAGGTGCTTTTCATGGTGTCGGCGAGCCTGACTGCGAAATTCATGTAGGTGTTTCGGGCCCCGGAGTTGTACGCTCTGCGCTTACAAAATATCCCGATGCTTCTCTTAATGAGGTAGCCGATATCATCAAGAAAACAGCATTTAAAATTACACGTATGGGTCAGCTTGTCGGCGCAAGAGCTTCAAAGGAGCTTGGTGTTCCGTTCGGTATTGTTGACCTCTCACTCGCTCCGACTCCCGCAATCGGCGACAGTGTTGCACATATCCTTGAGGAAATGGGACTGGAAATGTGCGGTACTCACGGTACAACTGCCTGTCTTGCAATGCTCAATGATGCAGTAAAGAAGGGCGGAGTTATGGCGTCGTCAACAGTCGGCGGACTTTCCGGAGCATTTATCCCTGTATCTGAGGACGCAGGTATGATTGACGCTGCTGTTGCCGGAGTTCTCAGCCTTGAAAAGCTTGAGGCAATGACCGCTGTATGCTCAGTAGGTCTTGATATGATAGTAGTTCCCGGCGATATTTCTCCTGAGACTATCTCAGCTATCATTGCTGACGAAGCAGCTATCGGAATGGTCAATTCCAAGACAACTGCTGTACGTCTTATCCCTGCTATTGGCAAAAAGGAAGGCGATACACTTGAATTCGGCGGACTTCTCGGAAGCGGTCCTGTTATGCCTATCAGGGAAAAATCATCGGCTAAATTCATTAATCGTGGCGGCCGTATTCCTGCACCGATGCAGAGTCTGAAAAACTGATTCTGTAAGGTAACGGCAGACTGTACACATACAGTATTATTGCAAAATATAATATATAATACCAAACCCTAAAACAACAGCAGACAAATTTAATGGCATAAATGCCGTATGTCGTCGTTGGACTTCCTCAACATACGACAGTATGCTTTCGTCGTCCGCCTTGACATACATCATTTCTGCTCATCATCTTTGTCTGTTAATATTTTAGGGATTGGTATAAGAGCGGATCTGCGAATCCGCTCTTTTTATACAAAGACAGTTCTGAATCGGAGGATGTACCATGAAGCTCAGAAAAATCCTCGCTTTTTTCGGTATTGACAATCCATTGGAAATCAGTGAGATGAAAAGCGGCCATATCAACCGTACATATCTTGTCAGCTGTGAGTCGGGAGCAAAGTTTGTCCTGCAATCACTGAACAGGGAGGTTTTTTGCTGCCCGTCAATAGTTATGGAGAATATTTCTGCTGTTGAAAAGGCATTTAAGCGGAATAAACCGATGCGTGTGAGAGTTCCGCACTATCTGAAAGCCTCTTCTGAAAATTATGCTGAGGCTGACGGAGAGATCTGGAGATTATATGAGTATGCCGCGCCTGTGCCGAGACAGTCAGTACCTGCTGATGTCAATTATCTGACAGGTTTCTCATTCGGTACCTTTATTAAAACCGTCAGCAGTAAAGAGGTAGTGCTAAGACCTGCAATTGACAGGTTCCATGATTTCGGCAGGTATTTTTCAATGCTCATGACTCTCGGCAGCGGCTCACATAACTCTGTTATTACGGAACTTCTCAGCTCAGTCAAGGAGACTCTGTCGCACGTTTTTACAGAGACTCTCCCGAAAAGGAATGTCCACAGCGATGCCAAGCCTGACAATGTTGTCATAGGTGAATGCTGTACCGTTATTGACCTTGATACTGCTATGGAGGGCTATGCGGCACTTGATTACGGCGATATGATACGCTCGGTCTGCAAGGGAGCTGAGCCTGATATGTCCGCAGTTACAGCCGTTACAAAAGGCTTTGCGGACGGTCTGGACGGCGTTCTCAGCAGCGATGAAATCGGCTCGCTGTATTATGGAATCCTATGGGTGACAGGGGAGCTTGCTATGCGTTATTTTATTGACTCCATAAGTGAAAAAGGCTATTTCAAAGGGAAAACGCCTGCTGAATGTCTTGACAGGGCAAATACGCTGCTAAGTCAGCTCAACAGCTTTATAGCTTGTGAAAATGAAATCAAAGAGGTAATACACAGGGCGTTTGGTTTGATTTGAATCACAAATCCGGTATTGCTTTTTTGTGCAAATTGTAGTATAATGTAATAAGTAATAATAATAACCGCTATGCGGTTCGGGAAATATGATTTTTAAGGAGAATTTTCATGGATAAAATCAATATAGGCTTTATCGGAGCAGGCAACATGGGTGCTGCGATAATGAAGGGAATCTCGGCAAGCTCACTTGCGGACAATATTTCACTTTATGCTTTTGATACCGATAAATCAAAAACAGAAGCCCTCAGGGAATATGGTGTGAATGCCTGCGGAAGTGAGCAGGAGCTTACAGGCTGTTGTAAATATGTATTTCTTGCAGTAAAGCCACAGGTTATAGAGGGTGTGCTTGAAACGCTTGCCCCTGCGGCTACTGAGAATACAGTTTTTGTGTCAATAGCTGCCGGAATCACGGATGAATTTATTGCAAAAAAGACTCTGCCGGAAGCAAAGGTAATCCTTGTAATGCCGAATACTCCGCTTCTTCTCGGAGAGGGAGCTTCTGCACTTTCCCATAATGACAGGGTAACTGAGGATGAATTCAGCGTCGTTCTGAATATATTTGAAATCTGCGGAAAGGCAGCTGTAATCCCTAAGGACAAAATGAAGGAGATAATTCCGATTAACGGCAGCAGTCCGGCGTTTATTTATCTTTTTGCAAAGGGCTTTATCGAGTACGCTGCTTCTGTCGGAATTGACGCAGATACTGCCTCTGAGCTTTTCACACAAAGCCTCATAGGCTCAGCAAAAATGATAACCGATTCAGGCTATTCTATTGACGAGCTTATTAAAATGGTATCTTCACCCGGCGGTACTACTCTTGCCGGTCTTGACCGTCTTTATGAGGGCAAGCTCACGGAAACTGTAAAAAATTGCTGTGAGAGCTGCACTCAAAGAGCTTACGAGCTTTCAAAATAGTTCTATTCAGTCTTGATTCTGCATATCCTTGAAAAAAGAAAGGATGATGCAAAATGAAGAATATAAGCAATATTACGGGAGGTCAGAACAGAAAGGCGTGTATACTGTTTCTGAGTGTTCTTGTAGCCGCAGGTATAATTGCAGGAGCAGTTTTTGAGGTAAAGAGCTCATCATCGTTGTCGTGCTGGCTGCACCAGTACTTTGCACCTGCTTACAGCGGCAGTACAATCATGCAGATTATGGCAAACACCTTCAAATCCTCGTTATTATTTGTTGCAGCAGCTTTTCTGACCGGCTTTTTTGCCTTCGGACAACCTCTCGGTGCAGCGCTGCTCGTATACAGAGGCTTTGGAATCGGAGCGTCAGCTGCATTTATGTACAGTACGGAGGGGAGTGCGGCTCTGCCTGAGGTAGCGGTTCTGATACTTCCGAAAGCAATTGCCGTTGTGTTGATTTCAATTCTGGCTGTGCGTGAGCTTATGAAGGCTTCAGGTGCGGTACTTGCTTGGTGGATATCGGAAGGCTCACGTGATGACAATAGGATAAGCTTCAGGCTTTATTGTCTGAAATTTACCGTACTGATTATTTTATCGTTTATTGTTTCGGCAGCAGACGCTGCATTGAACTATGCTTTTTCAGCTCTGAGGTGACATATTATAATCCGACAATATCTGCATTTTTAACAGTGCATGGGTTAATTGGAAAAGCAATATGAAAGGATGTTGAAATTGGGTCTGGTATTTAAAGATTATGAGAGTTCGGGTTCGGGAATCTCAAAGCATACGAAAAAAACGGGAGCAAGCCTGTTCTTTGACATTTTAGGAAGAAAATTCTGGCTGCTGATGGGAATAAATCTTCTTTATACTGCATTCTTTATTCCGCTGCTGCTGATTTTTGCCGTAATAAGATGGGTTACCAATTATGCTGCCGCATATATTCTGATTGGCTTGTGTGTTCTTGTGTTTGCCTTTACGATTGGTCCGGCTACCGCAGGAATGTTCAAAATCATGAGGAATTATCTCATTGAAAAGCATACCTATATCATTCGTGATTTTTTCAAGGCATTTAAAACGAATTTCAAAAAGGCTTCGGTTATAGGCTTTCTGAATTTCCTTGTTGTGTTGTCGTCTTATGCCTCATTGAATGTATATCCGGTACTTGCGCAGCAGCTTGGCACGAAGCTGATATATATCCCTATGATAATCACACTCAGTCTTGCACTTATAGTGTTTATAATGAATTATTATATTTACCTCATGCTTGTTGCCACGACTCTCTCTCTGAAAAATCTTATAAAAAATTCCTTTGCACTTTCGTTTGTTGCAATGAAAAGAAATCTGCTTACATCGTTCATAACAGTTGTCACTATAGTAATAATGATTGTTCTGCTTCTGTACGTGACTCCGGTATTTCTTACAATTATACCGATATTTCCTGCAGCATTCCTGTGCTTTGTTGTAGCCTTCAACAGCTATCCTGTTATTCAGAAATATGTTATCAATCCGTATTACACAAGCATAGGTCAGATAAATCCTGAGCTTCTGGACGATACGGACGATGAGGAAGCAATTTTCGAGGATATGGGAGGCAAGGAGCAGCCTATTGAAAAGCGTCAGAAGGGTAAGGGCAGAAGAATTTCGTAAGAATATATTTGATTACCGGTTGGTATTCTTTTAAGATTATCAAAAAAACATACTTATTAAGGGGATTCTCTGCAAGGCAGAGCGTCCCCTCTCTACATTTATACACGTAAAATAGCCAATCTGTAGGGGATGTCGTCCCATTGATATATGACATTTTTGACAGACTGTAAGGAGTGACAAATAGTCACTCCTTTTTTATGAACCTGTCAAGCCTGCGCTGCATATTATATATAGCACACATTTATACCAATCCCTGAAACAACGGCAGACAAAGATGATGACCTTTCAGGGCTTGATATCAGTTGTGCAAAAAGTTCAGACTGACAGGAGGTAACATTACGGATAATCTGCATTTTTTTACCGACAAGAGCTTTTGCTGTGGAAAGTATGAGGAATTCGATAACGTAAGGCTGTATAATATAGTTGGCTGCGACCTTGCGGAAAAGGGAAGCATACTGCAAATTATTTCGGAAATTCTGAAGGAGACTCCGCAGATAATCTATTATTCACCATACGAGCCTCAGCTTCCGCAGGCTGTGTATCTGCCGGAGCTTAATACCCTTGCTGCATCCGGATACAATATCTGCTGTACAGAAAGGCTCAATTCACGTACTTATGATATAAGCAGCATTATCAGTCCTGAGGCGGCTGCTGTTGAGGAAATCACAGGCTATACTATAGAGCAGAGTGACGCATACAGAAACAAGTCACTTGAGCTTATCGGGATTGCTGATTTACTGCTGAGAGAATACATAAAAAATGGTGCGGAGCTGCTGAAGTCTGACAGGGTGAGGCTTTATGCAAAAAAGAAAATCTCCTCTATACTGACGGCAAAAGCGTCAGAAGGTGAGAACAAGTACCGTTCTGTTTCGGCGATAACGTGCAATGGATATCGTTTCACTGAGCTGCCTGAGGATTATCAGATAATCCGCCTCTGTGACAATTATATAGCAGCCTCGTCATTATTTGTGAGGGCAGCGGCACGTGAGGCGAATTGTCTTGGTTATGATACTGTTATTTCAAGGGCGGCAGACTCTGAGAGTTCACCGCTTCATCTGATTATTCCGGAGGCAAAGACTGCATTTATTTCAGAATCGGAAATTTTCAGCAGCCGTTTTTCCGAAAGCAGACGATTGAATCTTGAACGCTTTTATGTATCGGGACTTATGACCTCACGGGAGCATGATATCAGTGTTTTCGGTGGATATGTCCGTAAAATTTATAATGAGGCAATACTTTGCGCAAGACTTTGTACAGATATAAAAGCGCAGGGAAGAAAGCTGCTGATGCCTTTTGTTTCGAGGAAAAAGGCATTTGAAATAGCTTCGGAGATTATAGAGGCAATTCTCAACAGGGTATAATGTCTGAATACAAAAATAAACAGGCTGCCGAGCTTTTAACTCAGCAGCCTTTTGTTGATTTATCGGATTTTAAGCTTCGGGAAGAGCAGTAATAAGACCAAGTTTGAATTTCTGGATAGCAAGAGCGTCCTTGTTGGTAATACCGTCATTGCCGCCAGAGACATCGGCATTGAGACCGCCCTTGTCAGTAAGTGAATACTTATCCGGATTAGCGAGAGTCTGCATAACAAGAACAGCGTCAGCCATATTTACCTCACCGTCGCAGTTAGCGTCGCCGTACAAACGGTCCGGATCTGTGGGAGGAGTAGTCGGAGCAGTAGTTGTTGTGGTAGTAGTAGTTTTTGTAGTTGTTGGCTTTGTTGTCTGGTTAGGAGTTGTAGTTATCGGATTTCCGTTTGCTGTTTTGCCGCCGTCGAGGTTACTTCCCTCAGATGAAGCGTATGAGCTGTAGAATTCATTCAGTGAAAGTCCTGTATTGTTTACACCGAGAGGTGTCTGATGGTCAAGACCGATATATTTTCCTGATGAAGAAGTCTGCCAGAGTGATTCCTCAAACAGCTCATATTTATCAATACTCCATGTTTTGAAGTCATTGCCGAGAAGTCCGCCTGTATCGCCTGAGTTAGGGTTAAGGCACCAGAAGGTATGGCTGATATGATTCTTTATCATATAGTCACGAAGGAGAGTCATCCATTTCTGGTTTTTACCGTCGTCCATGTGACCGCCCCATTCACCGATAAGGAGCGGAGCAATATCTTCTTCTACGATATAAGCCCATGTATCGTACCAGTAGTCGTCAAGGAGAGTCTGCTCAGTGAAGTCCTTATCAAACCATGTCTGAGCGTAAACTGACGGGCCGTAGTCGTGAGGAGAATAAACAATCTGGCTTGTACCGCTGTCGGGAACGATAGGATCACGTCTTACGCCTCTGAGGTTACCGCCCCACCATGCACCGTGCCATGGTGAATTATCTCCGCTTGCTCCCCATACATCAGGAGTATCGTAGGTATAGCCAAGCTCATATTTCGGATACTGCTCAACGCCCTCTACGAAAATGAGAGCGTTCGGGTTTACGTCTAGAATGGAGTTTGCGCAGTCGGTAGCGGCAAAAGCCCAGTTGTTGAGGTCGGTTGAATCATCCCATTTTGCGATGCTGTCGGGACAGGTTGTACCTGAGTAGCCACGCTTGCCGTGAGGCTCATTTTTAAGGTCATAGCCGAGGATAGTATCATCGTTGGAGAACTTATCAGCGAGCCATGTAAGGGAATCCTTCCACATATCATAAGTGATCTGTTCGTCGCTGAAATGTCCGACAGCCATATTGCCAGCGTCGTCAGCGGATTCCTCGTAATACCAGAGCGTATAGTTGTGACCTGAGTTATGTGAAGCAGGGCTGTGAACGTCAACCATTACCTTGATGCCGTATTTTTTACACTTCTGGATTATAATATCGAATATTTCCATACTGTTCTTGAGAGTTTTACCGTCATCAAGAACGAAATCCTTATTGATATTGCCGTATGTTCCGGCAGGAGTTACCGTACCGTCCTCGCCGACCTGATCAACAGGAGGGTTATAGGAAGCCTGAACTGAGCTTACAGCATCGGGAGTTCCGTTCATCCATGAAACAAGAAGCTCTGTTGAAATCGGGATACGGATAATATTGATACCGTGATCAGCTGTAGCAGAGAGAAAATCATCAACGTCAGCGGCATAAAGACCATGAGCACAGTTTTCGGTACAGTTGAAGCCGAACCAGTTTGCACCTGTGAGCCATACCTCGTTGCCGTTCATGTCATAGAGACGGCTGCCCTTTGCATGGAGCCAGTCATCATTGCAGTCATCTACTGCTGCGAAAGCTTTCGGAGCTTCGATTACATTATTGAGAGCAACCGAGCCTGTTCCTGTAATACCGAGAATAGCTGCAGAGACTACGGCTGTTATGGATTTTGAAAATTTATTCATATTTGGAAACCTCCGTTATTTAGCTTCGGGAAGTGCAGTAATAAGACCGAGCTTGAATTTCTGGATAGCAAGAGCGTCCTTATTTGTAATACCGTCATTGCCGCCAGAGACATCGGCATTGAGACCGCCCTTGTCTGTAAGTGAATACTTGTCGGGGTTAGCGAGAGTCTGCATAACAAGAACAGCGTCAGCCATATTTACTTCACCGTCACAGTTAGCGTCGCCGTAGAGACGATCCGGGTCTGTAGGAGGAGTAGTCGGAGTAGCAGTTGTTGTGGTAGTAGTAGCTTTTGTAGTTGTAGTTGTTACCGGCTTTGTTGTCTGATTAGGAGTTGTAGTTATCGGGTCGCCGTTTGCTGTTTTGCCGCCGTCGAGGTTACTTCCCTCAGTTGAAGCATAATTTGCATAGAAATCATTGAGAGAGATACCGTTTGCACCGAGCGGAACCTGATGGTCGAGACCGATATACTTTCCGCTTGTCTGAGTCTGCCAGAGAGATTTCTCAAACATCTCATACTTTTCTTCGTTCCAGTCGATAGAAGTACCTTCGCCCTGCTGGAAGCCGAGGCTGTCCCAGAGTCCGCCTGTATCGCCTGAGTTGGTATTGAGACACCAGAAGGTGTGATTGATGTGATTCTTGATCATATAGTCACGGAGGAGGAGCATCCATTTAAGGTTATCGCCTGTCATGTGACCGCCCCACTCACCGATAAGCTCGGGAGCGAAATCCTCTGCGTTGATCCATGCCCATGTATCGTACCAGTAATCGTCAAGGAGAGTCTGCTCAGTGAAGTCCTTATCGAACCATGTCTGAGCGTAAACTGACGGGCCGTAATCGTGAGGTGAGTAAACAATCTGGCTTGTACCCTGCTTAGGCACGATAGGATACTCTCTTGCGCCACGGAAGTTACCGCCCCACCATGCACCGTAGTAAGGTGAATTTGTGAGTGAATCGGGCATACCCCAGTAACCTGATTCAGGGTTCTTGAGTGACTGCTCAACACCCTCTACAAGGATAAGAGCGTTGGGGTTTACGTCAAGGATAGCCTCTGCGCACTTTGTAGCGGCATAAGCCCAGTTATTCTCGTCTGTAGAGCCGTCCCATTTAGCAGCCTTTGTGCCGTCCTGACCCTTGCCGTGAGGCTCATTTTTAAGGTCAAAGGCGAGGAGTGTATCGTCGTTCTTATATTTATCTGCAAGCCATACAAGAGAATCAATCCAGACATCGGTAGTAACGCCTGCCTTGCCGTACCACAGCTCATAGTTATGACCTGAGTTATCGGTATGCGGGCTGTGGATATCAATGAAAGCCTTGATACCGTACTTCTTACACTTCTGAATAATGATGTCAAAGATTTCCATACTATTCTTGAGTGTTTTGCCGTCATCCTCACAGAAATCAGGGTTGATGGTGAAGGCAGGGTCTTTATTGGCTGAAACGCTTGAAACAGGATTCGGGCTGCCTTCCATCCATGACACAATCAGCTCTGTTGCGATAGGAAAACGGATAATGTTGATGCCTCTGTCCGCTGTTTCACGGAGAACGTCGTCAACGTCGGCACTCCAGAGGTAATGAACGCAGTTTTCGGAGCAGTTGAAGCCGAACCAGTTAGCTCCGGTGAGCCATACCTCGTTGCCGTTCATGTCATAGAGACGGCTGCCCTCTGCATGGAGCCAGTCATCGTTGTTTCCGTCAACAGCAGCAGCTGTGACTACGGGTGTGGTTGTTACGGCAAGTGTTACTGAAGCTGCGCCTGAAACAGTAAGTGCAGCAACAGAAGCAAAAGCTGCCATAGCCTTTGTTAATTTTCTCATAATAATTTTCCCCTCTCAATGGTACGTAATTTTCAGCGTACCTATAATTAATATCATTATACCATTGATTGGGTTGAATGTCAAGGTCTGGTGAGAATTCCACCACATCAACAACATTTATCTGCAAAATGCACAAAAAAGCACATTCTATTCATGCCTTTAACTGTTTTTCTGAAGTGAAAATATACAATGAACAGCAGACCGATAGATGATTTTTTGAGAATGCCGGATTTCCTATTGATTCCGGAGGGAAATTATGGTATCATTAAAAAGTAAGAATTATCGGATATTGATGTGCGATAAACGAAAAAGCATCAGAATAAAGGAAGATTATATGATTGCAAGCTTAATAAATATAAACAAATTCTATAACGGAAATCAGGTGCTCAGCAATGTGTCACTGACCATTGACGAGAGCGATAAAATAGGACTTGTCGGAAATAACGGCTGCGGTAAATCAACGCTGCTGAAAATTCTCACAGGCTCAGTCGAGCCGGACCGCTTTACAGAGCGTGACGGTATCATTTCAATTGCTTCAAAAACAACTATCGGATATCTTGAGCAGATGGGCGGTCTGAATTCGGAAAACACCGTAATTGATGAGATGAGGAGTGTGTTTGAGCCGATTCACCGTGCTATCGACCGTCTCCGTGAAATCGAGATAGAATTTGAGATGGGTGATAATTCCGCGGCGGACGAATATCAGCAGCTATCCTCGTGGGTGGAGGCCAATGACGGCTATAACACCGATGTGAAAATCCGTATGGTGCTCAATGGTATGGGCTTTTCGGAAAATGAGCTTCATCGCACTGTCTCAGGCTTCAGCGGAGGAGAAAAGACACGTCTTTGCATATCACGTCTGCTGCTTGAGGAGCCGAATCTGCTTATTCTCGACGAACCGACCAATCACCTTGATTTCAAGACGATTATGTGGCTTGAGGACTACCTCAGATCATACAGGGGAGCAGTGCTGATAGTCTCGCATGACCGTTATTTTCTTGACCGTCTGTGTACCTCGATATGTGAGATAGAGCGTGGAGTGCTCACAAGATACAGGGGTAATTATTCGGCTTTTGTACGTCAGCGTGAGGAAAACGATACCCGACGTGAAAAAGAATATGAAATGCAGCAGAAGCAGATTGCAAAGCTTGAAGACTATGTTGCACGTAATCTTGTAAGAGCTTCTACTACAAAAATGGCGCAGAGCAAGCGTAAACAGCTTGAAAAAATTGAACGTATAGATAAGCCGTTCCATGACACAAAATCAGCAAAAATCAGCTTTACCTATGCCGTAGAGCCGCCGCTTGACGTGCTGAAGGTCAAGGATGTGGACATCTCGGTCGGCGAGGGTTCTTCACGTAAAACGCTTGTGGATGAGCTGAGCTTTGATGTGCGCAGAGGTGAAAAGGTCGGAATTATCGGCGATAACGGAATCGGCAAATCGACTCTGCTGAAGATTATACAGGAAAAGCTTCCGCACAAGGGAAGCGTCCGCTGGAACAGCAATATAAAGCTCTCGTATTTTGAACAGGAAAGCGCAAATCTCAACCGTGAGCTTACCGTTATGGAGGAGCTTCACAGCCGCTATCCTTCGATGTCCGAGCTTGAGGTGCGCAGTCTGCTTGCACAGGTGCGCCTTGTCGGGGAAAATGTTTTCAAGGAAACGGGAGTCATCAGCGGAGGTGAGCGTGCAAAGCTATGTTTCGCAATTATGATGCAGGAGCATGGAAATGTCCTTATTCTCGATGAACCGACAAACCACCTTGATTTATCCTCAAAGGAAGCCATAGAGGACGCTCTCGCAGAGTATACGGGCACGATAATTTTCGTCTCCCATGACCGCTATCTGCTGAGCAAGATAGCTGACCGTCTTATTGAACTGACTGACGGCGGATATCGCTGCCACAATTACAGCTTTGAAAAGTATCTTGATGTGCTGCGTGAGGAGCAGGCTGCTCAGAAAAGAGCTGCTGACGCCGAAAAACAGCAGAAGGCTGCTGAGGCGGCAAAGGAAAAATCCGCAAAAACCTACCGCAGCAAGCAGCAAAGGAGTGCCGATGCTGCACGTAAGAATGAAATGCGACGCCTTGAAAAGGAAATCGACGAGCTTCAGGCACAGATAGATGCTCTTACAGAAGAAATCAGCAGGGAAGAGGTCTACAGCGATTATGAGCTGATGAACAGCAAATGCAGTGAAATAGAAGCTTTAAAGCAGAAAATAGATGAAAATTTTGAACTGCTTATCGAGCTGGAGGAATGATTGCGGAGACTTCACAGCAATATAATTGCACGTCACATTCTATAATAAATAAATATCGGAATTGATACGTAATTGTCAAAAATCAACAAAAATCACAATTATAGAAAAAACTATTGAAAAATGCATGGAAATATGATATAATAATACCAATAATTCAGCGGTGAAAAACCGCATTCTTTTAACGGGAGGTTAAAAATATGAAACACATTAAAACTATCAACAAGGCTAATCTCAAGGAGTCTGCTCAGAAGGGCGGCTGCGGTAAGTGCCAGGCTTCATGCCAGTCTGCTTGCAAGACCTCATGCACAGTTGCTAACCAGAAGTGCGAGAGATAATTGAGGCTTTAAGTACATTTGTTTAGAAACTCTGATGAGGCGGTATTTTTTAATGCTGCCTCAAATTTTTTATTTGATGAAAGGTATGTTGAATATGATACATAAATATAAGCTGAATGGATTTAATATTGTTCTTGACGTAAACAGCGGCGGAGTTCATATCGTGGACGAGCTTACATATGACCTTCTTGATAATATCGAGCCTCCTTTTGAAGAGGAATGTCCTGAAAAGGTTCTTTCAAAGCTTTCAAAGGTTTATGATGCAGAGGAAATCAAATCATGCTATGCGGAAATTGTTGAGCTTTATAACGATAAGATTCTTTTTTCTGAGGATGAGTATGAAAAATATGCAAAATACTCCGTTGCTTCACCTGTAAAGGCTATGTGTCTGAATATTGCTCACGACTGCAATCTGCGCTGTAAATACTGCTTTGCATCCACAGGTGATTTCGGCAAGGGCAGAAAGCTTATGTCATTTGAAACAGGTAAGCACGCTATCGACTTCCTCCTTGAAAATTCCGGTGACCGTCCTAATCTGGAGCTTGATTTCTTCGGCGGTGAGCCTCTTATGAATTTTGACGTTGTAAAGCAGATTGTTGAATACGCAAGATCACGTGAAGCTGAGTACGGCAAGAAGTTCCGCTTTACTATCACAACAAACGGTCTGCTTCTCGATGACGATAAAATTGAATTTATCAATAAGGAAATGTCAAATGTTGTTCTCTCAATTGACGGCAGAAAAGAAGTAAATGACTATATGAGAATCCGTGTGGACGGCAGCGGCTGTTATGATAAGATTATGCCCGCATTCAAGAAGCTTGTTGCAGGCAGAGGAGATAAGGAGTACTACGTGCGTGGTACGTTCACAAACCGCAACCTCGATTTCTCAGAGGACGTTTTCAGTCTTTATAATGAAGGCTTTGACCAGATTTCTGTTGAGCCTGTTGTCGGTGATTCCGATGAGTATGCTCTCACTGAAAAAGAGCTTCCGGCAGTTTTCAAGGAGTATGAGAGACTTGCTGACAGAATTATCGAGAATGAGAAGAAGGGCGGTAAATTCAATTTCTTCCATTTTATGCTTGATCTTGATCAGGGACCGTGTGCAATCAAGAGACTTCGTGGCTGCGGCTGCGGAAACGACTATGTGGCTATAACTCCGGACGGTGATATTTTCCCGTGTCATCAGTTTGTAGGCATGGACGAGTATAAAATGGGTAATATCGACGAGGGCACTTTCAATCAGGAAATGAAGGCTGATTTTGCAAATGCTCACGTTTATTCAAAGCCGGAATGTAAAAAATGCTGGGCTAAGTTCTATTGCAGCGGCGGCTGTAATGCGAACAATTACCAGTATATGGGCGACATAAGAACAGCACACAAGCTTTCATGTCAGCTCGAAAAGAAGCGTCTTGAGTGCGCTATAATGATGAAGGCACTCCGTATCTTCGGAGAGCAGGAATAAATCAAACAGGAGGGAATTATATGTTCTGCTACAAATGCGGCAAAGAAATAAGCGACAATGCTAAATTCTGTTCCAAATGCGGAACCCCGCAGCAAATTACTGAAATTGCACCGCCACCTCAGGAAAATACTGAATCAACGCCAGTCTCTGAACCTATATCTGTCCCTGCCACTGAACCAACTCCTACACCTGAACCAACGCCAGTCCCTGAACCTATATCTGTCTCAGCCCCTGCCCCTGCACCAGCACCAACTCCAGCACCAGCGCCTCAGATTATAGTCAATCCGATTATGCTGAAACTGAAAACACCATACTACTGGATTTCAAAGGTTTGTCTTGCACTTGTAGCATTCTGCTTCTTTTTACCATTTGTTTCGGGAATGGATATAGAAAGATTTTTTAAGGATAAATCATATTCAGGCTTCAAGCTGCTGCAGTTAGCGGTTGAAGAAACTGAACATGGTGGAATCTATATTTACGGATTTATGCTTCTTTTTTTATTGATGGTTGTAACATTTGCAATAGTGTCTAAAATCCCTGCAGTAATCAAGGGCATATTGAGTGGCATTGCTGTCTTTTTGGGCTTTAGTATCTTTAGAAATGCATATTATATGATATATGCTTATCAAGGTTTTTATAATTCTGATAAAGGGGTTGTTATAGCTCTTCCTTTATTGGGAATTATATGCTCTGTTCTTTTGGCAGTTCTTTTTCATAAAGCTCAAAGATTTTATGAATTTACAGGAACAATCTTCACAATAGGAATGATTCTTATAATCAATTACTTAGATGAAATATTGGATACTGATGCTTTGTATAATCTGGTTGGATTTGAGGCAAGCTTCAGCTTATACATAATAATCGGATTGTTTGTTTTAGCTTTCATTTTTGCAACTGCCGATAAACACGTTGTAAAAGCACAGGAAAAGCTTGAAAAGCTACAGGAAAATATGACGAATACTAATCAATATCAACAATTGTAATTCGGAGAGCAGGAATAATAATACATAAAAATAACCCGCAGATTTAAGTCTGCGGGTTATTTTTATATACAGAAGCTTAGCTTAATTCAGCCTTTATCTCATCAAGAGTCATTTCAGGGATAATATATTCATACTCTCCTACATTATAAGCGGCTGCTTCATCGGCAGTGATTTCGACATTACCATCATCAACGTAAAGTAAGATTTTGGAAGCATTCTCGGAATACGGCTCGTCCTCATCGGGGGTATTGTTTCCGTTTTTATCATCAAAATAACGTGACTCGATTATTGTTGACCACTCAAGCTCGGAATTATCAGTATTTGATGCATAGGCAGTCCAACGAATGAGTCCGGCGTAATCGGAGTTATAATTTCTTATGCTGTTCATTTTAGGCGCATATTCATAGCCGGCGTTACCCATAGCACCGTAGCTCCATTGGTCCATAAGGGTATGTACCATACCGTCTGCATAGGTGTAAAGGCTTACATGATAACCGTTCTTTGCCACAGCAAGCTCGGGAATATCATCATCATCAATATGGATAAGCTCGTATGTAAGCGTATCTGAGTCTTCAATAGTGTTAATATGTTCAAGATATGCTGCTTTATAACCGGAAGCTTCCACAGCTTCTGTCGGTTTTTCTGTGGCAGCCTCAGTTGTTTCGGCTTCTGTAGGAGCTGCTGTAGTTTCCGCTGTAGTAATTTCCGTTGCAGCTTCTGTGGCAGCTTCGGTAGTAGTCTCCTCAGAAGCTGCAGATGTTTTAGTCTGATTGCTTTGTGAAGGCTCAACAGTTCCGCAGCCTGTTAATGAAACAGCAGTAATGGCAGCAAGTATAACAGCGTAAAATTTAAAATTCTTCATGAAAAAATCTCCTTTCTTTTACCAAGTGTATTATACAATACAGGAAAGTATTTTACAACTTCGCTTTAATTACAAATTATAACAATTCAATTACACATTCTGATTTTCGGAGAGCAGGAGCAAATAAAATTTCAGGGAAAGTCGATACATACCTTTCCTTTAACATTTTGTAAAAAAATCCCCGATCCTATTAGCTGTCAGTGGATAAAGAAGTATTTAAACTTAAAGTCAAAGGTTGCGTAGTAATCCTACGCAGCCTTTTTCTTTTTGTCGTACTCCCAGCTATCCGCAACAACTGTAGCCGTGGTAGCATTAAACCTGAAATAAATCTCAATTCTCTGTTTTCTGTGACCGCTGGACTTGTCTGGTGCGTGAATAACAATCTTTTCAATCAGCTCGTGCATGATTTCGGGAGTAAGCTCTGTAATTTCAGTGCGGTTGCGGACAATTTTCAGAAACTGTTCAACATCAGTATGTTTCCGCTCGTTGGTGTCAATGAATTTAGTAAATTCATTGACAGCTTGTTTCAGCTTATCTTGTTCGTCCTCATAGCCCTTGGACATCATTGCAAATCGCTCATCCGAAATCTTTACGCTGACGTTATCCTCGTAAAGCCTTGTAAACAGCCTGTCAAGCTCGGTAATTCTCTTTTCAGATGCGCTGAGTGTTTTTGCTGCCTTTTTCAGCTCTGAGGAGCGGTCGGTCTGCGATTTTTCAAAGGCAGATTTCACAAATGCTTCTTCATTGTCCTTAACCTTAGTGAGAACAGTGTTCAGTTCCCTGATAACAATTTCACTCAGTACAGTCGTTCTGATGAAATGTGCTGTGCAAGCGTTCTTGTCGCCTGCTTAAGTAGAACATTTCAGATGCTCTTGTTCTGCATTAAGACTTTTCGACCTGCAAAGATACATCTTCTTTCCGCAGTCCGCACAGTAAACCATTCCCGAAAACGGATTAGTTTCACCACATTTCTGAATTCTGCGCTTGTTTTTACGCAATTCCTGTACCAAATCAAAATCGTGCTGAGAAACAATCGGTTCGTGCGTGTTCTCAAAAATCACCCATTCA
>JAGBIH010000070.1 GCA_017935095.1 Ruminococcus sp.
GACCCTCAGGGTGCGTCTGCAACATTTCTGATTGCTGATGATACCATGATTCCGTCAGGCGGTACAGAGACTGTTGCTCACCTCGACAAAAGCCATGTTACCGTACATACCTACCCTGAGTATCATCCAGATACAAGCATTGCAACCTTCCGTGTTGATATTGACGTTGCAACCTGCGGAAAGATTACTCCGCTGACTGCGCTTGACTACCTTATCAGCAGCTTTGACTCCGATATAATTACCATGGACTATCGTGTGAGAGGCTTTACCCGTAATCTGGACGGTGAAAAATTGTTCATAGACCATGATATTACGTCGATACAGGACTATATAGATGAATCAGTACTGCAAAAATACGACGCTGTGGACATCAATGTATATCAGGCAAATATGTTTCATACAAAAATGCTTATCAAGGAAATAGAATTGCAGAATTATCTTTTCAATACTGATGTTAACGAGCTTTCGCCTCGGCGCAGACTTGAGATTACTACAGCGCTGAAGCGGGAAATGATTGAAATTTTCAGCGGAAGGAATGTGTTCGGAAATGGCTCTTTCACAGGTTAATGCGCCGATTTACGAGGCTTTGAGAAAATTCCGGAAAATGAGAATAGTACCGTTTGATGTGCCGGGACATAAAAGAGGAAGAGGCAATATGGAGCTTACCGAGTTTCTCGGCGAGGACTGTATGAATGTGGACGTAAATTCTATGAAGCCACTTGACAATCTCTGTCACCCTGTTTCGGTCATAAAGGATGCAGAGGAGCTTGCGGCACAGGCATTCGGTGCGGCAAACGCATTTTTCATGGTAGGAGGGACTACCTCGGCAGTCCAGAGCATGATTATGTACGCCTGCAAGGGCGGCGACAAGATTATCATGCCGAGAAATGTCCACAGAAGTGCGATAAATGCGCTTATCCTATGTGATGCAGTGCCTGTCTACGTTAATCCTGATGTCAATAAGGAGCTTGGAATTGCGCTTGGAATGTCCGTGACTCAGGTTGAGCAGGCAATTAAGGAAAATCCCGACGCAAAGGCTATTCTCGTCAATAATCCGACGTACTATGGTATATGCTCTGACCTGAAAAAAATAACAGAGCTTGCCCATGCTCACGGAATGCTTGTGCTTGCTGATGAGGCTCACGGTACGCATTTTTATTTCGGAGAAAATTTCCCCGTATCGGCTATGGCGGCAGGAGCGGATTTAGCGTCGGCAAGTATGCATAAATCAGGCGGAAGTCTTACGCAAAGCTCATTTCTGCTGATGAGCGAGAGGATTAATTCTGACTATATGCGGCAGATTGTCAATCTCACCCAGACAACAAGCGCTTCATATCTGCTTTTGTCGAGTCTTGATATTTCACGCAAAAGGCTTGCGCTGAGCGGACGTGAAATCTTTGCTGAGACTGTTGAAATGGCAGAGTATGCAAGAGCCGAAATAAATTCAATCGGCGGTTATTATGCCTACTCAAAGGAGCTTGTAAACGGAGACAGTGTTTATGATTTTGACGTTTCAAAGCTTTCGGTATACACTCTGCCGATTGGTCTTGCGGGAATCGAGGTCTATGACCTGCTTCGTGACGAGTATGATATACAGATAGAATTCGGAGATATCGGAAATATTCTTGCATATATATCTGTAGGAGACCGCAAGCGTGATATTGAACGTCTTATCAGTGCACTTTCGGAGATAAAGCGCCGTTTCGGAAAATCGGGTACTGGAATGCTTACTCATGAATATATCAATCCGATAGTGTCCGAAAGTCCGAGACGTGCATTCTATGCCGAAAAGCGCTCGCTTCCGCTTGATGAGGCAGTAGGTCACGTATGCAGCGAGTTTGTAATGTGTTATCCTCCCGGAATACCGATTCTTGCACCGGGTGAGCTTATTACGCATGAGATAATTGAGTATATAAAATACGCAAAGGAAAAAGGCTGCTCTATGACAGATACTGAGGATATAAATATTGAGCGTTTAAATATTATTGTTTAATTGGAGGGTAAACATATGACAAAATCGAAAATTTGTCTTATTCTTGTTTTGATTCTTGATGTTTTTACGATAATCATAGCTTATACTGATTTTATTGAAATAAGGGGAGTCGGTTCTGCTTTAATTTTTGCCTTGCCGATTATAATTACAATTTACTTTTTTGAGCTGCACAAAAAATCGCACGGAATGATCCTTATTATTCTGATTCTGGTCTGCTGTTCTTCAAGATTTGTTTTTCTTGCACGTGAACACAAGTCTGAAATATTTTACAACAAAAAATCGGGCAGATATATTTATCAGATTCAGAAAAAAGAATCAGGTGCAAGAGGTAGTATTTCATATGACAAAAAAGTTTATTACAGTCTTCTTGAGACAGATTTCCTGACGGTCAGGATTGTTAAGGAGTCTGAAAATTACAGTTGTCCGGATTTAATAACGTGGGACTGAAATCAGATGAAATGGAGCTGAAAAAATGGAATTATGGTTTACAGAGCGTCACACGCCCAATGTGAAATTTTCAATAAAGGTTGACCGTCAGATATACAGCGGTCATAGTGAATTTCAGCGTATTGATGTTTTCGATTCAAAGGAATTCGGACGCTTTCTCACTCTTGACGGTTATATGATGCTGACCGAGAAGGATGAATTTATCTACCATGAAATGATAACTCATGTACCGATGTCTGTACATCCGAATCCGAAGAATATACTTGTTATCGGAGCAGGCGACGGCGGCGTGGTAAGAGAGCTTACTCGTTATCCTCAGGTCGAAAGCATAGATCTGGTCGAGATTGACGAGCTTGTGGTTGAGGTCAGCAAGAAGTATCTTCCGACAACCGCCTGCCGATTTGACGACCCGAGAGTCCATATCTTTTACGAGGACGGAGTGAAATTTATCCGCCGCTGTGAAAATAAATATGACGTTATTATCGTTGATTCGACCGACCCGTTCGGTCCGGGAGAGGGATTGTTTACAAAGGAGTTTTACGGAAGCTGCTTCAAGGCACTCCACGAGGACGGAATCATGGTCAATCAGCATGAGAGTCCGTTTTATGACGAGGACGCAGCAGCAATGCAGCGCTCTCACAAAAGAATCGTGGAGAGCTTCCCGATAAGCAAGGTCTATCAGGCACATATTCCCACATATCCGTCGGGACACTGGCTATTTGGCTTTGCATCAAAGAAATATCACCCTAAGGACGACTATAACGGTACAAAATGGAGTATGCTCGGAATTAATACACGCTATTACAATCCGAGACTCCATGCAGGAGCTTTTGCCCTGCCAAACTATGTAGAGGAGCTTCTGAAAGATGTTGAATAAGAATATACAGACATTTATTGCCTGCGACAGTGAGTATGAGGACGCAAAAATTGTCCTTTACGGAGCAGGCTTCGACGGAACTACAAGCTTTCGTCCCGGAACAAGATTTGCACCGTCCGCAATCAGAAACGAGAGCTTCGGAATCGAGACATACTCCCCGTATCAGGATAAGGATATGACCGATTACAGCTATTTCGACAGCGGAGATATAGAGCTCCCGTTCGGAAGTACAAGCCGTGCAGTTGCCGACATTGCAATGCGTGCCGATATGATACTCTCAGACGGAAAAATTCCCTTCATGATAGGCGGCGAGCACCTTGTGACGCTCGGTGCCGTCATGGCTGTTACCGAGAAAACTGAGGATTTGTACATCATTCATTTTGACGCTCATGCAGATTTGCGGGATGACTATCTCGGACAGAAGCTCTCCCATGCGTGTGTGCTTAGAAGATGCCATGAGCTTGTCGGTGACGGTCATATTTTCCAGTTTGGCATCAGAAGCGGTGAACGTGAGGAATTTTACTTTGCAGATGAGCATACTGAAATGCACAGATTTAATTTTGAGGGGCTTGAGGAAACAGTGGATAAGCTCAGGGGTAAAAATGTTTATCTGACTGTTGACCTTGATGTTCTTGACCCGTCAATTTTTCCGGGTACGGGAACTCCCGAAGCCGGAGGAGTCAGCTTTGACGAATTGCGTAAGGCACTGACTCTTGTTTGCAGCAGACTTAATATTGTTGGCTGCGACGTGAATGAGCTTAGTCCCGTTTATGACCAGAGCGGAGTTTCAACAGCAGTTGCTTGCAAGATTATAAGGGAAATGCTGCTGGCGATGTCGTAAAATTAATCAGCAAATTATATAGTAATGAAATGATATTATGAAGGAGATTATTAAAGTGGGGAAAATATTCAAAACTCGAAAAGATGTAAAAATATTTGCGTTAATTATGGCTATAGTGCTTTTTGTGCTGTTTCTGATTATCAATGCAAATTCATTTGAAAATGATTGGTATAATATGGATTATAATGACTATAAAAGGGAGCCTGAATCCTATAGTGTGGCAGAAGCAACCATTAAGGAATTTGATACACTGACACGAAAGGATACTTCAAGTTTATCGCTGATTGACCGTTATTATACAGCGATTGTTGATGTGACCTATGCAGGCGGACAGATCAGAACTTGTCGAGTACCGAGAGATGCAGGTGATGAAATAGGAAACAGGATTTCTGTTGCATACGATAAGCGATATGATACGGAATATGAAGAGGCAATGGCTTCTGAAGATGTTGATGGAGTTGGCATTCCTGAGATAGCCAGAACCGAGAAAGTAAAATTCACACGATATTCTACTGTGCTGATTGTCATTGAATGTGTACTTGTGTTCTTAGCCGTACTGTATATGATATGGTGCAGTAAAAAAGAAAAGCCGAAAATGTTTTTTGAATAAATAATAAAAAGGAGAATAAAAATGAAAAAATGTATGATTATCGGCTGCGGAGGAGTAGCCTCTGTAGCAATTCACAAGTGCTGTCAGAACAGCGAGGTATTCGAGGGAATAATGATCGCAAGCCGCACAAAATCAAAGTGCGACGCTCTCAAAGAAAAGCTCCAGCCAACTACAAAGACGGTTATTGAGACAGCTCAGGTAAACGCAGATAATGTCGGAGAGCTTGTTGCGCTCATAAACTCCTATAAGCCTGACGTAGTGCTGAATCTTGCGCTTCCTTATCAGGATCTGACAATTATGGACGCTTGCCTTGCAACAAAGACTCACTATGTTGATACTGCAAACTATGAACCTCTTGACACAGCAAAATTTGAGTACAAGTGGCAGTGGGCATACCGCGAGCGCTTCGAGCAGGCAGGAATCACAGCGCTTCTCGGAAGCGGCTTTGATCCGGGCGTTACAGGTGTATTCTCAGCTTACGCAATGAAGCATCATTTTGACGAAATCAACTACATAGATATTCTTGACTGCAACGGCGGCGATCACGGCTATCCGTTTGCAACCAATTTCAATCCTGAAATCAATATCCGTGAAGTATCCGCAAAGGGAAGCTATATCGAGGACGGAAAGTGGATTGAAACAGAACCAATGGAAATCAAGCGTGTTTACAACTTCAAGGGCGTAGGCGAAAAGGATATGTATCTCCTGCACCATGAGGAGCTTGAGTCACTCGCACTCAACATCAAGGGAATCAAGAGAATACGTTTCTTCATGACCTTCGGACAGAGCTATCTTACACATCTCAAATGCCTTGAAAATGTCGGAATGACTTCAATTGAGCCGATTATGTATGAGGGTAAGGAGATTGTACCGCTTCAGTTCCTTAAGGCGGTTCTTCCCGACCCTGCAACTCTTGGACCGAGAACAGTCGGTAAGACAAATATCGGCTGTATATTCCGTGGAAAGAAGGACGGCAAGGACAAGAATTATTACCTCTACAATATCTGTGACCATCAGGAATGCTATAAGGAGGTTGGTTCACAGGCTATCTCCTATACAACCGGAGTACCTGCAATGATCGGTGCAATGATGATTATGACAGGAAAGTGGAACAAGGCAGGCGTTTACAATATTGAAGAATTTGACCCTGATCCGTTCATGGATGCACTCAACAAGTGGGGACTCCCTTGGGAAGAGGACTTCAATCCTGTTCTTGTTGATTAATAAAAATGAAGAAGCATACAAAAAAGATAATTCCACCTGTTATATGTATACTGTATCTTGTGATATACGCATTTCTGATGCTTATCTCTATTATAGTATTAAATATTATTGGACTGATATTTGCATTGATTGCAATTGGTGGAATAGTATTGTCAATATATACTCTCGTTGAGAGAATTGAAGAAATAAGGAATGGTGAAGAAGATGATCTTAGTAAATACTGATTATATTTCAGGAAAGAATCTGGAAATGCTCGGACTTGTAAAGGGTTCGACAATTCAGTCAAAGCACGTAGGCAAGGACATTATGCAGAGCTTTAAGACTATTGTAGGCGGAGAATTGAAGGCTTACAATGATATGATGAACGAAGCACGTGCGCTTGCGACAAAGAGAATGGTGATGGAGGCTGAGTCACTCGGTGCAGATGCTGTTGTTAATATTCGTTATACATCGTCAGCAGTTATGCAGGGTGCAGCAGAGGTAATTGCATACGGTACTGCTGTAAGATTTGTATAATTTAATAGTCGGGGAAAAGAAAATGAGATTGGAAGATGTTTTAAGAGAATACATAAATATACCGTGTCATCTTGGTATCAGAGAGCAGAGTATGCAGTTATATTATTCCGGTATAATCGAGGAAATCGGTGAGGGCTGGATAAGATTCGTGGATAATTCAAGATTTGAATATATTGTCCCGACAGCAAGCATATCATACGTGCGTAAGAGTGAACGCAGAGAGAAGAAAAAGCGCAATGAATAACATAAAAAAAATTATGGAGCTTACAACTCCGTGCTATGTTGTTGACGAGGCAAAGCTGACACATAATCTTGAGCTTCTGCGTGGAGTTCAGGAGCGTACAGGAGCTAAAATCCTGCTTGCACAGAAGGCTTTTTCATGCTATCATGTATATCCGCTTATAGGTGAGTATCTTTCAGGTACAGCATGCAGCGGACTATATGAAGCAAAGCTCGGTTATGAGCAGATGGGCAGGGAAAATCATGTGTTTTCAGCAGCATATCGTGAATCTGAAATCGACGAGATTATTTCGTACTGCGGACATATAATATTTAACTCCTTTACTCAGCTGGACCGTTACCGTGAGCGTGTACTGGCAGCAGGAAAGAAAATCGGACTGCGTATCAACCCTGAATTCTCCACACAGGAGGGTCACGAGATATATGATCCGTGTTCGCCGAAATCACGTCTTGGTATTACAAGAAAGAATTTCAATACAGATGATCTGCAAGGAGTAACAGGTCTGCATTTCCATACTCTGTGCGAGCAGAATTCGGACGACCTTGAAAAGACACTCAATGCAGTAGAGGAAAATTTCGGGGATATACTGCCGCAGATGGAATGGATAAATTTCGGCGGGGGACACCACATAACACGTCCGGACTATGATATTCCACGCCTTGAGCGCTGTATCAGACGTATGCAGGAAAAATACGGTCTGGAGGTCTATCTTGAACCGGGAGAGGCAATTGCTCTCAATGCAGGCTATCTTGTGACTGAGGTTCTTGACCTTATTGAAAATGATATGCCGATTGCTATTCTGGACACGTCTGCCGCCTGTCATATGCCTGATGTGCTTGAAATGCCATACAGACCACCGCTTATAAATTCAGGTGAGGCAAATGAAAAAGCGTATACTTACCGTCTTGGGTCACAGACCTGTCTTGCAGGCGATTCAATAGGGGAGTATTCCTTTGATGAGCCTCTGAAAATCGGTGATCGTCTTGTTTTCTCAGATATGGCGATTTATTCAATGGTGAAAAATAATACATTCAACGGAATGCCTTTGCCGTCGATAATGCTTCTCAGGAAAGACGGAACTGTGGAAGCTCTGAGAGAGTTTGGCTATGATGATTTTAAGGGGAGACTTTAATCCGTACAAATAAGCGTCTTTCAGTGGCAAGGTATGAGTAAAAGCTCTGTATATAAAAAAGACTGAATTTAAGTTCAGTCTTTTTTCTGTTCATCAGCTTTGCGTTTCGGAGGCAGAGTTTTACAGCAGCTTGCGCACATTACCTCTGCAGCACCGTTTGTTAGGAGCACCTCTGCGATTTCGGCGAAAGTACTTCCTGTAGTGCAAATGTCATCGAGGAGCAGTATGCGTTTATTTTCAATCAGCGATTTCTGAGTTACCTCAAATGCGCCCTTGAGATTAAACTGCCGCCACAGTCTGTTCAGGTTTTTCTGTGCAGCTGTTGATTTGTTTTTAGTGACGGCATTAGTACAGACAGGAATACCGAGGCTTTCGCCGATAACCTTAGCAATAAGCTCAGCCTGATTGAATGTGCGGCTGCGTTTAGCTTTTTTATGCATCGGGACAGGTATGATGAGGTCGGTTTTCTGTGCGATACCGTCTTTTTTCAGCTTATCAGCAAGCTCGCCTCCGAGAGCGTAATCGGCATTGCCGCAGACGCCGTTTTTGAGCAGCATAACGGCAGGCGAAATATTCTCATCATATACGAATACGGAGGTAAATCCTGATGTACCTCTGACCGTAAAAGAACCGTTATAAAGGTTGAGCTTATTATAGCAGTCCTGACAAAAACGCTCAGAAGCGTCAATAAATTCTCCGCATACAGGACAGCGTGTAGGATAGAGGAAGTGGAGAAGCTTCCGTTTTAAATCTGAATTCATAGTTCACCTATAAGTAAAGCTCCGTAATCCGGAGCTTTTTTATTTAAAAGTACATATAAAGCTGACACTTTATCATGCCATTATAGAGCTTTCTTCTCTTACGTGCGTCAGCGCCGAAGAACTGTTCAAACTGCTCATGAGGAGAGATGACATAGCTTTGTCTGCTGCCGCCTTTTCCGAGAACACGTCCCATCTGACGGTAAATATCTTCTGCCTCACGAAGCTCAAGCAGTCTTTCGCCGTAGGGAGGATTGCATATTACAATAGAATTATCCGGCTGACGGAACTTAGATATATCAGCCTGTTCAATTTTCATACGTGATTTGATGCCTGCCTTATGTGCATTATCAAGAGTCAGCGCAACAGCAGAGTCGTCGATATCAAAACCGATTCCCTGAAATTTAGCAGAGCGGTCTACATTGTCGATAGCACGCTTACGTTCCTCCTGCCAGACCTTAGGGTCAAGAGAGGACCATTTTTCAGCGGCAAAGCGTCTGTTGATACCGGGAGCGATTCTGAGAGCTTTAAGAGCCGCCTCAATCAGGAGAGTACCGCTTCCGCAGAACGGGTCGCAGACGATTGAATCAGGTCTTACACGGGCAAGATCGATAATTCCTGCCGCAAGAGTTTCTTTAATCGGGGCAGCGTTTGAATTACGTCTGTAGCCTCTTTTATGTAGTCCCGTACCGCTTGTGTCGAGGTAAATTGTGACAACATCCTTGAGGATGCTGAATTTAATCTGTACAGGTGAGCCTGTTTCCTCAAACCAGCTGATGCCGTACTTTGATTTAAGGCGTTCAACAGCTGCTTTTTTTATTATTGCCTGACAATCGGGTACGCTGTGGAGAGTTGAATTGAGTGAATAGCCCTTTACAGGGAATGCGTCCTCAGGACCTATATAGCGTTCGAGCTCAATAGCCTTGACTCCCTGAAACAGCTCCTCAAAGGTAGAAGCACGGAATTCAAACAGTTCAATGAGCACTCTTTCGGCGGTTGAGAGGCAGAGGTTTGCACGGGCGAGGATATTTTCGTCGCCCGTAAAGCTTATTTTACCGTCGCTGACTTTAAGGTCAGTACCGCCGATTTTAATTATTTCATATTTCAGTACGCTTTCCAGACCAAAATGGCAAGGACAGCAAAGTCTTATTTAATTATCCAAAATATCACCTTATTTATCATTGTCCGTATTCGGGGGTATCGCCGCCGACATCACCGCCGCCGACATCACCGCCGCCAACATCGCCGCCGCCGACATCACCACAGATCGGAAGAGCACACGTCTGAACTCCAGTC